>CABZMF010000001.1 GCA_902526795.1 uncultured Fidelibacterota bacterium
GGTGCTCTTGTGCTTCCTTCAACAAAATGTCCGGTTTTAAGCTTAAATCTTTTGATTTGAGATGGGCTCACATATATGTCTTCGGGTCCAGGTAAATAATTATCATTGACACTTCTTAAAAATCCGTATCCATCAGGTAAAATTTCTAAAACACCTGCAGCCATCTTTTCACTACTTTGTTTTTTAATATCTCCAGAAGGTTTTTTATTTTCTACACTTTCAGGTTTTTCCTTTGAAGAAATAGTACTAATAAGTTCATCTTTTGACATAGTTGATGATTTTTCAATTTCCATTTTTTTTGCTATTTCTTTTAGTTCTATCAATTTCTTTTCTTTTAATTCAGTTAGTTTCATAATTCCTCGATTGTTGTGAAAATTCATAGGGGAGAGTCACCTTGAAATACAAATTACACTATATATTGCCTTTGTCAAAGGAAAAATCAAAATAGTTATAGACTTGCTTGGCAACATAATGGCTCCCAAATATAACTTTTGGTCCATCAAATTTTTTATTTTTTATTAACTCCAGTGCATCGTATAAACTATTGATAAACTGAAAATTTTTTAGGCCTTTATTTGAATTTATATCCTTTTCTGAAAGAATATCTTTTGATTGAATTGTTGAAATAATTAATTCTTCAAATTTATCTTTGAATAGGTCTATGATTTCCGGTCTAATTTTGTCGTTCTTCATTACAACTAACCCGATAGGTTTTTTATTGTAAATGTGAAATAAGTCTGATGATAATACACTAATTCCAGAAGAATTATGTGCTACATCATAAAATATGTCTTCCTCCATTTGTTGCATTCTTCCTGGCCAAAACCATTGATCTAAACCTTCTTGAATTTGAGAATCGCTAATATTTTCAAACTCATTTTTTATTGTTTCAATTGCTAACACTGCGTTCTCAGCTTGGAAAGATCCTGCTTGAGGAAGAATATAAATTTTGTCTTTAAATTTTAGATGAAGTGAACTGGTTTTATGCTCAATTAAATTAATCTTTTCTTTATCAATATAATTTGTTTTAGTATTTTGTTTTTTTGAAAATTTTTCGATTATCTCAGCTATATTACTCTTGGTATTTATTGTTGTATTTGGTACAGAATTTTTAATAATACCACATTTTTCTGCGGTTATTTCTTCAACCGAATCGCCTAAAAGGTGTGTATGGTCAAAGTCAATTTCAGTAATTATAGTGTGAATAGGTGATAAAACATTTGTTGAGTCTAATCTTCCCCCAAGGCCTGTTTCTACTATGGCAATGTCAACATTATTTTTTCTAAAATAATTAAAAGCCATTGCTGTAGTAGCTTCAAAAAATGTAATTGAATGCTTTTCAAAAAAATTTCTGTGTTTTTTGGTAAAATTTATTATTTCATCATTACTTATAGTTAATCCATTTATTCTGATTCTTTCATTAAAGTTTAATAGGTGAGGGGATGTATAGAGTCCAACCTTCAGACCAGCGTTTTGTAAAATTTTTGCTATTATAGATGCTGTTGAACCTTTACCGTTCGTACCAGCTAAATGAATTGATTTAAATTTATTATGAGGTTCATCACATTCATGCAGAATTTTATTAATGTTCTCTAATCCTAACTTTATTCCTCTATTATGTAGTTGATATAAATATTCTAAGGTGGAATCAATCATTGTTTATAACGCTTTTTCGTACCGTTGCACTGCTCGGTAAATTGCTGTCGCTAATTGATCTCTGTATTGAGGACTTCTTAACTTTTTTTCTTCTGAAGGATTGGAAATAAATCCTAACTCAACTAAAACATTTGGCATAGAAGCACGTGCAAGAACCACAAATCCTGCCTGTTTTACACCCCGATCCCTGCTTTGCACTCTCTTTTTAATTTCTATTTGTACTAAATCAGCAAAAGTCTCACTATAAATGGCAAAACCTGATTGGGCAATTGTTGCTTGAATTAAATCTTCACCTGTCAATGCTTGACCTGGTATGCCTTCTAGTTCTAATACAGCATTTTCTCGCGCTGCAACTCTTGCAGCATATTCATTTTTACTTCGCCCAATCAAGAATGTTTCAAATCCACTAGCTCTTCTATCTTCTGCTGCATTTGTATGAATACTTATAAATAGACTTCCATTATTTTCGTTAGCTATCTTGGTTCTGTCGCTTAATCTCAGAAAAACATCTTCATCTCTTGTCATTACTACTTTTACATCCATATTTTTGATCAATTTTTTTTCTAGCCTTTTTGCAACATCTAGTGCAATATCTTTTTCTTTAGTTCCTCTGTATCCAACTGCGCCGGGGTCTTTTCCTCCATGTCCTGCATCAATAACAATGGTCTTAAATTCCCATTTTTTCTTCTCATTTTTTAGATCAACTTTCACTATTTTTTTAGGTATTTCAATAAGCCTTGATAAACTAATCTGATTAGTTTTTAATGTTAGTGAACTTGACGTGGATAAATTATTAATTATGTTAAAAAAAGATTCAGCAGGAACATAATAATTATTGTCTTGCATTACTACTTTTGATGAAAGCTGATAAAGACTATCATCAACGACTATAAATGCAATTTGGTTTGTAATTTTAATTTTTTTATTATCAATGTAAAATTCTATTTTTTCCGTCTTATCATTTGTAAAGTTTTTTGAATTAGTTAGTTTAATAAAATCATTCAATGAAAAAAGTTGTTTGTTTTGTATGGTATTTATTTCACCAATCAATACTTTATTTTCAAAAAATTTTAGTTTTGTTTTAGTATTTGGAAATAATTGAGAGGACAAAATAATATAAAATAAACATAAATATGTACTGAATGATTTCACAGTTTAAATTATTATAAAAATTATACAAAAGGGCTCAAATTTTGAGCCCTTTTGTATATAAGTCAATGTGGAAGAAAACTAAATTATTTTTTCATCAACATTGCAACAATCAAAACTGCTACTAAACCAGCAACTCCACCATCTCCAATTGCGTTCACTGCACTACCAATGCCCGCAATAACACCAAAGATATCATCGTAAAGTATACCAATAATAGTACCAGCAACAATCAAATTGATTAGTAAGCCTGTTATCATGCTTAAAAAATCATTTATTTGTTTTATCTGATTTTTCATTATGTTTTCTCCTTCGAGCTTTTAGAGCTCCTCAATAAGAGGAGCTCTATTTATTAGTAAGTACTGATCTTTATAATAGTGATAAAAATACCACCAGAACAAGAAGTCCCGTTAATCCACTATTAAGAAAAGTATCTACAAAACCCATTATACCACCTAAAGCATCAACCGGCGTGTCGAAAAGAATACCTGCAAAGACAAAAAAGATAATTGCAGCTTTTACAACGCTTGTTAAACCGTCTAACGCATTAGTCAACATTGAATCCCATGAAGCCATGTTATTCCTCCTTGATTAGTTAATAACTAGTTAAAAAAAAGGCAAAAAACCTACAAACTTATAGTTTTTTTGCCCCCATCATTAATCATGTCAATATGATTAAATTCTTTAAAAAGTTGCCAAAAATTCATTTTATTTATAATTATAGTTTCTTTTTTTGGCGTAATCAACCTTTTTCAAGCATTGTTATTCAAATAAATAATACTATACTTACATCTATTTTTATTGAGTATTCACAAAAAATGTTGAATTCTATTATTTCATATGACGTTAATTGACATTAACTTTTTTGATGAGAGAAAAACTCAAACCAATAATTGAAAAAGTCCATGCAAGAGAAATTTTAGATTCAAGAGGATTTCCTACGATTGAAGTAGAAATCACAGCTTCAGGACATACTAGTATATCTGCTGTTCCTTCCGGAGCTTCTACTGGAAAATTTGAAGCTTTAGAATTACGTGATAATGATAAGGACAGATTTCATGGAAAAGGTGTATTAAAAGCAGTAAAAAATGTTATTGATCATTATGGTCCTGCTCTAATTGGTAAAGACGCAAGCGATCAAAAACTTATTGATCAATTTCTAAATAATCTTGACGGATCCTCAAACAAAAGTACATATGGTGCAAATGCGAGCTTAGGCATTTCAATGGCATGTGCTGTGGCTAGTTCATCTTTTTTTAATAAGCCATTATATGAATACATAAGTCCCAAAAGTAATATAATGCCTGTTCCTATGATTAACGTATTAAATGGTGGAATGCATGCTGACCAAGGATCAGATCTTCAAGAAATTATGTTATTCCCACACGGAGCTAAAAGCTTCTCACAATCAATTCAAATGGGGTCTGAGGTTTTTCACTGTTTAAAGAATGATTTAAAAAAACAAGGACTAAATACTGCAGTGGGGGATGAAGGAGGATTTGCTCCTGCACTAAAATCAAATGACCACGCGATTGAACTATTATTAGGTTCTATTGAAAAATCTGGTTTTGAAATTGGGAAGGATATTTCACTCGCGCTTGATGTAGCTGCTTCGAGTTTTTATAAAAAAGGAAAGTATCACCTTAAGGTTGATGGAAATATTCTTGATACAGATGGTATGGTTTCTTTTTATGAAAATCTTATACGTCAATATCCTATTGTTTCAATTGAAGATGGATTAGACGAAAATGATTGGGATGGGTGGACAGTTTTAAATAAAGCCTTAGGTGACAAAATACAAATTGTTGGTGATGATTTAACAGTTACCAATCCAAAAAAACTAAAAAAAGCAATTGATAAAAAATCAATTAATTCAATATTAATTAAATTAAATCAAATAGGTACCTTAACAGAAACAATTGAATCAATTGATATTGCAAAATCAAATAGATGTAATTATATAATTTCACACAGATCAGGTGAAACAGAGGATACTTTTATTTCAGACTTAGCAGTTGCTATGGGTGGTGGTCAAATCAAGACTGGATCTGTTTGTCGCTCAGATAGAACCGCTAAATATAATCGGCTTTTACGAATTGAAGAGAAGCTTGAGTTACCAAAGTTTTGTACTAATTTAAGTTTCATAAAATGAAGTCTTTTTTATCACTAACTAACGTGCTTATGGTTGTCATCTTTATTGGCTGTTTCTCTCTGATTTTGTTTAGTGATAGAGGGCTAATTAATTTGTGGTCTTTGAAAAAAGAAAAGTTAAAGATTCAAAACGAAATAAATAGTCTTAGAAATCAAATATCTGTTCTGGAAAAAGAAGAAGAAAAATTAAAGTATGATGAAAAATATATAGAAAAAATTGCTCGAGAAAAGTTAAAAATGGTTAAACCTGGAGAGAGAGTCTTTAAGATAAATGACTCTTCATCTAATTAAATAAATCTTTTGCTACTTTAAAAGATTTCGCATCTGGGAAGTGATATTTCACTAATTCTGACATAAACTGGGTCATTATTTTTTTATCATAATTTGTTTTTTTAGTATTTTCTTCTTGTTGATTAAAGTCCATATTAAAAATACTATTTAAGTCATTTAGAATATTTGTGTTTTCACTTTTAAATCTTATAATAATTGGATGTTCTTTAGCATTTAAAATATCATAACCACTATTTTTGAGAAAATGTAATAGAAAATAATAGAATGCATTATTCAAATTTGTATCGAAATTATTAAAATATTTTATAATTGTAGCCAAAGCTTTATAAGTCTTTTTATCAGGGATATTGTCGTCAAATGTTTTATCTATTATCTCAAGCATTGATGTGCATAATACTGTCTTTTTAAGATCTTTACATATTTGAGGCCAATCATTTAAAAGTTTAGTATTGTAAACTGGATGAATTTGTCTTTTTGGATAATGTGAGTAATCAATTTGTACTTCATTTAGTTGTTGATATATTGCTTTATTAGGTGATTTTTGTCTCATGGCCGCTTTAACAATATAGGTGGATTTACCCTTTTCTTTAGTGAAAAGTCTAATTATTAAACTTGACTCCTTGAAAATTGTGGTCTTAAGTACAAATGCGTGAGTTTTTATTTTCATTTTGGAACTTCTATTTTACCCCAACCTGAATGTGTTAAGCTCCCAAAATATAAATCATTTTTATATTGCCTAACACTAGTAATGGGGGAATAGGCATCATCTGATTTATATTGTAAGTTATATATTACTTTACCTTGTTCATCTATGCCAAGAACATAAGAATGTTTAGTTGGTTGTGGTTGTAATGATTCTGGAAGCCTTAATACCATTTTTCTTAGAAATGGTTTATCAGATGACATTTCAACAAAGTCGTTTCTTGGATTGAATAGAGCAACCCAAAAGATACCTTTTTTGTTTGAAGATACATTATCGGGAAAACCAGGCAAGTTTTCTATAAAAATTTCTGCCGTTCCAGCTTTATCTCCTTTTAACCAATATTTTTGTATTCTATACATATTTGTTTCGTTAACCAAAACAAAGGACTCATCACTACTGAGAGCTACTCCATTTGCAAAGTATAAGTCTTTTAATAAGGTTGTTGTTGTTTTCTTGGCTGGATCGTATACTAACAACCTACCATTTGGAGAGTGTTCAAAGATTTCCAACCTATCATCTCCATATCCATGCTTATATGATGCATCTGAAAAATAAATTTTGCCGTCGCTTGCAATATCCAAATCATCAACAAACCTAAACGGTATATTGTCTGAATCAGATTGAACTGACAGAGTACTTACTGTGCCTCTCTCATCAATTAAAAGAAGGCCTTGAATGGCATCTGCAACGATTAAATTCTCTTCTAAATCAAATGCCATACCAAGAGGTCTGCCTTTTGTATTTGAAAAAATACCGTCGCTATTCATTATTATACCATTATCATAGCCTACATAAATTTTTTCATTTTTAAGTATTATATCTTCAGGTCCGCTATATCCATCGTTATCCCAAAATATCTTTATACCTTTTAATTTTTCATTTAAAGAATATAAGGGGTCAGTTCTACTATCTCTTGGGCTTTTCCATGAATTTGGCTCTACAGGAACTGGCCATGTTAAAAAGTAGATTATGGTTATAGTGAGTAGAAAAAAAATTAATTTTGAAATATTGTTAATATTTTTCACTTCATTAGTAAGCCTTGGCGAAAATCACCAAGTGCTTTGCAGTTTTCCCTGAAAAAATGCACTTGTTAGTGGAGTCTTCATTGTCTTCTAATATACAACGAATTGTTGCTTTAGTTTTTTCTTTTATTTGAAGTTCAGTATCATCTGTCCCATCCCAATATGCCTTTATAAATTGGTTGTCGGAAGATAAAGTTTTTATAAAATCGTCAAAAGAGTTTAAGGTACATGTATTCTCATCCATAAAGGTTTTTGCGTTATTAAAAAGGCCATCTTGAATATTTTGTAATATAATAGGGATTTCATCAATTTTATCTATTTTTACTTGATGTTTTTCTGAATTGTCTCTTCTACAAACAGTAACTTCCGTATTTTCTAGCTCTTTTAAGCCTATTTCAATTCTTATTGGCACCCCCTTAAGCTCCCATTTATTAAATTTGAATCCAGGGCTCTCGTTATAATCATCAATAAAAGTTCTAACATTTATATCATTAAGGCCTTGGTTAACCCTAGCTATAAAGTTAGCAAACTCTTCTTGTTTTTCATTTTTAGGGTTTATTGGAATAATGACAACTTGGATTGGGGCAATTTTTGGTGGGATCTTTAATCCCTTATCATCTCCATGGACCATTATTAATGCACCTACCATTCTTGTACTAACTCCCCAGCTCGTAGCATAAACAGGAAGCTCTTTATTATCCTTGTTTTGAAATTTTACATCAAATGCTGAGCCAAAGTTTGTTCCTAAATAGTGGGAGGTACCAGCCTGTAAAGCCTTTTTGTCTCTCATCATGGTTTCAATTGAAAACGTTTCATCTGCGCCAGCAAACCTTTCAAGATTAGATTTTCTTCCAATCACTGTTGGAATAGCTAAGTATTCTTCAAATAATTTTTGATAGATATCAACAATTAGAAGTGTTTCTTTCATTGCTTCTTCTTTTGTGGCATGAGCTGTATGGCCTTCTTGCCATAAGAACTCAGAGGTTCTTAGAAATAACCTAGTTCTCATTTCCCATCTAACAACGTTTGCCCACTGGTTAACCTTGAGGGGGAGATCTCTATAGGATGTTATCCACTTTTTGAACATGTGCCATATAATTGTTTCTGAAGTTGGTCTTACAATTATTTCTTCATCAAGTTGAGATTCAGGATCAACCTTAAGGGAGCCATCTTCTGCTATTAACTTTGAATGAGTAACTACAGCACATTCTTTAGCAAATCCTTCAACATGCTTTGCTTCTTTTTCTAAAAAACTTTTAGGAATAAAAAGAGGGAAATATGCATTTTCGTGCCCACTATCAACAATCATTTGATTTAAACCATTTCTGATATTTGTCCAAAGAGAAAATCCATAAGGTTTAACAACCATGGTGCCTTTTACTGGTCCGTAATCAGCCAAATCAGCGTCAAGAATAACATCAGTATACCATTTTGAAAAGTTTTCGCTTTGTTTTGTAATTTTGGCCATCTACTATCACTTTAATTTATTATAAAGTAGAGTTAATTTATAGAAAATCCAATACAATGAAAAAAGCTATATTTTCCACTGAAATTTCAATTCTCAGAAGTACCATGCAGCGGCTTTTAAGAAGAAGAGCACATAGTAATATCACAAAAATACTTCGTAACACACACCAAGCAGATATAGCACTAATCATGAGAAGTCTAAATCAATTTGATCAAAAGAAGATTTTTGCTCTATGCCCAACTTCTGTTCATAAGGCGAGACTTTTAGAAGAATTAGATGAATCTTTGATAGAAAATGTTCTTAAAAATGATTCTGTAAAAAATATTTCTAAAATTTTCGGCTATCTCGATACAAATGATCAAGCGACAATTATTGGAATGTTTCCAAGTAATAAACAAGAAGAAATTTTAACAGCAATTGAACATGGTGATAAAGAAGATGTTGAAGAAATCATGTCTTACCCTGATGACAGTGCAGGAAGTATCATGACGAAAGAAACTTTTACATTAAATCAAAACACAACCGTTAAAAAGAGTATTGAAAAATTGCAATCCTTCCCTGAAAATGACAAAATATTTTATCTTTATGTTTTAGATAATAAAGAAAAGCTTGTTGGTGTTGTTTCTTTAAGAACATTAGTAACTTCAAAAAATTCAAAAAAATTAAGAGAAATAATGATCAAAGATATTCAAGCTGCAACAACGAGCACAGACCAGGAAGAAGTAGCAAAAAAAGTTGCACAATACAATTATCTTGCACTTCCTGTTGTTAATAGAAAAAACAGGTTTTTGGGAATCGTAACTATTGATGATGTAGTAGATATTATTAGAGAAGAAGCTTCAGAGGATTTCCTTCAAATGGCTGGTGTTGGAAAAGATAGGGAAATCTTGTTAAAATCACCTTTAGAAAATGCAAAATCTAGAGCCCCTTGGATACTTGCAAGCCTTATTGGGGGTATTTGCGCTGCCGCAATAATAAGCTACTTTAATTCATTATTAGAACAAATTATTGTCTTAGCTGCTTTCATTCCTGTAATTATTGGAATTGGAGGTAATGTTGGTACCCAATCTTCAACAATTGTTGTAAGAGGTTTAGCAACCGGTAGAGTTGATGTGGGTAATACCTTTCCTCTTATTCTTAAAGAATTAATTGTTGGAAGTTTATTAGGTCTAGTCTATGGCAGTATCATTGGTTTTGCAGCAGATTATATCACAAGTACAGATATGTCTAACCTAGGATTAGTAATAGGTCTTAGCATTTTTTGTTCAATGGCAATAGCCACTGCCGTTGGTGCCAGTGTCCCAATAATTTTGAAAAAGTTTGATTTTGATCCTGCAATTTCAACAGGTCCTTTTGTAACAACAGCAATTGATATAATAGGAGTAGCCTTATATTTCTTTATAGCTTCAATAATTTTAATAAATTGATTAAAACCGTATACATCTTAGCTTTTTTTTGTTGTCAATTATTGGCAAACGATAAAATTAATTCATCAGTATCTTTTGAATATTGGATAAGTGAAGATTTTAAGCTCTTTGCATTAGAAAATGTTCTTAGTATTGAGATTGAAGATGACGTAATTGAAATATCTGCTAAAGATTGGTTTGGTGAAATTTTATTGAATGAAGATATTAAATATAAAGATCAGAATCTTAAGTCGAATAATTTAATTGCTTCAATATTAAAGTTTGAAAAAATACCGGAAGAAGATATTTGGGTAGATAAATATGTATTACTAGACGAGGAAGTGGTTTCTGTCCGTTATCTTTTCAGTGAAGAGTCTGGAGGCTTAAGGCTATATAGGCTTGATATAAAACAAAAAAACAATGATAGTAATGATGATACTGATAATACAATAAATGATGTAATTTTAAATAACGATGTAATTATGATTTGGGCAGATTTGGATAATAATATCATGAAGGTTGGATTTGTTTATAATAGCTTAACATATGTAATTGAAAAAAATGAAAATTAAATATCTATATATTATAAGCATTATATTTTTAGGAGCTTGTGCAGTACCATCTTCTAGTAATGATATCTTAAATGAAAAAAATAGATATTTATTTTATTTCAACGAAGAAATATATCTCCATGAAGAAGAGTTAAAGTCAAAACTACTTCTTCCTGCAGAAGGCTATACTGTTCCAGAATATTTAAACTTGTTACCAAACGCAAAAAGAGAATATAGGTCTGGACAACATATGGGGGTTGACTTTTCTGCTCCTTTAAACTACCCCATTAGAGCAGTTTTTGATGGGGTTATTGTAAGAAGTAATCAATTTCAAGAAGATGTAGATATTGATACATATAAGACTTTTTTAGAAATGTCAGCTAAAGTTGGTAAAACTCCTGATGATATCTATCATTTTATACTCTTAGGAAAATCAGTTGTCATTGATCATGGTTTTT
This sequence comes from uncultured Fidelibacterota bacterium, assembly GCA_902526795.1. Lineage (GTDB taxonomy): Bacteria > Fidelibacterota > Marinisomatia > Marinisomatales > Marinisomataceae > Marinisoma. Next base: position 10,856 of record CABZMF010000001.1, read on the forward strand.
CAATAACAGATAAATTCAGAACAATTACTGTGTACTCCCATCTTTCATCAATTCCAAATGATTTAATTGCTGGCACTAAAGTAAAAAAAGGGGATGTTATTGGTTTTTCAGGTAACACAGGAACCTCTTCTGGTGCTCGTAAAAACGACAAAGGTGCCCACTTACATTGGGAAATATTTTTTGATGATTCCAATGGGAGGTATTTTTTAGGTCAAAACATTCCTACTGAACTATTGAAAAATAATATCGATTTATTATTTGAATAGTAACGAAAAAGGGCTCATTTCTGAGCCCTTTAACTATTTCATTTTATAAACTATGCGAGTAGTTTTAAAAATCGAATGTAACCTGCATAGTACTTTGGTCATCAAAGTACTCATTTGCGGTTCTCATAGCATATGAAACATGCATTAAGTAGTCACCTACTGGAATTGATACTCCGGCACCCATTGTAAGGCCCCAAAATGTACCACTCCATTCATCCCAATCAGCATCTGATAAACCAGTTGGTTTTTCATCATCTCCAATAGTTGTTGAAGTTGCTGCACCAAACCATGATGAACCTAACTTATACTTAGCTCCTAGAGCTAAAACGTTGGTTTGATATGAGTGATTTGTGAAAGTTGCGCTTACATCTAAATTATTTAATAAAGAGTAAGTAGCAGATAGATCTAAACTTGTTGGTAACGCGAAGTTATCAGCAACAATTCTAAATGTCTCTGATGATGATCCTGACTCAGATTCATCAGGAACCATGTCCTGATCTAAGTTTATACCATCATAATGCATTCTACTTCCAACATTTTTCATTGCTACACCAAATGTTAATGGTTGGTTTGGAAAACGATATTGTACCCCAACATCTAATGCCATACCTGTAGCAGATGTTTCTTCAATAGTTTCAGAAACTAATTTTCCTGCAAAGCCTACATTAACACGGTCTGAAAATGCTCTAGCAAATCCAGCCGTTGCAGTGAAGAAACTTGGGGAGAATGTCTGTCCGTCACCCTCAGGTGCGAAAGAAGTAGTTTTTGGTATTTCACCGAAATCAAGGGCTTTAATTGTCATACCAAATGTACCTGTTTCTCCCAATGCTACAACCATACCTGCATGCATTACATCAATATCTGCAATGTATGAGGTGGTTGAAACTGTTCCTTGTAACCCAGAGTTGTGTCTAGCTAAACCAGCTACATTAGTAAATAATGCATCTACTCCAGCTACCGTACCAACGTTAGTTCCGCTCAGTGCTACTGTTTCAGCACCGACTGGAATTAGTAGCTGTGAGGCACCAGCAGTACCTTGTGATCTTACTGTACCAGCGGTTAAAGCTGAAACTAACACTGCGCATCCAAGGAAGATTTTAAATGTATTTTTCATTTTTATATTCTCCTTATCCTAGTAAACGTCGAGACGTTGTTCTGGTTGAATTACAGCTAACTTAAGGATTTTATCCCCTCTGTTAGTCTCTACGTGCGCTACGTACATTCCACTAGCAACTGGAAGTTCGAAATTATTCTTCATGTCCCAATATGTGTGCTGTGTACCTGTATCGTTATGCTTAATTGTTCTTACTAGAGTACCGTCTAGAGCAAAGATTCTAATTGTTGCAGGACCTTCGGTTGGAAGGTGGCTGAACATAACCATTCTATCTAGAGCGTCTCTTTCTTCCGGATTATATCCATAGTATGGATTTGGCCATACGCTAATTCTATCTGGATCGTAATCATTTGAAACCATTTCTAAACCAGCTGTTGAGAAGGTAAAAGTATCAGCTGAAGAATTTGGTTTACTCATTTGCCAGACAACAGAACTAGCTGAGCTAAATCCACTACCCCATGAAGCATGTCCTGCTTCTGTAGGTAGTACGTTAGAACCCAGATAATCCGTAAACATTGTAGCTGTCATATATGGATAACCGATTCCAGCGCCACTTGTGGTGACGTTGTCACAGAATCCACCAGAAGCCCATCCACACCCTCCTGATGCAGTTAAGTCATCAAGAGCGATATATGTGGCTTCTAAAGCCGGGTCATATGGGGTAGCAATCATACCAACAAAACAGTAGATTGGCTCCCATCCTGGTGCACCATAAACTGGTCCTGCCCAATATCCGCTATTCCAACTACCTTCAAAATCTAGATCACGGTCATAATCCCAGTATCCTGCATACATTTGCTCTTTTTGACCAGTAGCAAAATTATGTCTATATGCAGAAAATGGAACATAACTGTTAATCCACTCATAAATATAGTCAAAACCAAGAGATGGGGTGCTAAAATCAAGCTCCACGTCATCTGACTCCCAATAGTTAAATCTATCAAAGTCACGCTCATATGGAGGTAAATAAGCAGCTCCAGCTCTATTTTCAATAATATAACCTGTACGTCCTAAACTAGCGAACGGTACATAAGAAACCGCTGGGTCTCTTAGTACTTGGTTCTCTTTCCAACCATGATCCCACTCACTTACAGATAATAGGTCTTCTTGAGGACCATTAACCTGTACTTGGAAACCATCAACTACTGGAGTACCACCAGGACCAACTTCTAAACCAGAAGCAGTATTAACACCACCAACAACAGGGTTGTTAGTAACTAATACAGCACCAGTAGTAACATTAGTTAATGTCCAGTTTACTGCAGCAGTTCCATCAGGCATTAAATCATCAAAGGTAACTGCGTAATCATCTCCAGTTAATTTTGAAGGATCTACAACAATCATATCCACAGAACCCTGTGAAGGACCATCGTGTGCAGCTGATACAACATCACCCGCAGAAGCGGTTGCGTCTCCAGCTGTCATTGTATTTGGAACTTCAGGTCTTACAGTTAAATATACAGGGCTACTTTCCAGTGTTTTAGGAATACCATCTGCATTATAACCGTATGCTGTTACAGCATAATAATATGCTCTATTTGTTATCAGTCTTGAATTACCATTTAATCCATCGGTAGTAATTGAATGGAACTGTGCTAGTCCACTATCTGATCCAAACTGTGTTCTAATACTAATATTTTCTCCAAGTTCAGCATTAAATACAGTATCATAAATTTCTGTGACACCATTTACAATATCGTAAGTTGCTAATCTCTTCATTGCTCCAGCTCCAGTTGCAGTTTCATATTGATACACATTATATCCCTCAAACACAAAGTTTGTTGGGTTACCATTTGCATCTAAATCAACTTCACTAGTTGCTACATAATCTTCAGCAGTGTCATCCCATACCAAAATAACTTGGTCAGCAAATGCACTAGCAGTTACGTTTGGAGAAGGTGGAGAATCTGGCAATGCAAAGTCAATGTCATATGCGGTTTGAGCAAGAGCATCAACTTCTTTTAAATATGCCACGGATGAAAGTGCGTCACCACCAGCTGCGTGGAAAATACCAAACACAACTTCTTGTGAGTCTCCAGCAGCCATAGTAAACGGACCAACACTCATAAGGAAACGTCTGTCAGCAGAAGCTGCATAATTACCATCAACTGGGTTAGCTGTACTGTGACCGGCTGAATCGTTAGGGTCTCCATAAAAACAGAATCTCTGATCGTATAGGTCTCCTGCAATTTCAGCTGGATATGCACTACCATCTTTTCTTAAACCTTGTAAGTAAAAATATCCTTCAGTTTCATCTGAAGGGTCTGTGTAAGTCGCATCACCATTAATGTAGAATGCGAAAGATGACATTTTTAGATTTTTCATTCCTGGGTGACGAGTACCAAACATTTTAGCACCTTCGGTTGGACATACTTCTTCAGAATCTCCGTCTTCACAAGGAACCATAGGTCCTTGGAAGAAGTCATATCCTGCAGCAGGTGTACCAGTATCTAAAGTACTATATTGTTGATCGTCTCCGTCATTCCATACATATCCCATTCCTAATGCTACGTCACAACCAACAAAGTCGTCACCAGCATACCCTAAATCAGGGTCGGACCATAGTCCCATGTATGTATCTACTAAATCATCTGAACCATAATTGATAACAAGCTGTTTTAAAAACACCATGTCACCAAAGACGTCAGGTCTATCAAATCCAAACATTGTTGTTTGAATTTCTACATTTAATGGAGATGTACCAAAATTTAGCTTATACGCTGGATCACCATCGTTACTTACAAACCAAAGTACTTGGTCTCCAAGAAACTCAGGATGATCAGTACCGCCTGGAAGTGGAGTGTAGACTCCATCACCATCTACGTCAACCCAAGGCGCACCAAATTCAACTGGCCACTCTTGGAAGTCAGCAAAATCTAGTGGAGAAGCTAACATACTCTTCTCTACTTTGTAGATTCTGTGTACCGCAGCTAGCGGGTCACCGCCCCATGGGCCTGGACCCATGTCTTGTGTATAATCTCCAACGATAGTTCGAATAGATCCATTCACTGTTGCTCCCATCCATAATGCAGATTGGAAGATTGAGTGTACTCCTGTACCCTTTGGCCACTCTAAAGCTGAATCACCAGAAACATGGTAATCCAAGAAAAGACCATTATTGGCTACATCGGCATAGATCTTATTCCCATCGAACGTACCGACAGAATCCACATAGTTAGATGTGCTGCTACTAAAGTTAGAGACACTTTTTTCTCTCGCTTCAAGTATAGTAGAAACTGACAGCAACATCACCAATGTGAATACGGTAATATTCTTTAAGATTTTCATATCTACCTCTTTACCTTCTTATTTAATTAAAAACTAATGTTTAAACCAACCCTTACTTGACGCGGTCTGTTCCATCTACCAGGAAACGCTAAGTTGTCCTCGTACATCGCAGCTGCATCTACATCAGGATTGACAGATAATCTATTGGCAAGCCATTGTTGCCCACTTTCAGTAGCAACCCAGCCATCTTCGGCTACGTTACCAGTACCATGATAAACATCATTAACTTGCTCATTATCTAATGCATTAAACACAGCGACATATGCGTTGGCAGTTAAACCGCCTAGGCTAATGGCTCTATCAACACGAAGATCTAAGTTTGTAAATGCAGGTAATGTACCTGAGTTTACTGGTCCTTCCGGGAACTCCCAGCGATTCTCAAAAACTGTACTGTAGATTTGAGATGGAGTATAACGAGTACCACTACCAAAACTCATAACTGCATTGAATCCTGTTTTTGCTAAAGCACCTGTAGCATCAGGTGATCTATAGTCAAGAATTACGTTTGCTGTATGTGTTTGGTCGTAATCTAATAGATTCATCGCTTTAGGATATCCATCATCTGTACCAATCCAAGTAATGTAGAAGTTCTGTCCACCGTATGAACCAGTACCTCTAGCTTCTGAGTATGTATAATTAGCTTGTGCGTACAAACCTCTTGTTCTGCGCATTTCAAAGTTTGTTGTCAAACCTTGGGATACCATGACGTCACCGTTTTGGTATTGTGCCCAGTTTTGCTGAGTATCCGCACCACCTGTGTTAGTGAATGCTTCTGTACGATTAGCAAGCGTTAAATAGTCTTTACTCTCTTTATAGAATCCTTCAACCTTTAATGAAGCAAATGCTCCAATACGTTGCTCAATACCGATTTCATATTGAGTTGATCTTTCAGGTTTTAATGCAGGATTCTCAGATGCAGTAGCGTTACCAGCAAGAATGTCAGCTGATAGCTGTGAATCTGAAAGATATAAATAAGACATAGGTACTGATTGCCAGTGTGTACCATAATTCGCACGGAATACTGTACGATCGGACACTGGGAATGAGACACCTATTCTTGGGTGAGTAGCGGTTTCTTTTTCAACTTTTTTCCAAACATAGTTACCGTTACCGTCACCATTTCTATTTACACGTTGTCTGTTAAAATATAAGTTGTTAAAACCATCAGAATCACCATATCCATCACCATCTGAATCAGGAGCCATAGCACCTGTATCAATAGTTTCATAGGAAATACCTAATTGAACAACTACATCTTTAAACTCAAGTTTGTCTTGAATATAGAAACGTGATTGTGTTGGCTCTGCAGGAGCTAACATATGATCGTCTTGATTATATGTTCCGTTCCACTCATCACCATAAATATTGTATCCTAGATTTGTAACATACAGTGATCTGTAGTTAATAAATCTCCAGTCAGCTGGATCACTTCCTGCTGCAATAATTTCTTCGTTTGTTGCAACACCGTCATAGTTTGCGTCAACCTGAGAAATTGCTCTTGCAACACCTGAAGCGCTCAAACCATACCTAGTGATCTCATGATTATCAACAGATGCACCTAATTTCAATTCATTATAACCAATTTGGTTAGTGTAATCAAAACTAAGGGTGTTAGTTGTTGTTTTTCTAGTATTAAAACTTGTCCACTGAGAACCATAACCGACTACACCAAAGAATTCATCTGGTGATAATGGGTTAAAGCCCGTACCATCTCTCTTATAATAGTTTGGAGATCCGTAAGCTTTAGTTCTTCTACCGTATGCTTCAATATCCTCTAAGTAGTTTTCATTACCAGTAGTAGTTTCATAAGTCTGTTGAGACAATGAAGCTTTAATATATGATAATGGACTAATTGTATATCTAGCATTTAAGTATCCCATAGCAAAATCTGATTGATTTATAAATGATCCATCAGTTCCACCATATACTCTGCTCCAGCTGTAACTATGTCCTTCATAATCATATGCTTGAGTACCAAGTTTTAAACGTAAAGGACCAAAGTCCATGGTCATATTACCATTAACGGTAACTCTTTCGTTATCGTCTTGTGGCTGTTGACCATACATACGTCTATAGTTACTGTAAACAACATAAGTTGTATCATAAGCAGCTACTCCAGCAGCTAATAAAGCTGGATCAGTTTGGTTATCACGAACAACAGTTTCAATGTGATGAATCTTGTTGCCCATCTCATCAGTACCGTATGCTAAACCATCAGTTCCATCGCTGTAATATTCAGCTGGTGGAGCATCTTGCATAGCCATCGCATCCATCTGTGGATAATAGCTGTATGATACATCTCCGCCTAACTCTTTAGCTTCGACAGATAAGTATACTTTAATGTTATCACTAATTGGACCACCAAAATCAAAGTTTACATTTTGATATCCATCAGTATAAAGTTTATCTGGATCTGTGCTTGGGTCTGCACCTAGAGAGGCTTCAAGCCCAACTCTGGATGTCCATTCAGATCCACCTGTTTTAGTAGTAATGTTTACGATACCACCATTGGCACCACCGTATTCAGCAGAGAAACCTCCAGTTTGAACTGAAATTTCTTGCAGTGCTGCTTGTGAGTTACCGTTTAGGAGGTTTCCACCACCATAAACATCTTTAACTGGAACACCATCGACAAAGTAACGACTGTCTCCACTTCTACTTCCACGAAAATATCCATTAACAACACCTGTTTGTAGGTTTACAATATTACTTACCCCTCTAACAGCAAATGCATCAATCAACTCTTTATCAACAACACGAGTTGTATTTGTAGCATTTGGATTAATTAATGGTCTTTCTCTAGTTACTGTAACTGCTTGACCGGCCACAGCTGCTACATCAAGGTTAAAATCAACAGATGTTGTAAAACCAACTGAAGTTTTCACTCCTGATTCAATTACAGTTGTGTAACCAATATATTCAGCTCTTAGGTCATAAGTACCTACAGGAACGTCAAGAATATAGTATCTACCTAATTCATCGGTAGCTGCACCAAGGTTTGAACCTTCAACTACAACATTCGCACCAACTAATGGATTGCCATCAGCATCTGCAACAACACCTGCTAGCTTAGCAGTTGTTGATTGTGCAAACATCATTGTTGGTAGGACAACCAGCGCAATTAACATACGTAGTTTTCTCATTATTCTACCTCCAAATGAGTATTTTATATACAAATTTTTGTTTGTCATTTTTTTCATTTTTATTTCTTACCCTATTATATATATGTGTAAAAGCTCACAATATATACAGACTTTCCAAAGGGTTCGTGCCCTTCCAAAAAGCAAATCCATCTAAATTGACGATTGTTTCCGTAGATGTCAATACTTTTTTGGTAATTTTTTTTTTGTTGTCGAGGACAAAAAAGAGTTTTGTCGTCATAAAAACAGATTATGGGTATTTATTATAAATTACTTGATCATCGTAAGTATCATAATTATTTATGTTCAAGTCCTTATTTTTGAGGCTGTAATCAAAAAAATCAAGCACTGTTCTATCCATTACTAAGTCTACTATTTTCTTGTCCACTTCTCCTAATTTTTTCAATGGAATAGAAAAAGGAGCGTTTTCTCTATAAATTAATTTTAAATCTGTATATGAATAATGAAGGCTATTTTTAATGTATACGCCATAGCTCTCTTTATTATTTTTTAAAATAGTATTATAAATATAAAAATTTCTTTTTCCATCTTTCGAGCCGTTAATATCTCCATTAATTGTATCATCAAGAAATTGTTCTTGTCCGATGTGCAAAAACGGTTTATTAGTGTCTGTAAATGCTTCTTCATCTAACAAACCATAAAACCATCCATCAAAAGCAATGCCGGCTTTTATATTTTTATTTTTCAGCATTGCTGTATAGGTTGTACCTCCCCCCATTGAGTGCCCCATGGCTCCAACCCTGTCGAAATCAATGATATCTTTAAATGGATTATTTGATTCATCGCTAAATTTTTCCTGCTTAAGTGTTTCTAATAAAAAAGAAAGGTCTTGGTATCTGTAATTTATAAGCATATTAGTGTAATATTTTCTATGGTATTGTGCTTGCTCGCGCCAGCTAATATTTGACTTGTATAGTATAGCATTACCTTCCTTGTCGAAAGTAATACTTGCATTATATGTATGGTTACATGCAATGACAATATATCCGTTGCTTACCAATTCTTCTACCTGAGATGTGTTCTGGTTTAAAAGTCCTCCATCCCCGTGTGAAAAAAGAATTAAAGGAAACGTTTTGTTTTTTATTGGCTCCAAGCCACTAACACTATTTGAAACAAGCTGTACTCCATGTTTTCCAAAATTGGCAGGAAGCCCCACTGCTTTTGATATAGTTGAAATTGATTTAGCTGGGAAAGTTACATGTGGTGCTTTTTGATAATTATTTCCACCGTTTGCTGGATACCAAATCTGAACCATAAGCTCTCTTAAATCATTAGGATCTGTAGTATAAACTTCACCCCTTGATGTATCCGTCCAAAAATAAGTCTGTGTACCTATATTATATTTTCCTTTTGGTGGTTCAATAGAGTCTAAAGGAACAAGTACAGACCCTGCTAATGCACATCCCTGTATAAAAAACATTAGCAAAAATAAAAAAAATTTTAAAGTATTGTTTTGGTATAAAAAACTCACAACATAAATTACACTTTATCAGTTACATCATAAAGTGCAAAAAAATATGAGCAATATAGTAGTTGTTATTGGTGCTCAGTGGGGCGATGAAGGTAAAGGAAAAGTTACCGACTATTTTGCTGCACGCGCAAATTATATTGTACGTTTTCAAGGTGGTAATAATGCCGGCCATACAATCATTCTCGACAACAAGACTGTTAAACTTCATCTAATTCCTTCTGGCGTTCTTCATAAAGAATGTAAGCTTGTTATTGGAAACGGGGTGGTAATTGATCCACGTGTACTAATTAAAGAAATGAATATGCTAAAAAAAGAAGGTCTTTCGACTAATTTGTTGATTAGCGATAGGGCACACCTGATTATGCCTTATCACATAGACATTGATTACCATCTAACAAACTATCAAAATGAATTAGCTGCTGGCAGTACTCGGTCAGGCATCGCTCCTGTATATGCAGATAAACTTTATAGACACGGGTTAAGGGTTTCGGACCTGTTCAATGAAGACTTGTTTAAAACTAGGCTGCAAAAGTCTTATGATTTTAATAAAGCACTAGTAGAAAATGTATTCAAAGAAAAGTTTGAGCATACATATGAAGAAATATGTGAAGAGTTTTTAGGTTATGGCTCTAAAATGAAAAAATATGTTGCAAACATCACTGAGGTTTTATCATCTGCATTAGAAAAAAATGAACAAATTATGTTTGAGGGTGCACAGGGCGCTTGCCTTGATGTAGACCATGGACTTTATCCTTATACCACAAGCAGTAATACAGTTGCCGGGCAAGTCGAGGCAGGTAGCGGAATTGGCGTAAACTCTGCAAAAAAAATAGTGGGTATTGCCAAAGCATATTTAACCTATGTTGGTCGCGGCCCTTTTCCTACAGAAATAAAAGGGGATCTTGAAGAAAAAATTCGTGATGTAGGTCAAGAATACGGAACAACAACAGGTCGAGCTAGAAGAGTTGGTTGGATTGATCTCGTGCAACTAAAATATGCCAATCAATTGAACGATTTTTCAGAAATTATATTAACTAAGGTTGATGTATTGAGCGGAATTGAAAAAATTAAACTTTGTATTGGATATAAGGTAAATGGCAATGATTTTGAGGGCGTTCCTTCTGATATTTATAATTTCAAAAATATCGAACCGATTTATGAGACGCTTTCAGGGTGGGCTTCTTTACCTGATTACATTGAAAGCTTAGATCAATGTCCTGAAGAGCTCAAAAACTTTGTCTCTAAAATTGAAGAAGTGGCTAAAGTAAAAGTTTCTTTAATTTCATATGGTCCTGATCGAAAACAAACCTTTAAAATATAATGTTTGATAAAATTGCTAGTTGGGACATAATTGATTTATCTTCTAACTCAGACGCAGAAATCGCAAACACGCTTAAAGAGTTAAATATTCCGCTTAGTGTTGGTGAGGCAAAAAAAATTCAATTCTCATTTCTTAATAGACCGCCTACATTAACGGAATTAGTCTTGTTTTCAATTCAAGGATCAGAACATAGTTCATACAAAAGTAGTAAAAATCATATAAAACATTTTTTGACAGATGGTAAACATGTAATCCTCGGTGCTAAAGATGATGCTGGAGTCATTTCTTTATCTGTTGATAATAACGGAAACAGGTATGGTCTTGTAGTAAGCCATGAATCACACAATCACCCCAGTCAAATTGTTCCATATGAAGGAGCTGCTACTGGGGTTGGAGGAAATGTGAGGGATGTTTGTTGTATGGGAGCAGAAGTGGTGTCTTTGGGGGATAGTTTAAGATTTGGTGATATCAACAGAAATAAAACAAAATGGATTAGCGACGGTGTTGTATCGGGTATTGCAGGATATGGTAATCCGCTTGGCATACCAAATGTTTGCGGCGATTTATATTTTGATAGAGAATATAATGAAAATTGTTTAGTAACTGTTTTAACAGCTGGAATTGTTAAAGAAAAAAGTGTAATAAGATCGAAGGTGCCAGAAAACTCTAGTGATTATGATCTTATACTAGTTGGGAAGCCAACAGATAATAGCGGGTTTGGAGGAGCAAGTTTTGCATCATTGGAGCTTGAAGAAGAAAAAAAACAACAAAACAAGGGGGCTGTTCAGGAGCCTAATGCATTTCTTGAAAGACATATTCTTAAATCGACTTACGCCCTTTTTGATTTTTTAGAAAAAAACAATCTAATTAACAAGGTAGGTTTCAAGGATTTAGGCGCCGGTGGTGTTGCGTGTGCAAGTATTGAGTTGGCAGATGCTGCTGGGTTAGGCGCTGAAGTTTGGGTTGACAAAATTCATACTAGCATGCCTGAGCTTGATGGTCACATGATATTATGTTCCGAAACCCAGGAGCGATTTATGTGGGCTTGTCCAAAAGATTTAACACAAACCATTTTAGACCATTATAACGTAGTTTTTGATCTCCCAAATGTTTCAGTGGGTGCACAGGCAAGTGTTGTAGGCAAGATTATAAATGAAAAGCATTATAGTGTCTATTATAAAAATAAAAAAATTGTAGATGGTCCAATCAAAAAAATTAATGAGGGATTTGTTTATGATCGCCCAATGTTGCAAAAAAATGTGCAAAAATCAAATGAAGTTTTACCAAAAAATATTGACTATGATGATTTAATATTAAAAATTTTATCTCATGAAAACGTGGCCTCGCGTGCAGTCATTTACGAGTCTTATGATAAAAATGTGCAAGGCAGGGTTGTTAATGAAAGAGGTAAAACAAATGCTGGCGTTGTTGCTCCTTTTGATTCTAAAAAATTTCCTGAAGAAATTAAAAATGATTGTTTTTCTGCTGCCCTTGCGCATAACCCTTCAATTGGTAAAGTTGACCCCTATGTTGTTGCACAATATGCTATTATAGAAGCTTGTGCAAAAACTGTTTCCGTTGGAGCCTCTCCGCTTGCCCTTACTGACTGTTTATGTTTTGGGAATCCCGAAAAACCTAAACAAATGTGGCAGTTTTCTCAAAGTTGTATTGCTATTAGAGAAACCTGCAATCTTTTACACTTCAACGAAACAAACAACCTGCCAATTGTAGCAGGAAACGTAAGTTTTTATAATCAAAGCGGAAATCAACCTATACCTGCAAGCCCAATGATAGGGTGTTTTGGAAAGCTTGTTAAAGATAGAGTGTTAATGAACGGCTTTAAATCGATTGATAATAATCTTTATTTATTGGGCGAAACTCCCGCCTTCATTGGTGGAAGTATAGTAGCAAGTGTTTTGAAAATAAAAAACACAGAAATAAAAAAAATTGATGTAAAGAAATATGGTGAGATGCTAAACTGTGTTTTAAAAGCTAATTCATTGTCATTGATAAATTCTTGTAATTATGCCGGGCTTGGTGGTCTAGCAACTACTCTATTTAAAATGAGCTTTGTAAATGATATAGGTTGTGTCATCGAAGAAGATATAGATAAAGAATTATTATTTAGCGAAAATTTTTCACTAGTTGTTGAGGTGTCTGAAGAAAATTCTCCAACCTTTGAGGACATACTTAATAAAAATAAGTGTACCTTCAAGCGAATTGGCAAAACAAATAATTCCAATAAGATTGTTGTAAAAAATTTCATAGACTTGGACGTAGCGCAAACAAAAAAAACATGGGAAAATGCACTTAGAAAGAAACTTCAATAATGAATAAAAAAATAACTTATAAGGATGCCGGAGTTGACATTAAGAAAGCTGATGAAGCAATTGAAATGTCGAAAAAAGAAATTAATAGTACGTTTAGTAAAGATGTTTTGTCTTCAATTGGTGGCTTTGGATCAATGTATTCACTTAAGAATATTTTTAACAACTTTAAAGACCCAGTTCTAGTTCAAAGTGTTGATGGTGTTGGAACAAAAATGTCTGTTGCTATGGCAGCAAACAACTTCCGATTTATTGGTCATGACTTGGTAAATGCATGTTGTAATGATGTAGCTGCAACCGGGGCCATGCCTTTTACTTTTTTAGATTATGTAGCTGGCAGCGATCTTGATAAAAATATAGTTTCGGAAGTAATTAAAAGTGTTGCGCACGAATGTAAGGTACATGGTGTTTCTTTGGTTGGTGGTGAAACTGCTGAAATGCCTGGAACATACCACAAGAATGAGTATGATTTGGTTGGAGTGGCTACTGGGATTGTTGAAAAAAGAAATATTATTGATGGAAAAAATGTAAAAGCGGGAGATGTTGCTATCGGCGTTTTTTCTAACGGTCTTCATACCAATGGTTACTCTCTAGCTAGAAAGCTTATTTTTGAAACTATGGGTCTTACAACGTCTGATATTTTGCCAAAACACAGCATAACAGTTGAAGACTGTTTATTAGCTCCACACACAAATTATAGTTCTTTAATAACACGTATTAATGATGCCGGAATTAATATTAAAGGTGTTTCCCATATTACGGGGGGTGGTTTGATTGATAATGTACCACGAGCCATTCCAGGAGATTTTTCTTTAGAAATAGATACCACCTCTTGGAATAAAATACCAATATTTGACTTCTTACAAAACAATCTAGATATTGGTACAAAAGATTTGTACCAAACTTTTAATATGGGTATCGGGCTCGTGCTCATTGTAGATGAGTCAAAAAAAGAAGAGTTGATTTCTTTTATAGGCAGAGAAAGTTGTAATAAAATTGGTGTTGTTGTAGATGATAAAGATAATGTGGTACACCTTTATGGATAAAAAGAAAATAGCGTATATTCAGTTTCCAGGCTCTAATACTGAAAATGAAACAAAAAATATTTTACAAAAACACGGCATGTTACCGTTTGGACATTTTTGGAACGATGCACCAGAACTACTAAACAGTTGCGGTGGCTTTATCATTTTGGGTGGATTCTCTTTTGAAGACAGGTCCAGATCAGGAATTATTGCATCACTTGAACCGGTTGTTGGTGAGCTAAAAAAACAAGCTGTGCTTGGTAAGCCTATTTTGGGCATTTGTAACGGAGCACAAATTTTGGTTGAGTCAGGCCTTGTTCCAGGTAACCAAGATTTTCAAACTTTGGTCTCTTTAACTGACAACAAGAGAATGATCGGTGATCGTATTGTTGGAACTGGCTATTACAATAAATGGTGTTATATAAAGCCGTGCGAAAATACAAACTCAGCTTTTGTTAAAAAAGGTGGGAGCCCAATGCACGTTCCTATTGCACACGCAGAAGGTCGGTTTTTATTTAATAAGGATCTTGAAGACGAAATATTAAAAAACAACTTAATAACTTATAAATATTGTGACGCAGGAGGGAATCTTTCTAATGACTTTCCAACCAATCCAAATGGCTCGCTTCATAGTACGGCGGCTTTAAGCAACCCCAATGGTAACGTAATGGCAATAATGCCCCACCCCGAACGAACACTTGGAAATGAAGCTGACGATCTTTTTAATAGTATGAGAAACTATATTGAGTCTGATGATCACTACAGCTTCAAGTCTTTAAATTTTTCATCAAAAAAAATAAATATTAAAAAATTTACAAGACCCGCTAAACAAAATGAAATCCTTGTGTCTACAATTATTGCAGACAATGAGGCCGCGTCAGTCGAGAAGTGCATTAATAGTTTAGGTGTGAAAGCAAGGGTGAAAAAATATCTACACTTTGAAGTTGATGCAAACGACGATTTTGATATTAACACAATTGTCTCAACCGATGTACTGTTTAATCCAAGCAAAGAATACATTACTAATTTGGAAGAAGGCTCTGATTTATACAGATTCTTAGTTCGAAGCAAGGATGATATAGTTGGTCAAAGCCTCTCTCAAACTTTGCAAGACCGTTTCAGTTTATCAGGATTAAAGTCAATTAAAAAGAGTGTTGTTTGGGAAGTTAAAATTAATTCAGCTAGAGCAAAAAAAGACGTGGATTTAATATTAAATAGTCATATTTTTTCTAATCCAATTTCACAGGAGTGTCATGAATATTGACAAAAAATATTATCAGGAAATAAAAGAAAACCTGACTAATACTATTCAGGATACCAATATTGGCGCCCCTAACAAAAAAATTGGTAAGGTTAGGGATGCTTATTTTCTTAATGACAAAGTAGTGATGGTTTCTACTGACAGACAAAGCGCTTTTGATCGTGTTTTGGCTGCAATTCCATATAAAGGCGCTGTTTTAAATTCCGTTAGTGCATGGTGGTTTAAAAAAACTGAGCACTTATTCCCGAATCATCTTATTTCTACTCCTGATCCAAATGTATCAATTGTGGAAAAGTGTGATGTCTTTCCTATTGAGTTTGTTGTGAGGGGCTATATTACGGGGACTACTGATACTTCTTTGTGGACTGTCTATAACAATGGAGATCGAGAATATTGTGGGAACCTCCTTCCTGAGGGGTTAAAGAAAAATGATAAGCTTGACAAGCCTATGTTGACACCAACAACTAAAGACAAAGTCCATGACCGTCCTGTTTCTAGGGAAGAAATTATTGATCTTGGGTTAATGTCTGCGAAAAATTACGATCTAGCTGCTAAAATGAGTCTAGACCTTTTTGCTTTTGGGCAAGAAACTGCAAAGAGTAATGGTTTGATTTTAGTTGATACTAAATACGAAATCGGTACAGATTCAAATGGAAACATTAAATTTGTGGACGAAATACATACACCCGATAGTAGCAGATTTTGGATTAGCGATTCATATAAGGAAAGAATTAATTCAGGTCAAGAACCAGAAAATATAGATAAAGAATTTTTAAGGTTGTGGTTTGCAAAAAACTGTGATCCTTATAATGACGAAGTTTTACCTGATGCTCCCGACGATCTCGTTGCTGAGCTTTCTGCTAGATATATTTTATTATACGAACTAATTACTGGTGAAAAATTTATATTTCCAAATCTCGACGATATAAACAAACGTATTACTGAAAACATAAAGGAACTATTATGAAAGCTATATTAATAATGGGATCAACCTCTGATCAGTCACACGCAGACAAAATTACCAGCACACTAGACACTCTTGGAATTGGACATGAGGTTCATGCTGCTTCTGCTCATAAAAACCCTGAAAAGGTTTTAGAAATTATAAGATCTTTTGGTGAGAACGATGCTGTTGTATTTGTTACGATAGCTGGAAGGTCAAATGCTCTTTCTGGTTTTGTAGGTGCAAACTGTAATAAACCAACTATAGCTTGCCCCCCTTTCAAAGACAAGGTTGATATGAGCATTAATATCCACTCAACGCTTCAAATGCCAAGCAAAACTCCTGTACTCACTGTTTTAGACCCCGGTAATTGTGCTATTGCGGTACACAGAATATTAAACATCGGCTCAATGTGAATAATATTTCTCCAATCGACGGGAGATATAAAGAAAACGTCTCTGAGTTAGAAAGATATTTTTCAGAACAGGCATTAATGCGTCACCGCGTAATGGTTGAAGTAGAATACCTGTTGTCTCTGATTGAACACAAATCTCTTATAAAAAAACGATCTTTAAGTAAAAAAACCTTATCATCGCTAAGGGATCTATTCGTTGAGTTTTCAGAAAAAGATTTCAAACAAATAAAAAAAATTGAGTTAAAAACTAATCACGATGTAAATGCTGTTGTGGTTTTTATATCAGAAAAACTAGAAAAATTAGGTCGTAAGGATTTGATGCCACTTATCCACTTTGGTCTAACCTCAGAAGATATTAACAACATAGCATACTCCTTAATGACAAAAGGCGCCACAAAAAACATAATGCTTCCAGCAATAGAAAATGTTCTAAAAGAGCTAAAGAAACTAGCAAAAAGAACAAAATCGCTGCCTATGTTGTCCTTAACCCACGGACAGCCTGCCACCACCACAACTCTAGGAAAAGAGCTCGCTGTTTTTATATCGAGAGTAGAAAGGGAGCTTGTTTTGATAAAGAAAATCAACTTGTTGGCAAAATTTTCTGGAGCAACGGGTTCTTATGCAGCTCATAAGATTGCTTTCCCTAAAGTTAGCTGGTCAGTCTTTTCGAAAAAATTCATTAAACAACTTGGCTTGGAACAGTCGCCGATTACCACACAGGTTGAGCCCGGAGACTCTCTTGCTGGGCTTTTACATTCGTTTGTAAGAATTAATAATATTTTTTCTGACTTTTCCCTAGATATGTGGCTATATATAAGTAGAAATATTTTTGTCCAAAAAAATGTGTCTGGGGAGGTTGGTTCAAGCACCATGCCCCATAAAATCAATCCAATATTTTTTGAAAATGCTGAGGGCAACCTGGATGTTGCTAATAATAATTTTTCTTTTCTGGCTTCAAGAATTACAAAATCTAGGCTTCAAAGGGATTTAAGCAGTAGCACGGTTTTTAGAAACTTGGGTGTTGGGTTTGCACACTCTCTTCTATCGTACAAAAATCTTATTAAGGGTATTTTAAGGGTGTCTCCAAATGAAAAACAACTAAAAAAAGAGTTGGACGAAAATTGGAGCGTTCTTGCTGAGGCAATACAAACAATTTTGAGGAAGTCTGGCGATATTAATGCTTATGATAAAATCAAAAAATTGACTAGAGGAAAACCTTTAACAAAAAAACTATATTTACAAATTGTAAACGATCTTAAAGCATCAAAGGAAGATAAAGAGATGCTTCTTCAGTTGACCCCACACACGTATTTAGGCGAAATAGACAAAATTTTGGAGAATCTGTAAGATGTGTGGAGTAATAGGTCTTTACCATCCAACAGAAAATGTTTCTGGCGAAATTTATGATGCCCTAATACAAGTACAGCATAGGGGGCAAGATGCTGCAGGTATTGCAACCTGGAACAACAAAAAACTTCATCTTCATAAAGAGCTTGGTGTTGTAACTGAGGTTTTTAAAACAAACGAATCTCTTAATCTGGATGGCAACATTGGTATAGGTCATGTAAGGTATCCTACCGCCGGCTGCTCAGATGTTTCAGAAGCACAACCATTTCACACCTCTGTTCCTGTAGATATTTGCCTTGCCCATAACGGAACACTTACCAATAGTGAGGAGATGAAGAAATTTCTATTGGATACTCGCTTTTGTCAATTTAATACTCAGTCAGACTCTGAGGTGTTGTTGGGTCTTTTTACATATGAGCTTTCTAAAATAAAATTTAATGTATTAAATAATAAACATGTTTTTCAGGCACTTAAAGAGGTGTACAAAAGATGTGAGGGTGGTTTTGCTGTAACCATGATCATTGGAGGTGTTGGTTTGGTTGCTTATAGAGATGCGAACGGGATTAGACCTCTTGTGGTTGGTAAAAAAGATGATGGATCTTTTATGGTCGCATCAGAAAGCTCTGCTCTTAGTGCTCTCGGCTACGAATTTGAATATGATGTTAATCCTGGTGGTGCTATCGTTATTTCAGAAAAGGGTGTTGTTGAAAAGAGTGTTTGTTCTGACTCGATATCACACTCTCCTTGCCTTTTTGAGTTTGTATACTTTTCTCGTCCTGACTCTGTCATAGACTCTATATCAGTCCATAAGTCTAGATTAAGGATGGGCGATTTTCTTGGCACAAAAATTCTTAAACATTATGCACACCTTAACATAGATGCTGTAATTCCAGTTCCAGACACGAGCAGAACATCAGCGATGCAAGTAGCATACAAACTTGGTGTTAAATATAGGGAGGGGTTTATTAAAAATAGATATATTGGAAGGACGTTTATTATGCCTGGGCAAAGCATAAGGAAAAGATCTGTTGCTCATAAACTTAGTCCAATTGAAATTGAGTTCAAAAATAAAAACATTTTATTGGTCGATGATTCAATAGTTCGTGGAAACACATCAAAAAAAATTATTGAGATGGTTAGAAAACAAGGTGCAAAAAAGGTTTATTTTGCCTCGGCTGCTCCCCCCGTAAGACACCAAAATGTTTATGGAATAGATATGCCCGCAACAAAAGAGCTTGTTGCGCATGGAAAAACTGTTGAACAAGTTAAATCGTTCATTGGAGCAGATGAACTTGTTTATCAAGACATTGAAGACTTGCGAATGGCTGCACATTTAGGAAATCCAAAGATAACACATTTTGAAGACTCGGTTTTCACTGGTGAGTATTGTGCCGGAAAAATTTCTGAAGAATACCTGTCCCAATTAGAAAACAACAGATCCTCTCAAGAATGAAAAAGGTTTTAGTTTTGGGGTCTGGTGCAAGGGAGGTTGCAATAACTAGAAGTGTTTCACAAAGCTCAATCAAAAATGCTATTTTTTGTATTTCAAAAGATATTAACCCTCAAATTAATGATATTTGTGAAGACTATCATGTCTGTGATATTAGTGATATTGGCAATGTTGTCTCTTATAGCAAAGAAAAAGAAATTGATTTGGTAATAGTTGGTCCGGAAAACCCCCTAGCTAGTGGGGTTGTAAATGCTCTTGAACGCGCTGGTGTTAAGTGTGTTGGGCCCAAAAAAGAGGTTGCAATGATTGAAACAAGCAAATCTTTTGCAAGGATGATTGTTGATCTTTGTTGTCCAGAAAAAAACCCACAAAGGAAAGAGTTCGTTTCAATCGGTGGGGTAAAAAATTTCATGGAGATTCTTGGGGGAGAATATGTTATTAAGTTTGATGGTCTAATGGGTGGAAAAGGTGTGCGCGTTTCTGGTGAACACCTCAAGAATATTAACGAAGGTCTTAATTATGCCAATGAAATAGTAAGTGGTGGTGGAAAGTTTTTAGTAGAAGAAAAGCTTATTGGTGAAGAGTTTTCTTTAATGAGCTTTGTTGATGGTAAGACCTGTAAACACATGCCAGTTGTACAAGACCACAAGAGGGCGTTTGATGGAGATACAGGACCAAACACCGGGGGGATGGGCACTTACTCTTTTGGAAACCACTCTCTTCCATTTCTAACCAAAGAAGATATTTTAGAGGCTCAAAAAACTAATGAGCTTGTTGCTAAACAGCTTTTAAAACACACAGGCTCACCATATGTTGGTGTATTGTACGGGGGCTTTATGTTAACTAAAAACGGTGTCAAGGTAATTGAATATAACGCTAGGTTTGGAGATCCAGAGGCCATGAACGTGTTGTCCATACTAAAATCGGACTTTCTGTCTATTTGTATTTCTTTGATTGAAGGAAAACTTGAGAAAGAGGAGGTTTTGTTTGATGAGCTGGCTACTGTTTGTAAATATGTAGTGCCTGTAGGATATCCCAATAATCCTGCGAAAGGGTTTGAGGTTTTTTGTGATCAGAATGATCCATCTTTGTTTCTAGCGTCTGTAATGTTAAAGAATCAAAAACTGTTAGCATGTGGGTCTAGAACAGCCGCTGTTATCGGAAAAAACAAAGATATATGGAAAGCTGAGGCTTTTTCAGAAGAAGGTGTATCAAACATTTCGGGAAAACTTTTTCACAGAAAAGACATCGGAACAAAAGATTTAATTGATTCTAGAGTTAAAAGAATGAAGGAATTGTTGGGTTGAGGTTGGCTATTTTAGGATCAACCAACGGTACTGACTTAGTACCCATTGTTGCAGCAATAGACAGTGGTGAATTGTTAGCAAGTGTTGAAGTTATAGTTTCCAATAATAAGTCGTCTGGTATTCTTAGAAAGGCCAAGAGCTATGGTATAGAAAACCATTTTATTTGTCATAAAAACAAAAAACGTGGTGTATTTGATTTTGAAATTTCACAAATTTTAGAAAATAAAGAAATTGATTTAATTTTACTTATTGGATTTATGAGAATTCTTTCATCAGAGTTTGTAGGAAGGTGGCATGGAAAAATAATTAACGTCCACCCTTCTCTACTGCCAAAATATGCTGGTGGTATGAACAGTGGTGTTCACGAAAGCGTTTTGGCTGCGGGTGATAAAGAGAGCGGGTGTACAATTCATCTTGTAACCAAGGATGTTGATTGTGGTCCTATTTTATTACAGAAATCGTGTCCTGTTTATGAAAACGACACTGTCGAATCTCTTAAAGAAAGGGTTCAAAAGCTTGAGGGGGAATCTTTTATTGAGGTAATTAATAACTGGAGGAGTTATGAATAACAAACTGTTTTTTGGCTTTATTTCAACTGTTGAAAAAGTTCTGCACTTAATTATACTGGGTATGGTAATGTTCCTTTGTTTTGAGGAAGTCATGTCTGCTGTAGACGGTGGCGGAATCAAAGTAGAGAGCGTTTTAATGCTGTTCATTTATCTAGAAATCATGCAAATGGTAAACATATTTTTTTCCACTGGAAAAATTCCAATAAGATATCCTTTGTATATTGGTATGTTTGCTCTTGCAAGACATATATCTTTTGATGATATAAAAGGCATTGATTCTTTATATCTTTCTGCTTCTGTAGCTCTATTGTCTTTGGCTCTTGTAGGCTTGGCATATAGAAACAAAATAATGAACAAAAACATTCCAGAGCTTCCAGAAAACGAATGATAAAAAGGGTTTTTCCAAAAACTGCGCTAATATCTGTTTCTAACAAAGCTGGTATTTTGACATTTGCTAGATCGCTTCAAAAAAGTGGTGTGAAAATATTTGCAACTGGAGGCACAGCCTCGGTTTTACTTAATGGTGGAGTTGAGGTTTCAAAAGTTTCGTCTCTTTCTCGATTTCCTGAGATTTTTGGAGGCAGGGTAAAAACTCTTAGTCCTTATATCTCTGGAGGAATACTTGGACAAAGAGACAAAGACGAGGTTGAAGCAAAGGACAATAAAATTACTTGGATAGATCTGGTTGTTTGTAATTTATACCCTTTTTCAGACGTTGCTAAAAATCCTTCCTCTACAATGAGCGAAAAAATAGAAAGTATTGATATTGGTGGGCCAACCATGATCAGGGCAGCAGCAAAAAATTTTAAGTGGGTCGGTGTTGTTGTAAGCCCAAAAGATTATCATTCTGTGGCAAGAACAATTTCAAGTGGTGGTCTTACGGAAAAAAAGCGCTTTGACCTTTCCAAGAAAGCTTTTGAACACTGTGCAGAGTATGATCAAACAATTTTCGAATCATTATCTGGGAAAAAGGTCGAAGATATGTCATTAAGGTATGGGGAAAATCCGCACCAGAAAGCCTTTGTGGTTAGAGATGATACGGGCTCTTCTGTTGGCATTCCACAAGCCAAACAAATTCAAGGTAAAAGGTTGTCATATAATAATTTTTTAGATGGAGACGCTGCTTTACAGTGTTTATCGGAGTTTAAAAATTCTCCAGCCTGTATTATTGTAAAACACAACTCTCCTTGTGGAGTGGGTACAGGGGAAAACATAGAAGAGGCTTTTGATAGGGCTTTTGATGTTGACAGTTCATCTGCTTTTGGGGGTGTAGTTGCGCTTAACAGAAAGTGTTCTGTTGGCCTTGCAAAAAAAATGAATAAAATCTTCTTCGAGATCATAGTTGCTCCATCTTTTGATTCTGGTTCTTTAAAGATATTTTCAAAAAAGAAAAATCTTCGCGTACTAAGCCTAAAACAATACTCTCCTCCAGGATTTTCAATAAAAACTATTGGTGGCGGAAGCCTTGGCCAAGAGCATGATGATTCAAAACTGTTCAAAAAACACCTTAGCATTCCCACAAAGAAAAAGTTGACTCAAAACCAAACTTCTACAGGCTTATTTGCTTGGAAGGTGGTTAAGCATACAAAGTCTAACGCTATTGTTGTGGCTAAAAATAACAAAATTATTAGCATATCTGGGGGACAAACGAGCAGAGTTGATGCGACAAAAATTGCTTTTGAAAAGGCTAAAGTACCAAGAGGGTGTGTTGTGGCTTCTGATGCGTTTTTTCCTTTCAAAGACTCTATAGAAACAATGGCGAAATATGAAATTGCGGCTATAATTCAACCCGGTGGATCTATTAGAGATTCGGAGGTTGTAGAATCTTGTAATAAAAATAGAATCGCTATGGCATATACTGGCTTTAGGGTTTTTAAACACTAGGGGTAATTGTGAAGGCTATACTTTGTAAAAAATTTGCACCGGTTTCAGAGCTCGTTTGGGAAGAAGTTGCTGATCCTGTAGCTGGACCTGGTGAAGTTGTCGTTGATATTAAAGCTGCCGGGTTAAACTATCCAGACAACCTTATTGTTCAAGGTTTATACCAGTTTCAACCAGAAAGGCCCTTTTCTCCAGGACATGAGGGTGCCGGGGTTGTCTCTTCTGTTGGAGAAGGCGTTGATCTTCACAAGGTTGGTGACAATGTTGCTTTCTTTAAAGGCTTTGGTGCGTTTGCAGAAAAAATTGTAGTTCCTGATACTTTGGCATTTTCTATTCCGGAAAGTTTTCCTCACCATGTAGCTGCTGGAGTATTTATGACCTACGGAACCAGCTATCACGCCCTAGTTCAAAGAGCTAATATTTCAAGACAGGACGAAGTGTTGGTTTTAGGTGCCGCCGGGGGGGTTGGTTTAGCAGCAATTGATATAGCCAAATCTTTTGGAGCAAGGGTCGTTGCAGCTGTTTCAACTGAAGAAAAAGGTGAAATTTGTTCAAGGTATGGTGTTGATGATATAGTGGTTTATGGAGAAAATAAGCTTAATGGGGGCGCTCAAAAAAATTTCTCAAAAGAACTTAAAACGAAAAGTTCCAGGGGTGGATTTTCAATAATATATGATCCTATCGGCGACTGTTTTGCTGAGCCTGCTCTGCGTTCTATTGGATGGGGTGGGACATACCTTGTTGTTGGGTTTGCTGCTGGAAAAATTCCCTCCTTTCCTGCAAACTTGATGCTTTTGAAAGGGTGTGCGGTTTCTGGTGTATTTATAGGAAGATTTCAGCAAGAAAACCCAAGTATATATTCTCAAAACCTTGTAGAAATCGGCAAGCTTGTAGCAGCCAAAAAACTAACCCCTTTCATATCTGAGAAAATTCCAATGTCAGACTCTATTGAAGCAATTGAAAGAATTGCCAGGCGTGGTGTTGTAGGAAAGGTTGTGTTTGTTAACAGTTAGCCAAGATAAAGCAGTGCTAAACACAACGCCATTAATGCAACCGAGGGTAAAAATTTTCTAAACACACTTTTTACTCTTATGTGGGTAAGAATAGCAAAGAGCATTAATAATATTATTCCTTGTAGCCCAATACTGTTTAGCTCCGGCTTTGTGCTCAACAACATCACTGCACACGAAAGCTTTGCAATCCCCGTCAAATCTCTTAACCAATCTGGATAGTTATAGTCTCTTCTAAATTCGGTAATTATATTGTCATACCTTACAACCCAAACAAAAAATAGGGCTGTTGAGATTACTATTTTAAGCACTGTTACAATCAATTCTGTGTTCATCATGTTCCTCTCTTTTAATAGTCTGGTGGTAATAATTTTTTAATTTTTTGCATTACTTTTTCTGTTGTTTTTTCAACATCGTCGTCTCTTTTAGTAAATATAGGGCTTCCAAATACAACCTTCACGTTTTCTCTTCGTGCTTTCTTAATTTTTTTTAAAACACCTCTTGTTCCGTGCACCCCTGTTGGAATTATTGGGATTTCGTTTTTTATTGCAAAATATGCAACGCCCTTTTTCCCTTTTTTTAAACCTTCTCCCTTAACTGTTCCTTCCGGGAAAATGCAAATTATTTCTTTCTTTTTTATTTGTTTTTGGATGTTCTTAATCGTTGATATTTGAAGGTTAGATCTGTTTACTAGCATAACACCATAAGTCCATGGCCCCCACGCTTTATACCATGGAAGCTTTGCTTGATCTTCAGCCATTAAATATGTAATCGGCTTTATAATTGCGGCAGTAATTGGTGCAGGATCAACATCATCTGTATGATTAGGCGCAAGTATATATGGACCCCTTTTAGGTAAATTTTGTTTTCCTTCAACAGAAAACTTTGTAAACACACCACACAAAAATAAAGAAAAAAAACCAAGCAAATATCTAATCGGCCTGCTTCTTGGTTGGGGTCCTTTCATTTTTTAAAAGGGTAGATCGTCATCGTCTACAGTTTGATCTAGGCTTTCTTTTTTTGTTGGCTCTTGGTTCATTCCAGATGAAGAATCAAGATTGCTTTCACCCCCGCCTAAGATCTGTACACCCCCGAAGTTGTTTGCCACAACCCCGGTTGAGTATCTGTCGTTACCTTCTTTGTCCTGCCACTTATCTGTTTTTAGAGAACCTTCTATATATACCAAAGTTCCCTTCTTTACATATGGCTGTACGTACTTTTCTGCCGTTTGCCCAAAAACGGTTACCTTTGTCCACTCTGTTCTTTCTTGCATTTCTCCGTCTTTTGACTTCCATGACTCGTTTGTGGCAACGCTAAAACTGGCGACTGCTCCTCCATCCCCTGTAAACCGAATTTCTGGATCTTGTCCAAGTCTTCCGATAAGTGTTACTTTATTTATTGTTCCTTTTGCCATTTTGCTTCCTTTAGTTAAGATTTAATTCGTTATAAATAATGTCTACTCTTCTTTTAAATTTATCGTCTTTTTTCAGTAGTTCTGAAACCTTTTTATGCGCATGCATTATTGTTGTGTGATCTCTGCCCCCAAGATGAACCCCTATTTCGCTTAGTGGCATATCTAAAACCTCCCGCGCCATGTATGCTGCAACCTGTCTAGCTTCTGCTATGTTCTTTCTTCTAGACTGACCAACCAATTCTTCTTGGGTAACTGAAAATATACTGCACACCCCGCTCACCACATCCTGCATGTTCGCTTGCCCATATCCTTGATCGCCAAGCCTTTCTCTTATAATAGATTCCACCAAAGCTTCATTTATTTTATCTCTTGAAAGCGTGGCGTGTGCAAATATTTTTGTTACACAACTTTCAAGATCTCTGATGTTTGTCCTTACGTGGGATGCAATTTTTTCCAAATGTCTCCCCTCTATATCTACGTTATTTTGTTGGGCCTTTTTTGACAAAATTGCAACACGTGTTTCAAAGTCTGGGGGCTGAATGTCGGCATGCAAGCCAGATTCAAACCTTGATAAGAGCCTATCCTGAAGCCCAACCATTTCTCCTGGATATCTATCGGCCGTCATTACAATTTGTTTACCATTATTATAGAGCTCGTTAAAGGTGTGGAAAAACTGTTCCTGTGTTTGTTCTTTTCCTTGAAAAAACTGTATATCGTCTATTAATAATACGTCTGCCTTTCTATAAACCTTTGAAAAATCTAAAGTTTTGTTTGCTTGTATGCTTGCTATAAAGTCGTTTGTGAATTTTTCTGAAGAAGCCAAAACGATGTTGAGTTGCTTTTTTGCCCCTATTAACTCGTTTGCAATAGAATGTAGAAGGTGGGTTTTTCCAAGACCCACACCTCCATAAATAATAAGCGGGTTAAAGTCAGCAGATCCGGGTGCAATTGCTACTTTGCGGGCTGCATTTTTTGCAAAAATGTTATTTGGTCCCTCAATGAAAGAAGAAAATATATTAGATGGGTTAATGTTGTTTCTTTTTCCGGCGTTGCTTTGTTTTGTTGGTTCTTGTTTATCTAATTCTGTTGAGGAAATACTTTGTTCTGACTGTGGAGCTATTGAAACCTTAAGCTCTAGTTTTTCATCAAGCTCTCTCAAAGAAGATAATATGATTTCATGATAGTTGTTAATAATCCAATCGTATGCAAACTGATTTGGTGCTTCTATTATAAATATTTTATTGGTGACCCCAACTGGTGCTAGGGTTTCTATCCATGCCTCGTACGCGTGCAGGGGAAGGCTTTTTTTCAATTCTTCCTCTGTTTTTTTCCAAATTTCTTTATAGTTCATAAGTTATCCACATGTTGTTAACATATTTTTTTTACTGTATTCAACTACTTTACACTCTTTTTTTCTTCTTTGATAGGTTTTTTTGGTTTTTGATGCGCTTTTATTTGTTTTACAAATAGTTTTATTGGACTATATTTCGACAAGACATTGTTATGAAAAGAACTTATCAGCCTAGCAACAGAAAAAGGAAAAATAAGCACGGTTTTATGAAAAGAAAATCGACCGTGGGCGGCAAAAGAGTGTTGTCCTCTCGCATGAAAAAAGGTCGTAAACGTCTTACCGTTTCTTCATAAAATGGATCGTAAGACACTCACTGGTTTTATATTAATCGGTGCAATTTTATTATTGTGGCCAAGTTATCTAGAGCTTATTTCTCCTTCTGAAAAACCTCCCGAAAAAGATGTTTTACCTGACACCGCTATTATAGAAAAATACTCCCAGACATCAAATGGTATTTATAGCGAGCTCGATAAGACCCCCAACCAAGAGAGCAGATCTTTTACCATTGATGGGGGTTCATATGTTGCAAAAATTAATAATTCCGCTGGTGGCTCATTTTTGTCTTTTGATCTCAAAAAACACCTCAAAAGAGATGAAAAAAATCTTGACCTAATTGACAATATTAATAAAAAAAATCTTTTGGTTAGTTTTATAAATCAATCTGGAGAAGTTGTTGTGCTAGAAAATAATTGGTCTGTTGTTTCGGGGGCTTCGGCCACCCTGTCAGAAGGCTTCAATGAGGCTAAAGTTGCTTTTAAAACAAACTATATGGGCAGGACTATAACAAAAGAATTGACTTTTTACTACAACTCTTATGAGGTAGATGTTTCTGTGGGCTTGAGAGAGGTTAAAGATCTAACACTCGATGAAAAATATATGTTGTCTTGGTCTGGTGGGCTTCCTGAACACGAAGGATCTCAAGATGGTATGTTTATGGAGGGTTTGGTTAGCCAAGCAGGAAGTATAGAATCTTTTAGGGTTGGAGCATCGAGCTTCTTTGGTTCTTCAAACACCAAAAATATCAGCGAAGAAAACAAAAAATATGTCGGCCAAGCTGATTTTGCTGGGTATAGAACCAAATATTTTGGTGTATTTTTTATACCTCAAAAGTCGGATATGGTTGAGATTATTAAATACCCTACCGCATCAAGGGCGGGCGTTGACATCAATATAATGCAAGATATAAACCTTGAAAAAAACAAATTGTATCTAGGGCCCTTAGACTACTCCAGCATAGAAAGCCTAAACGTTGGCTTAGAAAAAAAGATTCTTGGTTGGCAGTGGCTTTCGTCTGTTTCGTGGCTGGTATATAGTGTTATGATTTCTCTTTTTGGTCTTATACCAAATTACGGGGTTGTTGTTGTTTTGTTTGCGGTTTTAATTAAACTCGTTACATATCCTCTTATGGCTAAACAACTTAGGTCTTCCAAAAAGATGCAAGAGATTTCTCCAATAATGAATAAAATTAAAACTAAATACAAAAATAACCCCGCCGTTCAACAACAAAAGATAGCAGCTCTTTTCCAGGAACATAAAATTAACCCCCTTGCTGGGTGCCTCCCTCTATTAATACAAATGCCTATTCTTATGTCTGTGTTCATGGTTTTTAGAAACACAATAGAGTTTAGGGGGGAGTCTTTCTTTTTGTGGATAAACGACCTTTCTGCTGCTGACACGCTTTTATATTTGGGTGAGATTCCTGTAAATGTACTACCATTTTTGATGTCGGCTTCTATGTACTATACAATGAAACTTAGTACTGCTAATCAGCCTGCCGGAGGAGATCCGGCGCAGGAAGCAACTCAACAAATGATGAAGTATATGTTTCCGGGTATGATGTTCTTTTTATTTTATTCGTTTCCGTCTGGTCTTAATTTATATTATTTGTGTTTTAACATAATGCAGATAGTGCAACAAAAAATAATAAACAACGAAACTCCAAACGGTCCTCCTAGGGGCGGATAACCATGACGATTGTTGCATGCTCAACTCCACCGGGCATAAGCGGTATAGCTGTTGTAAGGGTTTCGGGAAAAAATTCAATTGAAAAAGTTTCCAGCTTTATAAAAGATAGTCCTTTTAATAAAAAAACACCGTTATCGAAGATTTGTTTTCTTGTTGACAAAGATGGGGTTGCTTTTGATGAGGCTGTTGTTACTTCTTACATAGGTCCAAACTCGTATACAGGAGAAGACTTGGTTGAAATATCTTGTCACGGCAACCCAAAAATTATATCAAAAATTATTGATCTCGCGGTTGATGTTGGTTCTAGGTTGGCCGAGCCTGGAGAATTTACGAAAACTGCCTTTTTAAACGGTAAACTTGATCTATCAGAAGCAGAATCCGTTTCCTCTATTATCCACTCTATGTCAATTGTTGGAGTTAAAGCTGGGGTTAAAAACCTTAAGGGCGGGTTATCAGAGAAAATTAAGCTTATTAAATCTAATCTTATATCTCTCGTTGCAAACCTTGAATTTAATCTAGATATATCAGAAGAAGATTTGCAACCCGACCTCTTAGAAAGCTCTGAAAAAACCATCAAAAATGTGATTTGCTGGCTTGAAAAATGTATTATTACTTTTAATGAAACAAAAATGTTTCATAGCGGGGCATCTGTTGTTATTTTGGGGCCCCCAAACGCAGGAAAATCTACTCTTTTTAATTGTTTAGTAGATAAAAACCAATCTATTGTTACTAACGTAGAGGGTACCACGCGGGATGTAGTCGAAAAAAATATTGATATTAACGGCCTCCCTGTTATTTTGAAAGATACAGCAGGGATTAGAAAGTCTGAAGATCTTGTTGAAAAGGTTGGTATAGAAAAGTCTTTTAATGAAGCAAGAGATGCTGATTTGATTCTCGTTTTAAACGACCCGGACAAAACATTTAATGACGGTAAGCATATTCATATTTTTAATAAATCTGATATTGAAAAGCCGGATGGAAACTATGATATTCTGATCTCTGCAAAGACGGGAAACAATGTTGAAAAATTAAAAAAAGTTATATACAAAAGCTTAGTACAAGGCAAAGCACACGACACCCTTCTAACCTCAAAAAGGCAGTGTCTCGCTGTTGAGAGCTCGCTTAAACATATTAAAGAAGCTTATTCGCTTTTGGTTGGAGAAAATTCTCTTGAACTTTTGGTTGAGGACATCAACAGGTCAATACACTTCCTAGATGAAATAACCTCAAAAACCACAAAGGATGACATTCTCGATGCTGTTTTCTCTTCATTTTGCGTGGGGAAATAGTTTCACGTGAAACGCCAAGATAAAAAATTTGATCTCGTTGTCGTTGGAGGAGGGCATGCTGGTATTGAAGCTGCTTTAATAGCTCACAAGAGGGGTGTTAAAACTCTTTTGATTTCTATGGATAAAAACTCTGTTGGAAGGACTTCTTGCAACCCCGCAGTCGGTGGTTTGGCAAAAGGACAAATGGTAAAAGAGGTTGACGTTTTGGGAGGAATGATGGGGGCGTTTGCAGACCTATCAACACTTCAAAGCAAAACACTAAATAAATCAAAGGGTAGGTCTGTTTGGTCTCCAAGATCTCAAATAGACAAGAACCTCTACGAAAAAATTGCGCAAAGCTATATTAAGAAGGTAGGTCTTGAAGTGTTAGAAGCAGAAGTTGTTTCTTTATACATAAAAAATAACTCTATTCTAGGTGTTTTTCTAAGGGATAAAACAAAGATTAGTTGTTCCTCTGTTGTTTTAACGTGTGGAACATTCTTGAATGGCTTAATTCATATTGGGAAAGAGCAGATCAAGGCAGGTAGGTATGGTGAAAAAAGGTCTGAGGGTATTACCGAAAACTTAAATAGTTTAGGTTTGGTGTCAGGGAGATTAAAAACTGGCACTCCCCCAAGAATAAAAAGGTCTACTGTTAACTGGAAAAAGGGTGAGGCTGGTTATGGCGACAAAAAGCCCTCTCCCCTTTCGTACAGGACAGAAAGGTTTTCTCCCAAAAATGAGCCGTGTTATTCATTTAGAACAAATAAAAAAACTCATGAGCTTATTTTACAAAATCTTTCTTCTTCTGCTATGTACTCTGGAAAAAATATGGCGACAGGTCCAAGGTATTGTCCATCTATTGAAGATAAGGTTTATAAATTTGATCAAAACCCCTCTCATGTCTTACAATTAGAGCCTGAGTGGACTATGTCTGAACAAATATATGTCAATGGCTTTTCAACCAGCCTTGAAGAAAAAATTCAATTAAAATCTTTAAGAACTGTTAAGGGTTTGGAGAAGGTTGAGTTTATAAGACCGGGGTATGCTATTGAATATGACTTTTTTTATCCTTCACAATTAAAAAATACACTTGAAAGTAAGGCTATATCTGGCCTTTTTATGGCTGGGCAAATTAATGGCACCTCCGGGTATGAAGAGGCATCATCACAAGGTGTTATTGCGGGAATAAACTCTTCGTGTTTTATTTTGAATGAAGAACCTTTGGTATTAAAAAGAAACGACGCTTATATAGGGGTATTAATTGATGATTTAATTTTAAAAGACACGGATGAGCCGTACAGGATGTTTACATCTAGGGCTGAGTATAGGCTTCAACTGAGATCTTCAAATGCAGACCAAAGGTTATTAGAAAAATCGAAGAAATACAGATTACTCGATAATAAGACACTTAAAGGCCTGAGTAAAAAAATTGAAAACACGAAAAAAATTGTTAAGCATCTTGAAAATAACAATGTTAAGCCGCAAATTATTAATACGAGACTTGAAGAGTTAAATGAAAGGCCTATTAATGAACCTACAAGAATATCAAATATTTTAAAAAGGCCTAAAGTTTCAATATCGGACTTTAAAATTGATGTTGTGCAATTAGAAAACTCCCTTACCACCCACATGAAAGAAGAAATTTTTTTTGAAGCTGAAACAATTATTAAATACAGTGGTTATATTAATAGACAAAAAGAAGAAATAGACAAAATAAAGGTATATGAAGAAATGATTATACCAGAACAATTTGATTATAATAACATTAAAAGCCTTTCTAATGAAAGTAGGGAGAAATTTATTAACATTAAGCCGCAAACTATAGGTCAAGCTCAAAGAATTAATGGTATTAGACCATCGGATATTTCTATTTTATTAGTATATTTAAAACGTCCGTTTCACGTGAAACAAAAAAAATGAATTACTTTATTTACATATTTTTATTGGTGTCCTCGCTGAGTGCACAACAGGAAATACTTTTGGATAGGGTTGCATCTGTGGTGGAAGATAAAATTGTTTTGTTGAGTGATGTGGTTTTAGCTGCCAATGCTGTTGCCGCACAACAGCAAATTAATCCTAATACAAATCCTTCAGAATATCAAAAACTTCTCGAATCTTCTAGGGAAAGTATGGTTGAGCAATTATTAATAATTGAAATGGCGGAACAAGATTCAGTTGAGGTTTTGGATAAAGATATAGACAAAGCTTTAAATCAACAAATCGAAAATATAATAGCTCAAGCTGGCAGTAAAGAACAGGCTGAAGTAGCTCTTGGTAAAAAGATATCCGACTTTAAAAGATCATATAGGGATGATATGAGAGGAAAGCTTTTAGCAGAGAAATATACCTCATCCTTAACTGCATCTATAAGTGTTTCTCGCGGAGATGTATTAGATTTTTTCAACACCTATAAAGACAGTATTCCTTCTTTTCCAACGCTGTATAAAACACACCACATTTTACTTGAAATCAGACCATCAGAAGAATCAAGCAATAAATCCTTTTTAAAGGCTCTATCAATAAGGGACGAAATATTGGGCGGTTTAAGTTTCGGTGAGGCGGCTAAAAAATATTCAGCAGATCCAGGATCTAAAGATCAGGGGGGAAATTTAGGGTATGTCCCCAGAGGAACATTTGTTAAAGAGTTTGATAAAGTTGTTTTCACTATCGAAAAAAACGTATTAACAGAGCCAATAAAAACACAATATGGGTATCATCTAATTGAAGTCCTTGAAAGAACGGGTGAAAAAGTTTTGTCTCGTCATATTTTAATTAGAACAGAAACTACAGATCTTGATAAACGGAAAACGTACGACACTATTAATGATATTAAAAACAATATAAATAGTTTTGAAGATTTTAGTGAAGCTGCACTCAATTTTTCAGATGATAAAACAAGTAATACTAACAAAGGTTTTTTAGGAATGATAGATTTAGATTATTATCAAGTTCCTGAATTAAAACAGGAAATTAAAGGTATTGAAATTAAGACAGTGAGCAATCCAATTTCTACAGACTTTGGATACCATTTGATATGGGTAGATGAGATAAAGGAGGGTGGCCCACCAAATCTAAACTCTAATTGGTTAGACCTTGAAAAAATGGCTTTAAATAAGAAAAAATCAGATTGGTATAATAATTGGATTTCAGAAATTAAATCAAATTTTTATATAAAAAGAAATCCACTTACTTATCCACAAATAAGCGAATAAATAAAAATTATTTCTTTCAATTATTTATTAACAGTTTTTATACAACTTATCCACAAAGCAAAAAAACTTACAAAACAATTTCCCGAGGAGAAAAACCATTAAATCTAGTTTTTCCACAACTACACCTCTATAATATTATAATTAGTTTTTATATATAAACATCTAATAAATATATATGGGAATTTAACCTTGTACTCAAAGCATTATTATTATAATATTGAAGGATACTTATGAATATTTCAACCACTAAAAAAGAATTACAACAAGCCTTTTCAAAACTTTCTAAAACTACCCAAATAAAATCTCAAAATCCTTTAGTTAATTATACTTATATATCATCTTCTCCAGCTGGAGTAGTCTTGCATTCTACAGACATGGAGGTAGGTGTTAAGACAAATATAAATGCTTCTGTCAATAGTGCCGGAGAGTGTCTTTTTCCCACCTCTGAAATGAACGATATTATAAGCGTTTTGGGAGAAGGAAGGGTTGATATAGAAGTTTCTGGGCCACACATTAATATTAAATCAGAGAAGGGTTTGTCTTTTGATATATCTACGGTCCCTTTTCAAGACTACCCAGACATTCCAGAAAATAATCATGATAATTTATTTTGTATTGATACAACAGATCTAAAGGATATTATTGCATCTTTATTATATGCTATTAATAGCGAACCTACTAAACCAGCATTAAATGGGGCTTGTCTTAATTTTCTAGATAGTAACGTAGATTTTGTTGCCACCGACGGTCATAGGCTTGTAAAAATATCCAAACAAAATACCACCAACATCAAAGGATCTTTTATCATTCCGAAAAAGTTTCTATCAATTTTAAGCGCTTTTTTAGAAGGACAATCTGAAACAAACCTTATTTTGAGTGGAAATTATATTTTTACAAACAATAATAACGATGTTTTCTATTCTAAGATTATTGATGAGAAATATCCTAGTTATAATGCAGTAATACCAGAAGAAAACCCACTCACCCTCACCGCAGATAAGTCTGAAATGCTAAACAATATAAAAGCAGCCTCAATTGCTGCAAATAAAAATACTAATCAAATTTCACTACACTTATCAGAGGGTAGAGTATTTTTTAAGAGTGTTAACCAGCCAGAAAGTAAAACTGTTCATGCTCCGCTGAAGTCAGCAAAATATGCAGGTGAAGATTTTTCTATAGGATTTAATGCAACATATTTAAAAGAGGCTGTTTCAAAATACCCAAATGATGAAATCGTTTTTACTTTTAAAGACTCGTTGTCAGCTACCTTATTTTTACCTAAGGTAAGCAATCAAAAAACAACAATATTGTTGATGCCTGTGAGGATAAATGAGTAAAAATAACTACGGCGCAGATAAAATTTCTGTATTAAAAGGCCTAGAGGCAGTTAGAAAAAGACCTGCTATGTATATAGGGGACGTTGGAAAAAGAGGATATCATCACCTAGTTAGCGAGGTTGTTGATAATAGTATTGATGAAGCTTTAGCAGGTTATTGTACATTTATAATAGTCACCATAAAAAATGATGGATTTATTATGATTGAAGATAATGGAAGAGGAATTCCTGTCGAAATTCATAAAACTGAAGGCAAACCAGCCCTTGAGGTGGTAATGACAGTTCTGCACGCAGGGGGGAAGTTTGATAAAAATACATATAAAGTGTCTGGAGGCTTACATGGGGTTGGTGTTTCTGTTGTAAATGCTCTATCAGAAAGCTTAATAGCTGAAGTTCATAGAGACGGATTCTATTATAAACAAGAATATAAGATAGGAGAACCCACAACAAAGGTTGAAAAAATTGGAAAAAGTGATAAAACAGGAACAATTATATCATTTAAACCTGATCAAACAGTTTTTTCTCACGAAGGCTTTGAAGAGGAAATAATTAAAGGAAGGCTAAAAGAGTTAGCCTATTTAAACAAAAACCTTTCTATAAAATTAATAAACGAACCTCAAGAAACAGAAATTGAATATTGTTTTCCTGGAGGGTTGTCAGATTTTGTAAAATATCTCGATGGAAGCGAAGACCTTATCCATGATGAAGTTATTTCGGTGACAAAAGAAGACATAGAGGTTCCGGTGGATTTGGCGCTAAGATATAGTACAAACTATAATAACAATATTTTTTCTTTTGTAAACAACATTAACACCATTGAAGGGGGAACCCACCTCTCAGGATTTAGATCCGCCCTTACAAGAGCTTTAAATAGTTATGCTAATAAAAATGATTTAATTAAAACAAAAAAGAACGAAAAGTTCTCACTTTCAGGAGATGACTTTAGGGAAGGATTAACGGTAGTTTTATCAGTAAAAGTCCAAGAACCTCAATTTGAAGGACAAACAAAAACTAAGCTTGGTAATGGTGAGGTTAAGGGGATGGTAGATAATGTTGTATATGATGGAATACAGGCATTTCTTGAACAAAACCCAAAAATTGGAAAAAGAATAATTGAAAAAGCAGCAGAGGCAGCAAGGGCAAGAATTGCTGCCAAAAAAGCAAGAGAATTAGTCAGGAAAAAATCAGGGCTGGGGTCTACAACCCTTCCTGGTAAATTAGCAGACTGTTCAAATAAAGATCCTTTGCAGTGCGAACTTTTTCTCGTTGAGGGAGACTCTGCTGGAGGTACAGCAAAACAAGGGAGAGACAGAAGAACACAAGCAATTTTACCCCTAAGAGGAAAGGTTATTAATTCAGAAAAAGCAAGAGAAGACAAACTTTTAGCAAACAATGAAATACAATCCATTATAACAGCACTTGGTTGTGGTTTTGGAGAAGATGAAAATGACCCAAGTAGCTTTAATCCTGAAAAATTAAGATACCACAAAATAGTTATAATGACCGATGCAGATGTAGATGGTAGCCATATTAGAACGCTTTTATTAACATTTTTCTGGAGAAAAATGAAGAGCTTAGTACAAGGAGGATTTTTATATATGGCGATGCCACCATTATATAAAATGAAGCAAGGTAAAAAAGAAAGATATGCCTATACGGACGAAGAAAGAGATCAGGTTTTACAAAGAATGGAATCTGAAAACAAAACAAAAATTGATATACAAAGATACAAAGGCTTAGGAGAAATGAATGCAGAACAACTTTGGGAAACAACAATGAACGCTGAAACAAGAACTCTCATGCAGGTTACAGTAGACCATATCATGGAGGAAGAAACAAACGTAAGGTTTAGAGAATTAATGGGTACAGAGGTGGAGCACAGAAGATCTTTTATTACAGAAAGAGCAAAATTTGCAACAAATATAGACATATAGAATGGACCTAGGAAGAGACAACATATTAGATAAACAGTTAGTTAAAGAGCTTGAAGAAAGTTATTTAAACTATTCGATGTCAGTAATTATGTCGAGAGCTCTTCCTGACGCAAGGGACGGACTAAAACCTGTACACAGAAGAATTCTTTTTAGCATGAGCGAGATGTCTGCAACGTGGAACAGACCATACAAAAAATCTGCAAGAGTTGTTGGTGAAGTTTTGGGTAAATATCATCCACATGGAGACAGCTCTATTTACGATGCAATGGTTAGAATGGCTCAAGAGTTTTCAATGAGACATGAGCTTGTTCAAGGCCAAGGAAATTTTGGTTCTGTAGATGGAGACAGAGCTGCTGCCATGAGATACACAGAGTCTAGAATGTCAAAAATTGGTAGCGAGCTTTTAAGAGACATAGAAAAAGAAACAATACCCTGGACCAACAACTTTGATGAAACCTTAAAAGAACCAGCCGTTCTTCCAGCGGTGTACCCAAACCTCTTAGTAAACGGCTCAGAAGGTATAGCGGTTGGGATGGCCACAAAAATACCACCACACAACCTTTCAGAGTTGGTAGACGGGCTCATAGAATTTATGGACAACCCAGACTGCGAAACAAAAGACCTTATGAAACATATAAAAGGGCCAGATTTTCCCACCTCTGGAAAAGCGCTCGGTTTACAAGGCATTATTGATGCATACGAAACTGGCAGAGGAAAAGTTATAATGCAGGGAAGAGCACATGTTGAGCCGGCCTCAAAAGGAAGAGACTCGTTGGTAGTTACAGAACTACCCTATCAAGTTAACAAAGCAAACTTAATTGAGAAGATGGCATATTTAGCCAGAGATAAAAAAATTGAAGGCATAGCAGAATTAAGAGATGAGTCCGACAAAGATGGCATGAGAATTGTTATTGAAATAAAAAGAGATGCAGTCCCGGAGGTGGTCTTAAACCAACTTTATAAACAAACACAACTTCAAGATACTTTTGGAATTATTTTACTGGCCTTAGTAGACGGAACACCAAAAGTAATGAACCTGAAAGAAATATTAGAGGTCTTCATATCGTTTAGGCTTGATGTGGTAGTAAAAAGAACAAAATTTGATCTTGCCAAAGCAGAGGCTAGGGCGCACATATTAGAAGGCCTAAAAATCGCCCTCAAAAACATAGATAAAATTGTTGAGACAATTAAAAAAAGCAAAGATCCATCTTCAGCCAAAGAGGCGTTAATAGAGGGTTTCGGCCTATCTGAAAAACAATCGCAAGCCATTCTTGACATGAGACTACAAAGACTTACAGGTCTTGAAACAGATAAAATTATTAGTGAGTACAAAGATATCATACAGCACATATCTGAGCTTAAGGGAATCTTAGAAAGCAAGTCGAAAAGAATGGAAATTATAAAAGAGGAACTTCTTGAGGTTAAGGGAAAATATGGAGAAGAGAGAAGAACAGAAATAATAGAAGATTTTGAATCTCTCAGCATAGAAGATATGATCGCTGAAGAAGAAATGGTTTTAACTATAACCCATAATGGCTATATAAAAAGAACAAACCTAAACACCTACAGAAGCCAAAGAAGAGGCGGAAGAGGAGTACAGGGAGCAAGCTCAAGAGATGAAGACTTTGTTGAACACCTATTTGTAGCGAACACACACAGCTATATATTATTTTTTACGGACAAGGGGAAGTGTTATTGGGTTAAAGTATACGACATCCCAGAGGGTGGAAGAGCTGCGAAAGGGAGAGCTATAGTAAATCTTATTGGCTGTGAACCTGACGAAAAAGTAAGCGCCTTTATAAGCGTAAAAGAATTTAACGAAGACCACTTTGTAGTTATGGCAACAGAAAAGGGAATAGTTAAAAAGACAAAACTATCAGCATACTCTAATCCGAGAAAGAAGGGTATATATGCCGTTGAAATAAGGGATGGCGACAAGCTTATAGAGGCCAGAGTGTCTACAGGAGATAATGATATATTGCTAGGAACAAGGAACGGTAAATCTATAAGATTTTCAGAAGAACAAATTAGGCCTAGCGGAAGAAAAACAATGGGCGTAAAAGGAATAACCTTAAGCTCAGAGGATGATAGGCTTGTTGGAATGTTGTTAATTAAAAGAGAGGGAACAACCGTCTTGGTTGCTACAGAAAAAGGTTTTGGAAAAAGAACAGAAATATCACAATACAGAGCACAAAAACGAGGTGGAAAAGGTGTCTTAACCATGAAAACCACAGATAAGGTGGGAAAAATGGTTACAATCAAAGAAGTTGTGGACAAAGACGACCTAATGATTATTACAAACCAAGGCGTATTAATTAGGCAACCTGTTTCTCAAATAAGGGCTATAGGAAGAGCAACCCAAGGTGTTAAGTTAATAAAGCTAGGAGAAGGAACACTTGTTTCTTCCATTACAAGAATTATGACCGAAGAAGATAGTGGAGATGACAACAATAGCACAGAACCTAAAGGCAATACAGAATAGCCTTCCAAAACAACAAAATGTAAGCATAGTTGTTGTAACCAAAACAAGATCCCCAAAAGAAGTAGAAGAAGCAATAAGTGCGGGCGCCCGCTTTTTAGGTGAGAACAGGGTTCAAGAGGCGGAAGAAAAGTTCTCTCAAATTAGTAACTTAAACCTCGTAGAAAAAAGGCTGATAGGAAGACTTCAAACAAACAAGATTAACAAAGCAATAAAACTTTTTGACGTTATAGACTCTGTTGGCACGCCCAGGCTGGCAAGAAAAATATCAGAAGCCGCCCAAAGAAAAAATATAAAACAAAGAGTACTCCTCCAGGTAAATAGCGGCGGGGAAACAACAAAAGCGGGCTTTGATCCTAAAGACAAAAAAACAATAATAGACTGCTTCAAAAACGAAGGTTTGATTATAGAGGGTCTAATGACAATGGGCCCCAACACACAACAACAAAAAAAAATCGATCAGGCTTTTATAATCACAAAAAACTTGTTTGATGAAATAAACAAAGACCTGAAAACAAAAATGACAACTCTTTCAATGGGAATGAGCGGAGACTTTAAGATAGCGATAAAAAGAGGGTCAACAGCGGTGAGAATAGGGACAGCTATATTTGGACCAAGGGGCTAAGTGTTAGATTTAAAAAACTGGTTAAATCCAAAGCATTATGACAGGCTTTGGAATGTAGGACCACCCGGCCTTATATTTTCTGTTTTTTTAATATATACAGTCCATGAGGTCGAGTTATTTCTTAATATGAAAACCTATGAGTTGAGCTCGCCCTGGTTTTATACTTTATTTGTTTTGATCTTGGGAGAAGCAATCTTTATTTTGTTTTGGGTGTTGTTCAGCCTCCCACCAAGAAACAGAGGAAAGATTCTTGCCAGAGAGGGGGTGTACGCAGTTATACGCCACCCAATATACACAACCATAATTTTTCACCTTAATATTTTGTTTTCTTTGTGGTGGGGGTCTTTTTTAATCATTTTTTTGATTCCGATACAATATATGTTTTGGTCAAAAATAATTATAAAAGAAGAGCAATACCTTGTTGGCATATTTGGACAAGAATATATAGATTACATGTCCAACGTTTCCCGGTTTATTCCATGGAAATAGTTAAACCTTAAAGGAGAAAAAATGAAAAAATTAATTTTAACCTTATTATTTATGGGAGCAGCCATGGCACAAGAAAAGTTTTATGGATTTGAATTTATTAAAGAGTCTGGGGGTATCAAAGAATACAACATGACATCAAACGGCTTAAGAGTTTTGCTGAAACAGGACAACACAGCGCCGGTAGCTACATTTATGGTGACTTACGAGGTAGGGTCCAGAAACGAGGCAATAGGATATACAGGCTCCACACACCTGCTAGAACACTTAATGTTTAAAGGGTCTAGAAAGTTTAATACAAAAAAGGGCAATTCAGTTTTTCAAACCCTTCAATCGTTGGGCGCAAGAATGAACGCAACAACATGGCTAGACAGAACAAATTATTTTGCTGTATTGCCAAGCGAACACCTTGAAACCCTCATTGAAATTGAAGCCGACAGAATGAGAAACGCTTACATAAAAGAGGAAGATAGACAGTCTGAAATGACGGTTGTGCGAAATGAATTTGAAAGGGGCCAAAACAGCCCCTCAGGAGTATTAGACGAAAATATTTGGGCAACAGCATACCAAGCCCACCCATATCATCATTCAACAATAGGGTGGAAAGCAGATATTGAAAACGTTTCCATAGAAAGACTAAGAGAGTTTTATGATACCTTTTATTGGCCAAATAACGCCACCGCGATTGCTATAGGAGACTTTTCTGAGGCAAGCGTCTTAGCAATGATTAAAAAACACTTTGGAAAAATAAGAAAGAGCACAAAACCTATACCGGAAGTATATACTACAGAACCAGAACAAGAAGGAATTAGAACTGTCACACTTAAGAGAGCAGGGCAACAGGGGGTTGTTGGTGTTGCGCATAAGACACCGTCTGCGACCGACCCAGATGCTGCAGCGTTTATGGTTCTCTCATCAATACTTTCATCAGGAAAAAACAGCAGATTTTATAAAAACATAACAGACAAGGGATTAACCACAAGCGTTTACATTTGGGACTCACTCTTCCGAGACCCAGGCTTGTTTACTGTTTATGCAAATCTTTCTCCTGAAGTAGACCACAAAACTGTGGAAGCTGCAATTATTGAAGAATATGAAAAGATCAAGAAAAATGGTGTGACCACCGAAGAGGTAAAAAAAGCACAATCACAACTTATTGCTTCAATGAAGTTTTCGCAGGATGGAAGCTATGCAATAGCCAGCGGGTTAAATGAAGCAATAGCCAGCGGGGACTGGACGCTATACACAACATATGGAGAGAAAATTTCTGCAGTAACAAAAGAAGATATAAAAAGAATAGTAAATAAATACTTTTTAGAAGACTTAAGTACTGTTGGGTATTTCATCCCCCTTGGATCAGGTAGTCAAGCTAAAAAGGTAGCAACAAGTTCGAAAGAACTAAAAAAAATGAAGATAAAAAACTTTTCCATAGAAGAAGAGGTTTTATCCTCAAAAATAGTTGACACCGAACCCGTAAAAGGAATAAGACTACTAACCCTTAAGCGCGGAACTGGAGTTGTAACCATGAGGGGAAGCATGTTGGGTGGAGATATTTTTTCCACAAAAAACAGCAGAACAGCAGACATGGTTGCTGCCATGTTAGATCAAGGAACAACAAACATGTCAAAGTTTGATATAAGCGAAAAACTTGAATCAGCCGGAGCGCGCCTAAGTTTTTTTAATGGTCAAGCAAGGGTGGGGTTTAGTGGCAAATTTTTATCAGAAGATACAAAAATGGTCATGAATCTCTTAGCCGACCAACTACAAAACCCCCTATTTGCAGAAGAGGAGTTAGAAAAATCTAAAAAAAGGCAGGTAGCTGCATATAAAAGGTCTAAAGACAGCACAAGGGGCAATGCAATGAACAACATGTTAGAAGCTTTTTATGGCCCCGGTCATCAAAACTCACCGACCAATCCAGACAAAGCAATAGAACAAATAAAAAAATTAACATCCCAAGATTTGAAAAAATACCACCAAGAAAACTATGGGCTGGGTTCAATGGTTCTTGTTGTTGTTGGTGACGTTGATCATGCAAAGTTGGAAAATTTAATCAAAGAAAACTTTAGTAACTGGAAGCAGTCTCCTCTCAAAAACAAAGAAGAAGAGAAGGTTGGAAACAAGGTTTCAAACAAGGTTTATGTAACAATGCAAGATAAAACAAGCACAGACTTTGTTGTTGGCACACCACTCGGAATCGATAGATATCACCCTGATTACCTTCCTCTTTATTTGGCAACGCATACACTTGGTGGAAACTTTTCTGCCAGACTTATGCAAACCGTTAGGGTAAAAGAGGGGTTAACGTATGGTATAAACTCTGCGCTAAGCGGATTTGGAAACAGTAACGATGGCTATTGGATGGTTGGCGGTACCTTTTCACCAAAACTTCTTTCTAAGGGAGAAAGCTCAACCCTAAGAGAAATAAAAAAGTGGGCAAAAGAAGGAATAACTCAAAAAGAACTTGATGTTACAAAATCCACACTCGTTGGAGGGTTTCAGGTTAGTTTTGATACAACCGGAGGTTTGGCGGGAAGTATTTTAAGTGCAGCGGTAGTGCACAATGACTTAACATATCTTGACAACTATCCAAACATGGTTAAAGCTGTCACGCTAGAACAGGCCAATAGCGCCATAGCAAAATATATAAGTTATGATAAGCTATATCAAGTAGCGGCAGGAACGATTGATAAAGACGGAAAACCAATAGAGGATAATTAGACCCAAGTGATTAAGGCAATTTTGGCTTGTGATAATATGGGTGGTGTTAGCAAGGATGGAACAATACCTTGGCCAAAAAATACAAAGGATCTTGGGTGGTTTAAAAGAAACACCACAAACAACGTTGTTGTAATGGGTTCAAAAACATGGACAGATCCACTGATGCCATGGCCACTACCAAACAGAATAAATGTTTTGGCCACAACGAAAGAGCAAGAACATCCAGGCGCAGATAGGTATGTTTGTGGAGATCTTGATGTTGAACTCAATAAACTTAAAGAAGAGCACCCAAACAAAATTATCTGGGTTATTGGCGGACCTAATATAATTGAACAAACACTGGATTCAATTGAAGAATTCTACTTAAGCAGAATACCGGGAGAATATAGTTGTGATGGTTTTTTGTCTTTAAAAACGATAGAAAGTCTCTTTGAAAAAACATGGTCAGAAAAACACGAAAGTGTAGAGTTTCAAATTTGGAAAAAAATTAAATGAAACAATATATTAAAGCGCTTGAGCACATTCTAGAAAATGGAAAGCAAAGAGACGACAGAACGGGCGTAGGCACAAAAGGTGTTTTTGGTTACCAGATGCGCTTTAGCCTCAGGAACAGCTTTCCTGCTGTAACAACAAAGAAGTTAGCCTGGAAAAGTGTTGTAAGCGAACTACTTTGGTTTCTTTAGGGAAGTACGGATGAAAGAAGGCTGGCAGAAATACACTTTGGAAAACCAAGAAAAGAAATAATAGAAAAAAAAACTATTTGGACAGCCAATGCTAACAAGCAAGGGGTTGAGCTGGGATACTTAAACAACGAAACAAAAAAAGAGTTGGGACCGGTTTATGGAAAGCAGTGGAGGTCATGGGGAAAGGATGTTGGAGGAATAGACCAGATTAAAAAAATAATTTTTGACCTTAAAAACGATCCCAGCAGTAGGAGGCATATAGTAAGTGCGTGGAACGTAGATAAGGTTGACGAAATGGCCTTGCCGCCATGCCACACAATGTTTCAGTTTCATGTACAGGACACAGAATTAAGTTGCCAGCTATATCAAAGAAGCGCAGATATGTTTTTGGGAGTGCCGTTTAATATAGCTTCATATAGCTTGCTCTTATGCATTCTTTCAAATGTTTTAGATCTTAATCCTGGAGAGTTCATATGGACTGGCGGAGATTGCCATATCTATAATAACCACCTAGAACAGGTTAAAGAACAAATAAAAAGGAGCCCCTTGAAAGCCCCAAGACTCGAAATACCTAACTTCAAATCAATAGAAGAGGTCCTTAATTCAAAACCCGAAGATTACAAGCTGTTAAACTACAACCCCATGGACAGCATAAAAGCTCCCATGGCAGTTTAAAGTAAAAATAAAATGAAAGTATTAAGAACACCTGAAAAATGCTTTAGTGGCCTCAAAAATTATCCCTACAAAGCAAACTACACAACTATCAAAACAAAAGAAGGAGACAACCTAAGAATTCACCACATTGATGAAGGCCCAAAAAAAGGACCAGCCATTGTTTGTTTTCATGGACAACCCGCATGGAGCTATTTATATACAAAAATGATCCCA
Source organism: uncultured Fidelibacterota bacterium (assembly GCA_902526795.1). Taxonomy (GTDB): domain Bacteria; phylum Fidelibacterota; class Marinisomatia; order Marinisomatales; family Marinisomataceae; genus Marinisoma. The sequence goes on from CABZMF010000001.1 coordinate 55,377, forward strand.
TTTTTTTTAGAACGAAAGGTAAGAATTATTTGTCCAGATCTTCCAGGTTACGGTAAGTCAGATAAGCCTTCTAAAAGAGAGGATTATAGCTATCAAAGACAAGTGGACTGGATGGTTAAATGGTTGAAAGAAAATGAGTTAGAGGATTTAACATTTTTTGGACAGGACTGGGGCGGGTTAATAGGTTTGAGGGTTGTTTCACAAGAGCCAGACAGGTTTAATAAAGTTGCTGTTGGAAACACCGGACTTCCCTATAACCCCAAAGTTCCGAAGGAGGTCTTAAAAGAAAGAGAGGGATTTATTAAAAGCAGTAAAAAAATAACCCTTTCTGATATATATAAAAATTTAAGAGCAATGAAAGGCAAACCAACAGCACACCAAGTTTTAAAATTCATGTATTGGCAAAAGTATTGTTGGGACACAAAAGATTTACCGGTTGGTCTGTTGATGAGTATGATTGGAGGAGGAAGGAAAAATTTCAATAATATTGCCTACTACTTTTTTGTGCAAATGGGAGTGGAAAGACTTTTTCCATTTAAACCAGAAATAGCCAAAGCGTTTGATGCACCATTTCCAGGCATAGAGTATAAAATGGGAGTGAGGTCTATGCCGATGCAAGTTCCAATTATACCAGATCGCTCTTTATCAGCTCAAAAAAAAGCAAGAGATTTCTTCAAATCTTGGAACAAACCCTTTTTAAGCGTGTTTGCTGGAAACGACCCCATAACAAATACTATGGAAAAAGATGTTTTAAAAATGTGTCCAAAGGTATCAAAAGCGCCATACATTGGCGGCGGACATTTTTATCAATGGACAAAACCTAAAGAACTATCTAGAATTTTAATTAACTTTGTCAAATCGAAAAATTAAGATTCCACATCATTTCTTATAATAATATAAACACCAATTAAGGTAATAGCTCCTCCAAAAAAAACACTTATGCCCACCGGCTCTCCAAACAGGAAATATGCCCCAATAGATGAAATTACAGGCTCACCAAGAGGTACTGCGGCAACGGTTGTTGCGCTTAAAGTTTTAACAAGGAAATAGAAAATGTTATGCCCAATCATTGTTGGTACAGCGGCCAAAAAGACAAACCAGCCAAAATCATTTATACTAAAACTAAGTACGCTAACACCCTGAACTATAGATATAGAAAAAAGACAAACAGCAGCATAAAAAAAGACCCACCTCGAATATTCTAAAAGGCCGACTTTTTTTCTAACTTTTTTTCCAACAATTAAAACAACCGCCATAGCAATAGAGCAAAAGACAGCTAAAATGTTTCCTGTGGAGCTAGTATTACTAAAGCTACTTTGGCTAATTAAGATATAAGCACCTAAAACAGCAAAAAATAACCCAAGAAAAATTTTGTATGAAAATTTCTTGCCTTGAAAAAAGATAGAGTAGGCTTCAGTAAAAACAGGAGCTATTGTCCCTAAAAGTGCAGCTTCAGCTATAGAGGTAAGCTGAACGCTTCTAAAAAAGAGAGCAAAATGAAAACCTAGAAATAAGCCAGCGACGAATATTTTTTTATTAGGAACAAAAGTAAAAATAGTTTTGTAAGATATAATGAAAGCCATGAGACTTGCTAGAAACATTCTCCAGAAAGCTATTGTTGTAGCAGAAAGCTCTGGCAAAAATCTTACAACCCAAGCTGAAGAGCTAACAGCAAGAAGAGCAGTAAATAAAAGAACATATTTATTTTTTGAAAAAAGGACCATACAGGTGAAGATAAACCTTATAGTTAAACTAAGCATTATATTTTATACAACCACTGTATTTGGAGCAGACAAAGAACAGATAATCAAAAAGGTTGTTTCTTATACAAAAAATCAAAAAAACCCATCAACAGAATACATACTAAAAACACTTGAAGACAGAAGGTTGCAAATAGACGTGGGTGTGATTGATAGGTTTAAAAACAAGCCAGAAAAAATGAAAACATATGAACAGTACAGAAAGATGTTTTTTAATGAACAAAGAATTGCTGGTGGAATAAGTTTTTATAAAAAGAACAAAAAACTAATCTCAAAAGTAGCAAGAGATTTTGAAATAGACCCGATAGTATTGGTTGCAATTATTGGCGTCGAAACAAACTACGGATTAAAAACTACAGAGTTTTCAGTAATTAATTCTTTGTATACACAGGCAGTAAAAATGCCTAAAAGGTCAAGTTGGGCAACTAAAGAAATAGCAGAGTTTTTAATTTTTTGTTCAGAAAACGACATTGATCCTTTTTCACTTGAGGGATCATACGCGGGCGCATTTGGGTATGGCCAATTTATACCCTCTAGTTTTAATAAACTATCAATTGACTATGATAAGGATGGGAAAAAGGACCCCTTTAGCTGGGAGGACGTAATAGGAAGTATTGCGTTTTATCTTACCGAAAATGGATACCCGAAAAATGACTTTAATTTTTCCCACAAATCTAAAGCTTGGCGCGCCATAAGGACATATAACAGATCAGACAAGTATGCAAACATTGTAATAGATTTAAGAAATGAAATAGCTAAAAATATTTTTTTATTAGATTAGCCAAGACTTCTTTGGTTTTGGTATACGGTGGCAGCATTATTTGAAAGGGTGACAGAGAGCTGCTTTTTAAAACAGCTTTTTGGTGTGAGAAAGCATCAAAGCCAAACTTACCATGGTAGCTTCCAACCCCACTGTTATTTACTCCACCAAAAGGCAGGTTTGGATTCATGTGGTGTATAACACAATCGTTAATTACCATCCCACCGCTTGAGGTGTCATGTAAAACTTTTTTATGAACGGAAGATTTTTTGCTGAAAAGGTATAGGGCTAACGGCTTTTCTTTATTGTTCACATAATCAATAGACTCTTCAAGATTTTTTACCTTTACAACGGGAAGAATGGGTCCAAAAATCTCTTCCTGCATGATTGGATTTTCATAGCTTACGCCTGTTAAAATAGCTGGAGAAAGGTATAAGCCGCTTTGACTTGTTTCGCCACCATATGCAATTTCCGCTCCAGCAGAAACAGAGTTTTTAAGAGCATCTTGCAGCCGGTTGAAATGATGTTCGTTAGCAATAGAACAATAATCTTTTTTAGCTGCATCTATACCCCCAGAAAAGAACTCCATCATATTTTTTTGTAAAGCAGAAACTAAATCGGCGTGAACAGTTTCGTCGCACAGAATATAGTCAGGGGCGGTGCATGTTTGTCCGGCATTTGCAAACTTATAAAAAGAAATTTTCCATGCAGCATCTTTTATATTTGCATGTTTGTCAACAATCACAGGAGATTTGCCACCCAATTCAAGCGTTAAACCTGCGAGATGTTTTGAGGCGGCCTCCATAACCAACTTTCCAACTTGTGGACTGCCAGTAAACATAATGTGATTAAAGGGGAGATCTAATAACTTTTGCGCAACATCCTTTTCTCCCAAGAACACTGAAACCTCATCTGGAGAAAAAGTTTTTTCAATTAATTTTTTCAAAAGCTCACCAGATGCTGGTGTAAGCTCTGATGGTTTTATTATGGCAGTATTTCCAGATGATATTGCAGCAATAAGAGGGTTCAGGCAAAGCATAATTGGGTAATTCCATGGAGAAATTATTAAAATATTTCCTTTGGGTTCTGGCTTTACCCAGCTTTTGCTAAACGATATAGCAACGGGGCTTGCAACCCTTTTTGTCTTCATCCAGCCGTTAATATTTTTTATTGCAAAATTTGCTTCTGCTTTAACGCCATAAATTTCTGCAAGCATGGCCTCAGTTTTGGATTTACCAAGGTCATCAGATAGGGCGAAAAGAATCTCTTCTTCCATTTGTAAAAAATTTTTCAGAAGAAGTTTTAGTTTAGACTTTCTTTCCTTTGCAGAGCTATTCCTTAAGGAAAGACTTTTTGCTTGTTGCGCTTTAAAAACATTATTAATGGCTTGCATAACAAGAAATATATGAAATTTTATTATAGCATGTTACGACGAATAAATTTTTATGTAATTTTTGGTATGATAAAAACAGTTGACATAGCGCATGCAGGTCAGTCTTCATCTGAAGCTATTATTCTTTTAGAGGTTGCAATAAGCACTGCAAAAGAAGAGGGCGTTGTGGCTGTGAAAGTAATCCATGGCTTAGGCTCAGGAAGTATTGCAGAAAAAGTAAGGTCTTGGGCAAAAAATCAAGAAGGAAGATTTAGAGCTGTAATTCCTGGAGAGGACTATAATGCGTTTAATAAAGATGCGGTAAGCATGAGATCGGAACTTTCCAACAAACAGGATAAAGATTTTAATAGCAGAAATGCAGGGGTAACAATTTTTTGGCTTTAATCAATAAGGGGAATTTCTTCAAAAGTAACATCAATGTTTTTTAATCTTTTTACGAGAATATTACCTAAGCCAGTAGATGGAGTTAACAGACCACCAAACCCTATACCACCCGGAAGGGTGGCTGGATCTTCAATAGCCAAACACAAAGCACTTTCGCACGCCATCCTTGATGTCATTTTATAGCCAGGATCACCGCTTGAAGACATAGAAAATGCACGAAACCCATCCTTGGTCTCCACCAAAAATCTGCTTTTAAAGAAACCAGAATCCATTGCTTTTTGAGAAGGGCCTTCACCAGGTTTTCTGAAAAATCCTCTCAACAATTTACGCAAAGGAGAAACGATCACCAGACCAAGAACCATTGTCATAAATGACACTTTTTGTGCAGCTCTTTTTTTTGAATAATACGCACCCTCAGAATAAACAAAATCATCTCCATAATATTTTCCAATAGTTTTTGATAAGGCAGCTGATCTTCTTACAACTCTTGTATTTGGTAGGGCCATTACGAAAGGCCCTGTCCAGCCACCAAGATGCGGTATTTTCTGAATTTTTATTTTGTCATTTGTATTTTTCTTTTGATTTTCTGAAAGGGAGTTTTTTGGGTTTAAAGAAAACTTTCCTAGACCTCCCCTAGCTAGCTTTGCATCCATAGAAGAAAACATTGTTTCTATTGTCCCACCTGAAGCTTCGCCCTTCCACGCCTGAAAACACTGAATACTCTTAACTTCTCCAACAACTTGATTTACAGCATAAAATGATCCTATATCAGAGGGCGCAGAGTCAAAACCACAAGCATTGACAATTCTAAGACCTTTGTTTTTAGCCTCCTCATGGTGCTTTTCAATCATGTCTTTAATCCAAAAGCTTTCACCGGTTATGTCAACGTAGTGACATCCGTTTTTAATACAAGCTTCTAGAAGATCAGATCCATATTTGTGGTAAGGACCAACTGTGGAAAGAACAACCTCTGTATCTCTGCACATTGAATTAAGAGCATCAATGTCAAACGCTTCTGCAACTACGATGGAAAAAGGTAGATTATGAGTTTTTTTAATTTTCTCTAGCTTTTCGACATTCCTTCCAGCAATTGCAATAGGAACATCAGAATACCTTTGTGACATAAACTTGGCACAAAGCTCTCCAGTGAAACCTGTAGCACCAAAAATAACAATTTTATATTTTTTGTTCATAGTTCAACTTGTGCCGCCGCAAGGCGCGCTATAGGTACACGATAAGGAGAACAACTGACATAATCAAGGCCCAAGATTTTACAAAACTCAATGCTATTTGGATCACCACCATGTTCTCCGCAAATACCAATAGAGATTTTATTTTTTGTAGCACGAGCATCCTTTACGGCAAGGTTCATTAGCTTACCTACCCCAGAGCGATCAATTTGTTCAAATGGGTCAAAAAACAAAATTTTATCATCAAAGTAGTGAGGGAAAAATGTACCAGTATCATCTCTGCTGAAGCCGTATGTAGTTTGAGTAAGATCGTTCGTTCCAAAACTAAAAAAGTCAGCCTCATTGGCAATGCTTTCAGCAACGAGGCACGCTCTAGGCACCTCAATCATTGTACCAATCTTAAGATTAACACTAAGACCACTACGATTTTTTATTTTTTTATACTCACCAGCTACAATGTCTTTTTGGTTAATGAACTCTTTTAAGCTTGATACAAGGGGAATCATAATTTCTATTACTGGATTTCCACCCTCTTTTTTTAATTTTTCTGCTGCACCAATAATTGCCTGGGCTTGCATCGCCGTTATTTCTGGATATGATATACCAAGACGGCAACCGCGATGACCAAGCATAGGGTTTGCTTCTTTTAAAGAATCAATCCTTTCATGAACGGACCTCACAGACATACCCATATCATTGGCGAGGTTTTCAACTTCCTTTTTTTGAATATTAATAAATTCATGAAGAGGAGGATCTAAAAGCCTAACAGTTACAGGAAAACCATCCATTTTTTTGAAAATCCCATAAAAGTCTTTGATTTGAAATGGGAGAAGGTTTCTTAAATACTGCTTACGATTGTCTTTATTTTTTGCCAAAATCATTTTTCTAAACTCATGTACCCTCTTTTCATCAAAAAACATATGTTCTGTTCGACATAAACCAACACCTTCTGCACCAAAGCTCAAAGCCTTTTCACAGTCTTCTGGAGTATCAGCGTTCGTTCTTATTTTTAATTTCCTTATTTTATCTGCCCAGGTTAACAACAAACTGAGTGGCCCTGATTCTTTAATAGGATTTTGAAAAAGTTTTAACGACCCCAAATAGATATCACCGCTTGATCCATTAAGAGTAAGTAAGTCCCCCTCCTTTATTTTTTTACTACCAATTTTAGCTGAGTTCAAGTTTTTGCTTATTGATAAGTCTTGGCAACCCACAATACAGCTTTTCCCCCAACCCCTTGCTACCAGAGCAGCGTGGCTGGTTAGTCCACCGCGAGATGTGAGAATTCCCTCAGAATAATGCATACCATTAATGTCTTCTGGAGATGTCTCTTCTCGCACAAGTATTACTTTTTTTCCAGATTTGCCAATCTTTTCAGCTTTTTCTGCACTGAAAACAACAACACCGGTAGATGCTCCTGGTCCTGCAGGAAGACCGGAGCCAATGATTTCATTTTTTAAAATCTCCGTGGGCTCTATATTTTTTAATAGACTTTCATATATTTGGATAGGACGAACTCTTCCTATTGCCATCTCTTTAGAAATAAGACGCTCTTTAACCATATCAGTAGCAATTTTTATTGCTGCGGTGCCCGTTCTCTTACCCGTCCTCGTTTGTAACATCCAAAGCTTTTTTTCCTGAATCGTAAATTCAATATCTTGCATATCATCATAATGGCTTTCTAATCTTTCTCTAATATCACTAAGCTCTTTGTAAGCTTCTGGCATAGACATAGCCAATGATTTTTTTGTATTTTTTTTATCTACAATTGGGTGAGGAGTTCTAATGCCTGCAACAACATCTTCTCCCTGGGCGTCTGGCAACCATTCACCAAAAAAAACATTTTCACCAGTTGATGGGTTTCTGGTAAAAGCAACGCCAGTACCACAATTTTTGCCCATGTTTCCAAAAACCATTGCCTGAACATTTACAGCTGTGCCCATGGAGGAGCTAATTTTTTCAAAAGACCTATATTCTTTAGCCCTTTTACCGTTCCAGCTTTCAAAAACAGCTTCAATTGCACCAAAGAGTTGATCGAGATGGTTGTCTGGGAAAGGACAACCCATTTTTTCATTTACCAACGCCAAATACAGATTCGAAATGCGCTCCCAATCTTCAGCGCGCATATCTGAATCATTTTTGTAGCCATTTTTGTTTTTAGTTTCAGTTAAAATATCCTCCATTAACCCACGAATTGGTCGACTAGACCTGTTTAAATTAAGAGCTTTTTCCATAACAACATCAGCATACATCATTATTAGTCTACGATAGCTATCATAAACGAAACATTTATTACCAGTAGCTTTCACCATATGCGGAATGGTTTCAGATGTTAACCCAATATTTAAAATTGTTTCCATCATTCCCGGCATAGAAACTGGCGCACCTGAACGAACAGATAATAATAACGGCCTTTCACCACCAAAAGTTTTTCCAAGGATTCTTTCTGTCTTTAAAATATTTTTTTTAATATTATTTTTTAAACCAACAGATAGAGATTTGTTTTTTAAATATTCTGTACAAAGACTGGTTGCTAGGGTAAATCCAGGAGGAACAGGAAGGCCAAGCTTACACATTTCAGCAATGTTAGCACCCTTTCCACCCAAAACATCCACCATATTTTGGTCTCCATCTGTTTGAAGTTGCGAAAAAAAATATATTTTTTGTTTATTGTTCATTTTGAATACATTTTAATTGAAAAAAAAAACAACCTTTTCAGGCAAAAACAATTTAAGGAGTGACTGTGAAAAAAACATTTATATTATTTATGACACTGTTAATGATTTCATGCTCGGGAGAGATTTATGAAGATGAAATAAAAATAGGTGAAGATAATCTTGCATATGTAGCTAACACAGAGAAGCTATTTTCAGGAGACGTGATTGATAAATACGGTGAAAAGCTTGGAACATATAAGAAAGGTATTAAGGACGGCCCTTGGATTGAAATAGATTATAATAATGGAACAAGAAAGAAAGCAGGATATATAAAGGGCGTACCAGATGGAGAACAAATTACATATGTTTTTCCAGGACCAATGGAGAATAACAAAAGGCTTGAATACATAAACTATGAAAATGGAAATCCCGTAGGAACGTGGACTCAGTGGAGTAGGGATAGCGAGAACAGGTTAAGAAAAACAGGAGAAATTGTTTTTGAGGAAGGAGCGGGAAGGTGGAGAGAGTGGGATCCAAACACCTTGGTTGTAGTTAGGGCAGGAGATTATGAGAATTGGAAAAGACATGGACTTTGGAAAAGTTGGGACGCTCAAGAGGTTTTAGTAAGTGAGGGTGAATATATTTCTGGTAAAAAAGTAAACAAATGGATATGGTATGAAAATGGAGAAGATAAAGGCTGGGAAGAGAATTATGACAACGGTATATTAAACGGTAAATTTAATAATCTATCACCATATGCTGAAACAAGAGGTGTTGGATCTTTTAATAATGGTGTCAAATCAGGAGATTGGGAAGAATATTTTACAAGCAAAGATGGATCTTTAGAGCGTTCACAAACCGGAGCATATCAATTTGGAGAAAAAGTAGGGTTGTGGTCTCTGTTTGCAAAAAATGGGAGGAGAATTGCTGAGGGAACTTACAAAAATGGAATTAAAGATGGTGAGTGGATTGAAGGACCGGACATTGATTTTGGATCGAGATTTTTTGGCAAGGGCAATTACGCAAATGATTTAAAATCTGGGAAGTGGCGTTATGTTGCACCAAGGCAGAATCCAATAGTTGAAGGAACATTTACAGATGGGAAGCCCTCTGGTGAGTGGACTGTAGTCTTCAATAAAAAAACATATAAAGGAAACCTTTCAGAGCTAAAAACACAAGTACCAAAACTAAATGAATTTTCTTTTTAAAATTTTTTAATTTGTTGTATTAGATTAAGAAAAACGATCAGTAATTTATCTTTATATTTAAATGATTGCGTTATAAAATTGGTATCAAAAAAGTATAATGCAAAACTTGATAACTATATTAACGTCATCTGTTGGTAGAAAAATCCTTATGGCTATCACTGGGCTATCTTTGGCCCTTTTCATGGCCTTTCACCTGTTTGGAAACCTTTTTCTTTTTGTTGGAGAAGCAGCTTTCAATTCGTACGTTGAAAAACTACATAAGCTTGGTTTCTTAATAAGAATAGCAGAATTCTTTTTGGTTCTATTCGTTATGAGCCATGCATACAGCGGAATTCTATTATGGATTAAAAATAGGAAAGCTAAGAAGGTTATATCATCTTATAGCAAGGGTAACACTTCAGGCGCAGCGAAATATGCAGCATTTACCGGAAGTGTTGTTTTTATATTTCTTGCAACACATTGGTCTACTTTTTGGTATAAATTTAATTTTGATTTACAAGGCATGAGTTATTATTATGTTGTCACCGAAAGCTCAGTTGGTTTTGGAAGTCCAATAGTTTCTATTTTTTATATTGTAGCCATTGCATTGTTAGGCTACCACTTAAAACACGGTATAGCATCGGCAGGGCAAACTCTTGGGGTCGTCGGTACAAAATACGAAAGTATATATAATAATATTTCAGCTATTTTTTGGTTTTGGATTCCACTTGGTTTTATATCAATACCAATTTGGTTTGGATTTATAGTGAGGGTAATATGACAGACTACAACTTATTTTCAAAAGCTCCAGAAGGAGATCTTTACACAAAGTGGGAAAATTACAAAGAAAGTTTAAAAACACTTACACCCGAAGAGGCAAACAATTACAAAATTATCATCATAGGCACTGGATTGGCAGGAGCATCTGCCTCAGCCACATTAGCAGAAAAAGGATTTAACGTCCACGCTTTTTCCTTTCACGAATCTCCTAGAAGGGCACATAGTATTGCAGCACAAGGCGGAATAAATGCAGCTAAAAACTACAAAAATGATGGTGATAGCGTAATGAGGCTTTTTTATGATACTATAAAAGGGGGCGATTTTAGGTCAAGAGAAGATAATGTATATCGTTTGGCTGAAATAAGTAAAAATATTATTGACCAATGTGTAGCTCAAGGCGTGCCATTTGCAAGAGAATATGGTGGACTTTTAGATAATAGGTCGTTTGGAGGTGTTCAGGTTTCAAGAACTTTTTACGCAAGAGGACAAACAGGACAACAGCTTTTACTTGGTGCTTATTCAGCTTTAAGCAGGCAAATGGAAAATAAGAAAGTTACTTTTTACCCAAGACATGATATGTTAGATATTGTGGTAGTTGATGGTAAAGCAAAAGGCATTGTTACTAGAGACTTAATAAGCGGTGAAGTGAAAACTCATAGTGCTGATACAGTAATATTAGCAACAGGTGGATATTCTAATGTTTATTATTTATCAACAAATGCAATGGCTAGCAATGTAACGGCAAATTGGAGAGCACACAGAAAAGGAGCCCTTTTTGCTAATCCAAGTTTTACCCAAATTCACCCAACATGTATACCAGTTAAAAATGATTTTCAATCGAAACTTACATTAATGAGCGAAAGTTTAAGAAATGATGGAAGAGTATGGGTACCAAAAAAGAAAAATGAGCAAAGAAAACCTATAGATATACCTGAAGAAGATAGAGATTACTATTTGGAGAGAATTTATCCTGCTTTCGGTAACCTCGTTCCAAGAGATGTCGCAAGTAGAAGAGCAAAAGAGGTATGTGATGAAGGGAGAGGAATTGGGCCAACAGGTTTTGCGGTTTATTTAGATTTTCAAAAAGCTATTGAGGAAAAAGGAGAGGATTTCATTCGCGAAAAATATGGTAACCTATTTGATATGTATCAAAATATTACAGATGAAAACCCCTATCAAACACCAATGAAAATATATCCAGCCGTTCATTATACAATGGGCGGATTATGGGTTGACTACAACCTCATGACAACAATAAACGGTTTGTTTTCAATTGGAGAGAGTAATTTTTCAGATCATGGTGCAAACAGGCTAGGGGCAAGCGCTTTAATGCAGGGACTTGCAGACGGTTACTTTGTTGTACCTCATACTGCAATGGACTTTTTAGCAAAAGAAAAACCTTTAAAGAAAGACATAACCGATAGGGCTGAGTTCAAAGAAGCAGAGGAAAAGACAAAGAAAGAAATTTCAAAGCTTATGTCAATAGATGGTAATTTTGCAGTGGATGAAATTCATAGAGAGTTAGGAAAAGTAGTTTGGGATGAAATAGGAATGGCGAGGAATGAGGCGGGACTTAAGCATGCCTTATCAGAAATCCCAAAGATTAAGCAAAAGTTTTGGTCAAATATATCAATACCAGGCAGTGAAAAGGATATAAATCAAGAGTTGGAAAAAGCGCTACGCATTAAGGACTTCATCGAGCTTGCTGAGCTAATGGCTTTTGATGCACTTGACAGAAAAGAATCTTGTGGTGCCCATTTTAGAGAGGAATATCAAACCGAAGAAAACGAGGCAGAAAGAAACGACATTGAATATAAATATGTTTCAGCTTGGGACTATTCAGAAAATGAACAACCTAAGTTGTTCAAAGAGGAGCTGAAATATAAAAACGTAAAACTCAAAACGAGAAGCTATAAATAGATGAATATAAACCTAAAGGTATGGAGACAAAAATCTGGAGAAAACAAGGGTTTATTAAAGACCTATAGGCTCGAGAATATTGATCCCAACATTTCTTTTTTGGAAATGCTAGACATTTTAAACATAAAACTTGTAAAGGAAAAAAATGACCCTGTTGCATTTGATCATGATTGTAGAGAAGGAATATGTGGATCGTGTGGTTTTATGATTAACGGAAGACCTCACGGTCCACAAAAAGCTACAACAGTATGTCAGCTTCATATGAGAGCTTTTAATAATGAAGATGATATTATTTTGGAGCCTTTTAGAGCTAAATCTTTTCCAGTTATTAAAGATTTGTCAGTGAACCGAAAAGCGTTTGACAAGATTATATCATCAGGGGGATATGTTTCAACAAACACAGGTGAAGCTCCAGAGGCAAACTCTACGATTATTGAAAAAGAAAATGCTGATGAAGCATTTCTTTCATCTGCATGTATAGGGTGTGGTGCTTGTGTAGCTGCCTGTAAAAATTCATCTGCAATGTTATTCACTTCAGCGAAGGTATCACACCTATCACTTTTACCTCAGGGAAAAGAAGAAGGTAAAGACAGAGTAACAAAGATGGTAGCAACCATGGACAGTGAGGGGTTTGGAGCGTGTACAAACACTGGAGCATGTTCTGCGGAGTGCCCAAAAGAGATTGGACAAATAAACATAGCACGACTAAATCAAGAATACATTTTGAGCTCACTTTTTAGTTTTCTCAAGAGTAGAAAATGAGTATAGACCCAAAGATACAGAATGTATATTGTGTTGGAAGAAATTTTGTAGAACATGCAAAAGAGCTCAACAACGAGGTACCCAAAAAACCACTTTTTTTTCAAAAATCAAATGCATGTGTTAATTCAGAAAAAATTATAAAAATTCCTTTACATAAAGACATTGATTATGAGGTTGAAATAGTACTTTTAATTGGAAGAGCTGGAAAACCTAATTCTGACAAAGAAGCAAGAAAGTTTATTCGGGGCTATTCTGTGGGTCTTGATTTAACTGACAGAAAGCTGCAAACAAAACTGAAATCAGAGGGTCTTCCTTGGTTTTCTTCTAAATCATTTGAGGGTTCAGCAGTGGTAAATGATGAATTCATAAAACAATGTCCTGAAGAGTTTTTTCTAAAAATAAATAATGTAGACAAGCAGATTGGCAGTACAAACGATATGATATTTTCTTTTGAAAAGATAGTTCTAAGCTTATCGGAGATTATTAGCTTTAAAGAAGGAGATATTATTTTTACAGGCACTCCTCAAGGAGTTGGAACTCTAAAGAATGGCGATCGCATTGAAATGGGATTCAGTAAGAAAAATTCTTTTAAGTATACCGTTAAATATTCAGAATACTAGTTTTGAAGTTTGAAGTTAATTGGTATAGTAATCCATACTCCAACTTTTGTTTCACGCTGCTTAGCTGGCCTAAATCTAGTTTTTCTTAAAGCATCAACAGCTGCTTCATTTAGTCCAGTATTTGGAATTCCCTTTAAAACAATAGTTTCTTTAACCCTACCTGCTTTATCAATAAAACATTGAACCAAAACTTGACCTTCAATGCCTGCTTCTTGTGCTATATCAGGGTAGACAGGTTTAATAGGAAATAACGGTCTTGGTGGATCGTCGTAAGGAATAAATTTTACTTGAGGACCAGAAGGAGGTGGTGGTGGGGCATCCCACGCATCAAAGTTATCTAAATCTGTCTCCTCAATAGTAAGATCATCTGCAAGATCATCATCTTCAGATTCTACAGGAACAGATGGCCTGGCAGGAGGAGGAGGAGTTTCAAATTGTTGAGTCTCTGGAATTTCAATATTTTCTATGATAATTTGAGTTTCTGATTCAATATCAATATTATTTTCAAAACGTTGCAAAGAATAAAAACCTAACAATAGAAGAAAAGACGCAAACAGAAGACCAACTCTCAACACAGTAGAATATTTTTCCTTTAATGACTGTTCAAGAAGCATTGCCCTTTTTAAAAAAAAGTTAACTATAGCAGAAAAGATATTAATTCTTGACAAAAGTTTTTTTAATTCGTCCATCAATTTGGTGCCTTAACCTTGGTAGAATAGTTCAATTTTAATGCATCAGCTTTTCTAAGTTCATTATGGATATCAGAAATAATTTCCATTCTTGCTGATTCATCAGCCTTTAAAGATACGGTTAGCTGAGGATCAGAAGCTCTTTTTTCGTACATAACATGACGCACATCTTCATTGTTATAAAGCTTATCTTCAATTGATATTAAGCCATCTTTTGAAACCCAAATATCTGAAGTATGTCTTTTGGACTCCAGTTTTTCAATTCTTTCTGCGCGGGGCAAAGAAACAGGTAAACCAGAAAACTCTCTTAAAACTGTTGTTACCATAAAAAAGATTAGAAGCATAAAGATAATATCAGGCATGGAGGATGTTGATATTTTTGATTCTACTCCCGATTTTCTTCTAAATTTCATTTATTCCGTCTCCGCAATTGATATTCTGGTGGCATTAGCAAGTTTTAGCTGGTCTAAGACCTCAACATAAACATCATATTCTGCTTTTTCATGAGCTTTAACCGAAATAATAAGCTTGTCATTTGCACGAATTTCTTCTTTAATTCGCCTACTGATATCTTTCATTTCAACTGGTTCTCCACCTAACAGTACATTTCCAGAGGCACTTATTAAACAATTAAGTATGTTCTTTTTATTGATCTCAAGTTCTTGTCCTTCAGCAGGGAGGATAATTCCCAAACCTTTATCCATATCAATAGTTGTCGTAACTAAAAAGAACACTAGCAATAAGAACGCAATATCCGCCATCCCACCTTCAGGAATAGCACCTACTCGAGCTTTTCTTTCTCTAAGAGCCATTTTTACTTTGATTCTCTTAGCAGATCAGTAATTTCAATAGATCTTTCTTCCATATCCAAAACCATTCCATCAATCATTGACGAGAAGAAATTTTGAGCAATTTGTATGATCATAGCTACGATCAGTCCAAAAGCGGTGGTTAAAAGCGCCTGAGATATACCAACAGCTACAACAGCAGGAGAAATATCGTTTGCAGCAGCAATTGCGTCAAACGCAAAAATCATACCAGCAACTGTTCCAGTAAAGCCCATCATAGGAGCAATGGCAATAATTGCAGTTAGCCAACCCATATTTTTTTCAAGAAAAGCCATTTCAAGAGAACCAGCATTTTCAATTGCTTTTTCTACTTGTTCTGGGCCTTTTCCAACTTTTGATAAACCAGCCTTACATATATTTGATACAGGTCCGTCATGTCCTGCACAAACATCCATAGCTTTTTTAGACCCACCTGATTTTAAAGCGCCTTTTAAAGAGCTCATAAAACCGTCAGAGTCTACTTGAGATTGATTGAGGGAGTAAAACCTTTCACCAACAAGGCCTAAACCTGCAAGCAGTAAGAGCAAAATAGGCCACATGAATGGTCCACCCTCTAAAAATAATTCTACCATTTAAATCCTCCTAGTGTGTTAAATGTCCAAAAACTTAGCTTATTACATATCCAATGTCAATGGTGTAAATTTTATGTTAGTCGACATAAAATATCTTCTTCAAACTCCTTTGATAAATTATGTTTTATTACAATAGAATTAAGGCTGATATTGAGTGATTTTTTAAAATCAATAAGCTTTATGTAATCCTTTTCTGTGCATATGATATTATGTAAATCATATTTTGATGCAAGTTTATTAATTTTATTCACATCCTGTAAAGAAAATGACCAATGATCTGGGAAAATTAATCTTTTTTTAATATTAATGTTCAAGCTTTCAAGAGTTTTCGAAAAACTGATTGGATCTCCTATTGAGCAAACAGAAAGATTATCGGAACTTTTTAACAAATCTTTAATTAATTTATCTTTACTCGTAGATAAAATTTCATCCTTAATCACAAGATCTAAAGCATAGTCAAAATTTAAAATTGACTTATTTTTAACTATATTTTTTTTGGTCATAATAGTAATATCAGCTCTCTTAACATTTTTTAGAGGCTCCCTCAATGAACCGTAAGGATAAATCAATTGTCTATTTTTTAATTGATTTTGTGGTCCAATAAGAACAATATCGATATCCCTATGAATTTTTCTATGTTGAAATCCATCATCTAATATTATAATGTTACAACCCATTTTAGATAATTTTTTTGCTGCAAAAACTTTATTATTTGAAACAAAAATGGGAATTTCTGAGTGTAAATTATTTTTTAATAAAACAACCTCGTCTCCACACTCAGTCCAATGTTGATTATCAACTAAAAAACTGTTTGAAGATTTTTTTCTTCCATATCCTCTTGAAACTATACCAACTTTTAAACCTTTTTTTTGTAAGAAGTTTGCGATTGAAATTGTTATTGGGGTTTTACCTGTTCCACCAAGTGAAACATTTCCAACGCTTATTACTTTGGAACTTATTTTAACTGGTTTAATTACCTTAAAGTCATATAAAAGATTTTTTATTTTTATAAAAAAAAGATGTATTGGAAAAACAAATAAAAATACTGTAACTAGAGATGTTATAATTTTATTATTCATAATTTTTATGAATGATAGTCATGTTTTGTAGCAATTTGATCTATTTTATGTAAAGCATTTTCAATTGATTTAGTCCCTTCTTCAATATTTTCATCTTTATCAAAGTATAAAGGCTTTCCAAAAACAACACGCATTTTTGAAAAAGGTTTACTTAAATGAAAAGTATGCCAGTTCTTGAATTTCCAACTATTTTTAACATCAACAATTACTGGAACAACCGGTCTTTTTGATTGTCTTGATAATAAAAAAGCTCCTGGTTTGACTTTATGCTCGGGTCCTGTAGGTCCATCTGGGGTAATTACAAGCTTTCCTAAGGGGTTTAACTCAAAAAATTCATACATTTTTTCCATAGCTTTTTTTCCTCCACGATTGCTTGATCCCCTGAAAATTTTATAACCAAATTTTTTTGAAATATCAGATATTATGTTTCCATCACTACTTTGGCTGATTAAAACATGATAATTTTTATGTCGGAAATGTTCCATTACCCCCAAACACTTTCCATGCCACGAAACTAGAACAAAAGAATCAATGTTTTTAATATTTTTTTTACCTATTACTTTGGTTCTATTAAACCTATAAGAAATAAATATAATTAAATGGAGCAACTTAGTTTTTATGAAATCTTTAATCATATATATACTGTGCAGCTAAATCGTAAGAATTCTTACTATTTTTTAATTTACTAATTAGTTTATCATATTTTAAAATTAGATTATCTCTATTTTCTTTTTTTAGTAAAAAGATAACACCTTCAGAAAGATTCTTTTCATTCATATCACCCTGAAGGAATTCTTTTACAACTTCTTCTTCAGCTATTAGGTTTGTAAGGGATAGATAATTAACCTTAGATAATAATTTTGCCAAAAACCAAGTTGGCGGCGAAAGCTTGTAACAAACTATCATTGGACATTTTAGCATTGTAGCTTCTAAAGTTGCAGTTCCTGAACATACAATTGCCGCATCTCCTAAATTAAGGGCCTCATATTGATTTTCTCTAATTTTAATTAAATCTAAATTAGAGTCTATCGATACATTTTCCCCTTCAAGCAAAATAAAAGATAAATCACTCCTTTTTGAAATAAGAACCTTTAATGTCTTTTCAAAAACTGGCCAATGTTTTCTTATTTCTGTTGCTCTACTCCCAGGCATGAGAACAATGATTTTATTTTCCTCAGGAATATTGTTTTTAATACAAAATCTTTCTCTATCATACTTCTGTTCACTTAGGTTTGAGATTGGATGACCAATGTAATGAACATCCAATCCTTTTTTAGCAAACCAAGACTTTTCGAAGGGAATTATGCTAATCAGTTTATTACAAGAATCTTTAAGAACCTTAATTCGAGATTCTTTCCACGCCCAAACCTGTGGTAAAATAAAATATGTTATATCAAAATTTAAAGCCTTTAATTTTTTAGCTAATCTTAGGTTAAATCCAGGGTAATCTATCAAGATAACTTTATGCGGACGAATTTTTTTAATTTCTTCAATAGTTCTATTAAAAATTTTTTTTATTCTTGGATAATGTTTAATTACTTCAAAAATCCCTATTACATTAAGGTTTTTGATGTGTTCTGTAAGAAATAAGCCAGCTGATTGCATCCTGCTTCCCCCAATTCCAAAAAACTCTGCAGAGGGATTCTCTTTTTTAAGAGATTCTATAAGTTTTGCACCATGTAAATCTCCTGAATCTTCTCCAGCTATAATAAAAATTTTTTCTTTATTCATTTAAAAAAATTTTGTTTTCAATCTCTAATGCTATTTTTAGTGCATTTAGCCCAGCCTGTCCATCTACTATCGGATTCGATCTTAAATTAATTGATCGTACAAAGTCATTAATTTCTTCTAAAAGTGCATCATTATTTTTAGGTATGAATTTTTCATAATAAAGTGTTTTTTCTCCGGATTGGGTTTTAATCAATTGTGTTTTGGCGTCTGAAGAAAATTTATTATTATTTTCGAGCCCATATAATTCAGTTTGAGGTATCATCAAATCTGTTATGCTATACAGATTTTTTTGGTATGTTTTTATTTTTCGGATATAATTTTGAGCAATTCTACTAGATTTCAAATTGGCAACTGCACCATTTTCAAATTTGATATGTGCATGGGCGAGATCGATGGTTTCACTCATCATTTTAGCCCCACTTGCACCTATGTTTTGAATTGGGCTATCTACCATTTCTAAAATTAAATCTATATCATGAACCATTAAGTCTAGTACTACAGGCACTTCAGTACCCCTAGCCTGAAAAGGTGCTAATCTTTCAATTTCAATATAATGTGGTTCCTCAACTAAAGATTTAAGTTCATTAATTACAGGGTTAAATCTTTCAATGTGACCGACCTGTATTATACAATTATTTTTTTCTGCAAGTTGTATTAATGATAAAGCTTCTTCAACTGTATTTGTCATAGGTTTTTCAATTAAAACATCTTTTCTATTTTCCAAAAATTTTTTGGCAATATCAAAGTGAGTATTTGTTGGCGTTACAATATGAGCAGCATCACAAACAGATATAAGCTCATCTATATCTTTCAAAGCTTTAACTGAAAACTCTTCACAAACATTATTGAGGGATTTTGAATTGGTATCAAAAGCCCCAGCAAAATCCACTCCTTTATGGCTTGATAAGTGTTTTACGTGATGTTTGCCCAGATGACCTGTGCCAACTACACCAATTTTAGGTTTTTTTTTGTTCATTGTCCTTTAATGAAGTACGCAATATCTCCTTCTTGCATAATATAGTCTCTTCCAACCATTTTCACTAAGCCCATTGTTTTTAATTCATTAATTTTTTCTTTATTATTCATTGCATCTTGATAAGAGTAAATTTCTGCTTTTATAAACTTGGTTGAGAAATCAGTATGAATTTCACCAGCAGCTTCAACTGCCTGAGAACCTTTTTTCATAGTCCAAGCTCTAACTTCTTTTTCTCCGCATGTAAAAAAAGTCTCTAAACCCAAAGTTTTATATGCCTCTTTAATAAGAGTATCAAGCCCACTTTCTTTTATCCCATAATCTTTAAGCATTAAATTTTTTTCCTCATCATTAAAGTCTGCCATTTCAGACTCAAGCTTTCCATTAATTTTAATTAATGAGGATTTATTTTTATCTGCAATACTTACTGCCTCTTCAAAAAGTTCAATGTCAATGGATCTTTCACCAATATTAGCCACATAAATCATTGGCTTATCAGTCAAGAGAAATAGATTTTTAATGACAGGATCCTCCTTTGAATTTCTTTTAAAAGAACGGGCTGCAAAACCGTTGTCCATGTGTTCTAAAAGGCTAGTCAAAATAACTTCAGCTAATTTACCTTCTGGTTTATTTGCTTTAATAAGTTTTACATTTTTCTCTAAACTTTTTTCTACTGTTTTTATATCCGCTAATATTAATTCTGTATTAATAATTTCCATATCTTCAATAGGATCAAATCTGTTCTCTACATGCGTTATATTTTCATCATTAAAAAAGCGTACTACCTGGATTATTACATTCACAGATCTTATCTGTGATAAAAATTTATTTCCTAAACCTTCTCCTTGGTGGGCATTTTTTACTAAGCCCGCTATGTCAATAAATTCCACAGTATTATGAATTTTTCTCTTAGGGTTAAATATTTTAGTTAGATTGTTTAGTCTTTCATCTGGAACTTCAACAATGCCAGTATTGGGTTCTATAGTACAAAAAGGATAATTTTCGGCAGCAATATTATTTTTACTTAAAGCATTGAATAGGGTTGATTTACCCACGTTTGGAAGTCCGACAAATCCACAGTTTAAATTCATTGTGAGAATATAATACTTAATTGAATGAGTATTTATTAAATTGAAATCTTATGAAAAATAAATGGGCAATAATTTTAGGGTGTTCAACAGGTCATGGGGCGGCAATAACCAAGCAATTAGCATCAGAAGGCTACGGAATTATTGGTTTTCATCTTGACAGAGGCGCTATAAAAAAAGATGCTATTAAACTTGAAGAAGAAATTAGCTCTCTGAATGGTTCTAGGGTTAAGTTTTGGAACGAAAATGCTGCAGATAAAGAGGTTATCTTATCAAAAATGGATGACATCAATAATTTGGTTAAAGATGGAATGGTTAAACTTTTAATTCATTCCATTGCTTTTGGAAGTACAACAAATTTTTTCGAACCGATCCCTGTAAGACAAAGACAAATGGATATGACACAACATGTTATGGCACATTGTTTAATATATTGGACTCAAGCTTTATTAGATAAGTCTTTATTAAAAAAAGGCTCTAGAATTCTTGGCCTTACAAGTGAGGGTAGTTATAAAGCAATTGAAGGTTATGGCCCAGTAGGAGTTGCTAAAGCATCTATGGAAGCAGTTATAAGACAAATAGGTTGGGAGCTTGGTAGTAGAGGAATTACAGCTAACACGATTCAAGCAGGAATTACACCCACAAGAGCATTAACAAAAATATCCAAAGATTGGGAGGAGTGGATTGAAAAAACAAAATTGAGAAACCCAATGAAAAGACTTACGTTACCAGAAGATGTAGCAGGACTTGTTTCTTTGTTGATGAGTGATAAAGCTGATTTTGTTAACTGCTCAACAATTTTTTGTGATGGTGGAGAACACCGTTCTTTGTAGAATTTATTTTTTTGAAAAAAGTTCAACAATCAATAATCCCATGCCCTTCTTAAATAATAATAAACCATTTACTATTAATTGCATTCCATTCGTTGCGTTTGTCGCTCTTTTCTTTTTTATATCTTGTTGAATTTTTTTAATATTCTTTATCATGAGATTCCACTTGTGCCTACAAACTTATAATTATCCAATCCAAACATGTGTATTAATTTTTTCCATAAATTTTTCGGAGGAATATTGAAAATTGAATCGCTATAATTTTGAATTAACCAATCACCTCTTTCAATTTCACGTTTAAGTTGATCCCTATCCCAAGAAGCATGACCAAAAATCAGTTTTGTATTTTTGGGAGTTTTTTCACTAAATAAAATTTTTTGTATTAAGCCCAAATCAGTAGATAATTCAATTTTTTCTGAAAAATCATCTGCTTCTCCAGTATTTTTTCGAACAATGCATGCCTCGTTTAGATTGACTGGACCCCCAAAATAAATTTTTTTTGATTCATTTAAAATATCCTCAAATATTTTATTTTTAATTCCAGAATTAATAATTTTCATTTGACTTATTGGTTTGTTTACAATTATTCCCATTGTACCATTTTTATCATCTTCACAAATGAATATAACGCTTCTAGCGAAGTAGGGATCAACCATATTTGGCATTGAAATCAACAATTTGTTTTTTAGATTTTTCATTATTTATTTCATAAAACATAAATCCTTTTTTGAATCAATTCCAGAGTTAAGTAACTTATAAGTCAATTTTTTTGAAAATAATATGAAAAATAAGCTACAAATAAGAGGAGCAAGACAGCATAATCTCAAAGATATTGCTGTCGATATTGACAAGAATAAGTTAATTGTAATTACAGGACCTTCAGGTTCCGGTAAATCTTCTTTAGCATTTGATACAATTTATGCTGAAGGACAAAGACGTTATGTGGAATCTTTATCCGCTTATGCAAGACAGTTTTTAGATTTAATGGAAAAACCTGATGTAGATACAATTGAAGGGTTATCGCCAGCAATATCTATAGAGCAAAAAACAGGATCAAGAAATCCAAGATCAACAGTTGGGACAATAACAGAAATCCACGACTATTTAAGATTATTATATGCGAGTATTGGACAGCCACATTGCTGGGAATGTTCTAGGCCTATTACAAGACAATCACCTGAACAAATAGTTGATCAAATTTTAAAATTACATAAAAATGAGAAAGCATATATTTTATCTCCAGTGATTCAGGGTAGAAAAGGGGAACATAAATCAGTTTTTGAGGACATAAAGAAAAAGGGATTTATTAGAGCTAGGGTAGATTCAAATATAGTTTCTTTAAGAAAACCTCCTTCTCTTGAAAAAAATAAAACTCACAATATCGATGTACTGATTGATAGGGTCTTGGTTGACAAGCAAATTAAATCCCGATTATTAGAATCTGTGGAATTAGCTTTAAAAATGGGTAACGGTATTTGTATTATTAATATTAATAATAAGGAAGATTATTTATTTAGTGAACATTTTGCATGTGCGTATCATCCTTATGTAATGATGACAGATCTAACTCCACGAATGTTTTCTTTTAATTCTCCGTACGGAGCATGCAAACAATGTGATGGTTTAGGTTTTATTACAGAAATCGATCCAAATCTTGTTGTACCAAACACAAAAAAGTCTTTGATTCAGGAGGCTATCAAACCGATAGGCAGTCAGCCCAAAGGTTTTCATGGAAGCAAGTTAAGGGCTCTTGCAAGGGAATTTGACCTATCATTTTCAAAGCCATGGAACAAACTCTCTAAAGAAATTAGAACAATTTTATTATATGGCTTAAGCGGTAAACGAATCAACGTAGATTATAATAGTTCTAATTTTTCAGGAACCTATAAAGGAAGGTGGGAAGGTATTATCCCTGAATTACAGCGCAGATATAAGCAAACTCAATCTTATGGAATCAGAAGATGGATTGAAGGATTTATGAGCACAAGAACTTGTGATTGCTGTAATGGTAAGAGACTTAAAGATTCATCTTTAAGTGTAAAGTTGAACGATACTAACATTGGTGACCTATGCGCAAAAAATATTTCTGAAATACTACAATTTTTTCAAGAATTAGAACTAAGTAAAAGCCAAAAAGATATTGCTGGTGGTATTTTGAAAGAAATTAAAAAGAGACTCAGCTTTTTAGTTAATGTTGGATTGAACTATTTAACATTAGATCGAGCATCACGAACTTTATCTGGAGGTGAGGCACAAAGAATAAGACTAGCTTCCCAGGTTGGTTCCCAACTTACTGGAGTTTTATATGTTTTGGATGAGCCTTCCATTGGGTTGCACCCTAGAGATAACGATAGACTGCTAACTACATTGAAATCGTTAAAAGAAATTGGAAATACGGTTATAGTAGTTGAACATGATCTAGACACAATTGAATCTGCCGATCAAATTATTGATATGGGCCCAAAAGCAGGTTTAAATGGTGGCGAAGTAGTTTTTTCAGGAAATTTAAAGGATATTATTAGAAACAAAAAAAGTCTTACTGGAAAATATCTTTCTGGAGAAAAATTTATACCTTTACCGACATTCAGAACTCCCACATTTGATCATTTTTCACTTCTTGGAGCTTCTGGAAATAACTTAAAAAATATTGACGTTAATTTTCCATACGAAAGATTTATTGCCATTACAGGTGTGTCAGGAAGTGGTAAGAGCTCACTCATCAATCAAACTTTATACCCAGCTTTATCTAATCTTGTCAACTTTGGTGTAAAAGATATGCTTCCCTTTAAAAATCTTGTTAGGACTGATAAAATAGAAAGAGTCATTAATATTGACCAAAAACCAATAGGTAAAACACCAAGGTCTAATCCAGCAACATACACTGGAATCTTTACGCACATAAGAGATTTATTTGCTCAAACTAGAGAGGCAAAACTTAGGGGCTATAAAATTGGAAGATTTTCATTTAATGTAAAAGGAGGACGATGTGAATCTTGTCAAGGGGCTGGAATTATAAAAATAGAAATGAATTTTCTTCCTGATGTTTATGTAAACTGTGATGATTGTAATGGGAAAAGATACAACAAAGAAACCCTTCAAATTGAATATAAAGGTAAAAATATTGATGATATATTAAATATGTCTGTCGAACAGGCGCGAGACTTTTTTAAAAATATTCAACCAATTAAAAAAAGGTTAGATACGCTAAATGACGTAGGTTTGGGATATATAAAATTGGGTCAGCAAGCAACAACATTATCTGGGGGCGAGGCACAAAGAGTTAAGCTTTCGACAGAGCTTTCTAAAACAAGTACAAAAAATACAGTTTATTTCCTCGATGAACCCACAACTGGATTACATGTTGATGATATTCAAATGTTGTTATCTGTTTTACAAAAATTAGTTGATCAGGGTAATACAATAATTGTTATTGAACATAACTTGGACGTCATAAAGTGTGCAGACTGGGTTATTGATCTTGGGCCGGAGGGAGGAGAAGGCGGAGGAAAAATTGTTTCTCAAGGTACGGTGGAAGAAATTTCTAGAGATAAAAATTCAATTACGGGTAAATTTCTTAAGAAAGTTATAAAATAATTTTTTGGATAACGACCATTCCGTCTTTATCTTAGTATGTTGTGACTGACCAACATAAAATAGTAGTGTCTTCGACAGAAGAAAAAAATTTTGACAAACAAATAAGACCAGATCTTTTTGAAGACTTCATTGGACAAAAGAAAATTGTTGAATCTTTAAAGACTTATATAACCGCAGCTAAACAAAGGGAAGAAGCATTAGATCACATTTTATTGTATGGACCTCCTGGGTTAGGAAAAACTACACTTTCCAATATTATTGCTAAAGAACTTGAAAAAGGATTTTTGTCAACATCTGGCCCCGTTATTACCATACCTGGAGATTTATCAGGAATGCTTACCAATCTACAAGATAGAGATGTTTTTTTTATAGATGAAATTCATAGGGTGAATACATCTGTTGAAGAATACCTTTATTCAGCAATGGAAGATTTTAAAATTGATATTTTAATTGATTCAGGGCCTAACGCAAGAACAGTAAGGATCGATTTAGAGCCATTCACTTTAGTAGGTGCAACTACCAGGCTAGGAAATATTTCAACACCTATGCGAGATAGATTCGGTGCAATTTTTCGATTAGATTTCTATAAAAAAGATGAAATTTTTGAAATTTTAAAAAGAACAGCATCAATTTTGGAAATCAGTATAAATGATGAAGCATTGATAGAAATTTCTGGGAGATCCCGCGGTACACCACGTATTGCAAATAGGGTTCTTAAAAGAGTACGGGACTTCGCCCAGGTAAAAAAAATAAAAGAAGTTGGTCTTGAAGATGCCAAAAGTTCTTTAGATAGTATTGGTATTGATAAAAATGGCTTAGAAAGCATGGATAGAAAGATTTTAGAAAACTTAATTTTAAATTATAGTGGTGGACCAACTGGAGGTAAATCATTAGCAATATCAATAAATGAGGATATTCAAACAATTGAAGATGTGTATGAGCCTTATTTAATTAAGGAGGGCTTTATTGAAAGAACCTCAAGAGGAAGAATAGCCACGGAAAAAGCATATGCACTATTTGGTTTAAAGAAATAAAGAGCCGAGGAGAAAATAATGATAGAAAAAAAGAAAAAATATAAGCTAAGCGATTTTAGGTACCAGCTCCCTAAAAAATTTATTGCGCAAAAACCTAAACGAAAAAGAGATGGCGCAAAGATGATGGTCTTAAACAGAGAAGACAAGTCAATAAAACACAAAAAGTTTTCTGATATATCTGAATATTTTAAAAAAAACGACTTACTAATTCTGAACGATACTAAAGTTTTCCCTGCAAAGTTATATGCCACAAAAGATAGAACTGATGCTAAAGTCGAAATATTTCTTTTAAGAGAGCTTGGTGATCGTTTATGGGAAGTTTTGGTAAAACCAGCAAGAAAAGTTAGAATTGGAAACAAGCTTATTCTTTCTGAAAGCCTATTTTGTGATGTTATTGATAATACGGTTTCAGGAGGAAGAGTTGTACGTTTTGAATTTGATAAAGGAAACTTTGATAATATTCTAGATAATCTTGGTCATCCACCTCTTCCTCCATACATTGAAAGGCCTATAGTACCCAGCGATAAAGAAAGATATCAAACTGTTTATGCTGAAAAGAGAGGAGCAGTGGCAGCACCGATTGCTGGTCTTCACTTCACTCCACAATTACTTAAAAATCTTAAGAAAAAGGGTGTGAATATTTATTATATCACCCTTCATATTGGATTGGGGACTTTTAAACCAGTACAAGTTGAAGACTTAAACAGACATCATATGGATTCTGAATATTTTGAAGTTTCTCCAAGTACGGCAGTTGCAATAAATGAAGCCAAAAGAAAAAGAAGAAGAATTTTTGCCGTTGGTACATCAACAGTTAGAGCTTTAGAAACAGTGAATGTTTCAGGTTTTCAAATATCACCAAAAAAAGGATGGACAAATAAATTTATTCATCCTCCTCATGATTTTAAAATAGTTGATGGGTTGATTACTAACTTTCATCAACCAGAGAGCACCTTATTAATGCTCACCTCTGCTTTTGGAGGTTACAAGTTTATTAAGGATGCTTACTCTACAGCAAAAAAGAAAAATTACAGATTTTTGAGCTATGGTGATTCAATGTTAATAACTTAAAATGAAGAACTATGCTATTATATTAGGAGCTGGATCAGGTAGTAGGTTTGGCTCTTACAAACAAGTAGAAGAAATTAATAGTAAACCAGTATATTTATACTCGCTTGATGCATTTATAAATACCGAGCTTTTTTCATCAATTTTTTTAGTTGTTCCTAAAAAATTAATAAAACTTATAAATGAGCAATTACAATCGCCAAAATATAATAGTGTAATAATATGTGAGGGTGGAAGTTCAAGGTCAAAATCAGTCTATAATGCTTTTAGCAAAATATCTGAAGAAAACAGCAAAATATTTATACACGATGCAGTCAGGCCACTCATAGATGAAAAATTGATTTTAGAACTCCATAGATTTTCCGAACATAGAAAAGCGACAGTCTTGGCAAAAAAAATTACTGAAACAGTCAAATCTGTTAAAGATGAAAAGTTAGAGCTCACTGTTGATAGAGAAAACCTTTGGATTGCAGAAACTCCTCAAGTTTTCGATAGTATCGTGTTGAATGAAATATACAAAAAAAAACTACCAATAATTCATGAATACACAGATGAATCAGCTATTGTTGAAGATTGTGGGATAAATGTAGACATTTATGAAAATAAAAGTGTAAACACAAAAATCACTTCTAAAGAAGATTTCACAATGATTTCTAAATTATTAACAAAAGATATTTTTTATGGTATAGGCATAGATTTCCATTCTTTAGAGGATGGGAATGGAGTTATTATTGGAGGTATTAAGGTTCCTTGTAATTTAAAATCTATTGCGCACTCTGATGGAGATGTTTTGACTCATGCAATTATTGACGCAATATCTGGCGCACTAAATTTAGGAGATATAGGAACTCACTTTCCAAACACCCCAGAATTCAAAGACATATCAAGTATTGATCTGCTTAAAAAAATACTTTTATTAGTTCCTAAAAACATTAGCATTATCAACATTGATGCAACCGTTGTATTAGATAGTCCTAAAATTTCTACAATTAAACCTAAAATTGCATCAAAACTAGCAGGAATTTTAAATATACAAAGTGAAAAAATTTCAATTAAAGCAATAACAAGAAATGGATTAAGCTTTGTAGATATGAAGAATGGATGGGGAGCAGAAGTAATTATTACACTAAAAAAATGGAATTAAAATCTACAGCTAAAATTAATATTGGTTTACATGTTCATAATAAAAGAAAAGATGGCTTCCATAATATTTCAACTATTTTTCAAGAAGTTAATTTTTTTGATGAAATTAATATTATTGAAGCTAAAAACTTTTCATGTAAGACAAACATAAAGCAAATAAAAGAAGAAGATAATTTTGCTACAAAAGCATTTCATTTAATTAAATCTAAATTCCCAAGCATACCAAATGTTAATATTTCAATAAAAAAAAATATACCCATAAATGCAGGGCTTGGAGGTGGATCGAGTAACGGAACAACCGTCTTGAAAGGATTAAATGAACTTTTCGATTTATCCTTAAAAGATTATGATCTTGTAAATTTTGCAAGAAGGGTTAGCTCAGATTCAACTTTTTTTGTTAAAGGAGGATTACAATTCGGTCAACAAAGGGGAGAAAAGCTTACTCCGATTATTAGTTCAACACTTCCTAAGCATATTTTACTTGTTCACCCAAAAATAAAAATCAGCACTAACGATGCTTTTGATCAATTAAAAAACCATTTGTTAAATGAAAATAAGGACATTAACTTGTCCGACTTATTAGAAGAATTAAAAAATAATAATTTTGATTCTAAGCTATTTAAAAATGATTTTGAGATGTATGTTTTTGAAACACATCCAGAAATTGGCGCTATTAAATTAAAAATTTTGGATTTAGGTGCAAAATATGCCAGTTTGTCGGGTACGGGTTCGACTGTGTTTGGAATATTTTCTTCAAAAAAAGATGTGCTTCAAGCACAATCTTTCCTCAGTCGCCAATACTCAACTTACTATGTAAATCCAATATAATTTTGGGGAGTCGTCTAATTGGCAGGACACCTGGTTTTGGTCCAGGCAGTCGGGGTTCGAGTCCCTGCTCCCCAACAAATTTATGGGTAAATATGTAAAAAAAATATTTGCAGGATCTAGCAATCCGCTACTCGCAACAAAAATTGCGAGTCTTTGTGGCACGTCCTTGGGTGAATTATCTATAAGGCGTTTTACAGATGGAGAAATCTGGGTAAAATATGAAGAAAACTTAAGAGGAAATGATGTATTTATAGTACAATCAACAAATCCTCCTTCAGACAATATTGTTGAATTAGCTCTACTAATCGATGCCGCAAAAAGGGCAAGCGCTCAAAGAATAAATGTTATTATGCCATATTTTGGCTATTCCAGGCAGGACAGAAAAGATGAACCTAGAGTTCCTATTTCTGCAAAATTGATGATGGATATTTTTATTAAAGCTGGGGCGGATAGGATTGTGACAATGGATTTACATTCAACTCAAATTCAAGGTTTTTCATCTAAACCAGTTGATAACATTTATGGTAGTCTTGTTTTGATGCCAGAACTTGAAAAGCACTTTAAAAACCTATCGAAAGAAGATAATCTTACGGTGTTAATTCCCGATATGGGGTCTAGCAAGCTAGGTCAATCGTATGCGAGAAGGCTTGGCATGAGTTTTGCACTAATTGATAAAAGAAGAAATGCACATAATAAATCAGAAGTAGTATCAGTTGTAGGTGAATTGAAGAATCAACATATTTTAATTGTCGATGATATGATTGATACAGCAGGTACAATTTCTAATGCTGTTAATGTAGCTGAAGAAAAGGGAGCATTATCTGTCACAGTTGCAGCAACACACGGAATTTTATCTAGTAATGCACTTGACAAGTTATCGGATGATATTATTGATTCGATTTTTATAACAGATACAGTGGACATGTCACATATAGAAAATTGTAAAAAATTAAAAACTATTTCATCCGCAAGAATTTTTGCAGAAACAATTAATAGGATTCATAGTGGTGAATCCGTAAGCCAACTATTTAGGAAAGTAACATGAGTAAATTTGAAAAATTAAATGTAGATATAAGAAAGGAAAACGGTACATCAGCAGCTAGAAGAACCAGGTTACAGAATAAAGTACCTGGGGTAGTATATCATTCTGGAGTTGAAGGAATTCCTTTATCTATTGAAAAAAATAGTTTAAACAAAGCCTTGAAAACTGGTCAAATGATTTTTGAAATTAATGTTGGGGATGAAGATCAATTTGTATTGGTCAAAGAAATCCAATATCATCCAGTAACAGATGATATCATTCATATTGATTTCCAGAAAGTAAAGGAAGATGAAAAAATATCTCTAGATGTGGCTGTGAGAAGCGTTGGAGATGCTCAAGGGGTAAAACTTGGGGGAATTCTTGTTCAAATGTTGAACTCTGTTTCAGTGAAATGTAAACCTTCTGAAATCCCAGAGTATTTAGAAATTGATGTTACGGAAATGGCAATGAATACAAATCTTTTTGTAAAAGATATTAGTTTACCAGATGACGTAGAAATTTTGACTGCAGAAGATATAGCTGTTATTTCTGTTCAAGAGCCTAAAGAAGAAAAAGAAGAAGTTGTTGAAATGATAGAAGAAGTAGCAGTAGATGAAGCCTCATCAGATGAAGTCGAGTCTGAGACTGAACAATCTTCAGATAGTCCCGAAGATAAAAGTTCAGAAGTAGATAAAGGTGAATCTGGAGATGAATCATAATGACTATTTTTTTTGGATTAGGAAACCATGAAACTAAATACCATAATACCAAACATAATGTTGGTTATTGGGTGTTAGATAGCTTTGCTAAAAAGTACGGAATTGATTTCAAACCTGGTAAAGGCAATTATTTTGTTGCAAAGAAAGATTCAAGCTTTATGTTAATTAAGCCAACTACTGGAATGAATAATAGCGGTGCTATCATTAATGAGGTTTTAAATTTCTACAAACTAAAGAAAGAGAACCTCGTAATCATTTTTGATGATGTTGACCTCCCATTGGGTGAAATAAGGTTTCGTACTGATGGAGGTGACGGCTGCCATAACGGAATGAAATCTATTCTAAAACATATTTCAGATGATAAAATCAAAAGGTTAAAAGTAGGCATTGCAGCAGCAGATTATAGGAGGCCATCAGAGAAGTATGTTTTAAAACCATTTAATAAGCGTTATCAATCACTTGTTAAAGATGTAGTATCTTTTGCAAATGAAGCAATGCAATCATTTTTAGATAATGGAGAAGAATTCACAATGAATAATTATAATAATCAAACTGTAGGAGAGGCATAGTGGAAAACCTATTTTATTTAATACCTTTGTCAGGGCTATTGGCAGTTATATTTGGATTAATAAGAAGTAAATGGATATCTAAACAGAATCCAGGCAACGAAAAAATGCAAGAAATTGGACTGGCAATCCGTGAAGGAGCGACAGCTTTTCTCGTTCGAGAATACAAAGTACTAACTGTGTTCGTTTTAACGGTAGCTGCATTACTGTATTTGGTTAACATGTCATCAAACACCACAGAGGTTGCTTTATCTTTTATTGTTGGTGCAATTTGTAGTGGTTTAGCCGGAGCCTTAGGAATGCGAGTTGCCACGTTAGCTAATCATCGAACTACAGAAGCCGCAAGATCTAGCCTAAGCAAAGCACTGAGTGTTGCTTTTAGTGGTGGTGTGGTTATGGGAATGAATGTTGTAGGGTTAGGTATTCTTGGTCTTTCGTTATTATTTTTCATATATGGTGGGATGAATACAACACCAGATTTCACTCTAGTTATGACCAAAGTATCTGGCTTTGCTATGGGTGCCTCATCGATTGCTCTCTTTGCTCGTGTGGGTGGAGGAATTTATACAAAAGCAGCAGATGTGGGAGCAGATTTAGTTGGAAAAGTTGAAGCAGGTATTCCTGAAGATGATCCAAGAAATCCAGCAACAATTGCTGATAATGTGGGTGATAATGTAGGTGATGTAGCAGGCATGGGTGCAGACTTATTTGAATCTTACGTTGGATCAATGATTGGAGCAATGGTTTTAGCTGCTACAGCAGGAGAGAAAAGTTTAGTTTTTTTACCTCTATTTTTAGCTGCTGCAGGGATCTTAGTTTCAATTTTTGGAACTTTTTTTGTTAAAACAAAAGAGGGAGGTAATCCCCAAACAGCACTTAACATAGGTGTATTTGGCTCAGGTGCTGTTATGACAGTTGTTAGCTATTTTTTAATTGGTGAACTTATAAGGGTTCCAGTATCTTTAGCAGAGGGGTATCAAACCGTTGTTGCACTAGATCTATTTTTAGCTACAGTTGTTGGTTTATTATCTGGTATTTTGATTGGAGTATTAACAGAATATTATACCTCTGACCACCAGAAACCTTCGCAAGATGTTGCTGCAGCTAGTGAAACTGGTTCTGCAACAAATATTATTTCAGGGCTTGCTAATGGAATGTTTTCTACAGCACTTCCTGTTTTAGTTATCGCTTTATCTATTTTAGGAGCATATCATTTTGCACACTTATATGGTATAGCTTTAGCTGCTCTAGGAATGCTATCAACAATTGGAATTCAATTAGCTGTAGATGCATATGGGCCAATTGCTGATAATGCAGGAGGTATTGCTGAAATGGCTGAACTTCCGAAAGAAGTTCGTGAAAGAACTGATAAGTTAGATGCTGTTGGTAATACCACCGCAGCCATTGGTAAAGGATTTGCAATTGGATCTGCCGCATTAACTTCATTAGCATTATTTGCAGCATTCAGAGAAACTGTTGGTGGATTAACTTTAGATATTAATAATCCGACCGTTATGGCAGGATTACTTATTGGATCCTCATTACCATTTGTCTTCTCGGCTTTAGCTATGCAAGCAGTTGGAGATGCAGCTTTTGAAATGATTGAAGAAGTAAGAAGACAATTTAGAGAAATTAAAGGATTGTTAGATGGTAAGGCAAAAGCAGATTATGCGAAATGTGTAGACATTGCAACAACAGCGGCAATTAATAAAATGGTTTTACCTGGTGCTTTAGCAGTGTTCACACCAATTTTGTTTGGATTGGTCTTAGGTCAAAAAGAAATGCTAGGTGGAATATTAGCTGGAGTCACAGTAACCGGAGTATTGTTGGCTATTTTTATGTCCAACGCTGGAGGATCATGGGACAATGCAAAAAAATATATTGAATCAGGACATCATGGTGGGAAAGGTAGCACTGCTCATAAAGCCGCAGTTGTAGGTGATACAGTAGGTGATCCATTCAAGGATACAGCGGGACCATCATTAAATATTTTAATTAAACTAATATCGGTGGTATCACTTGTTATTGCACCACTTTTATAATGGAGAAGTTAATGAATTACTATGAAGTACTATACATATTAAACCCTAACTACAGCAAAGATCAAATTTCAGGAGCTATGAATGAGATTTCAGATTTTGTCAAAAAGAAAAAACATGCTATTATTAACCATGATTTTTGGGGTAAAAAACAATTAGCATACAACGTCAAAAAACACAAGTATGGAAATTATATTTTGCTAAATACTGAATTTCAAGATACTAGTTTTGTGAATGAGTTTAAGGTTTTTTTGAACTTAAATAAGGAAGTCATGAAGTATATGATTATTAAGCTTGATGAAAAACCTTCGCTAGATGTTAAAAATGAAGAAAATGCCGAAGAAAATATTAAACAGGAGGACAATTAATGTTATCAAGTAGAAAAAAATCCTGTTATTTTAAAAGAAATAATATTAAGGATATTGATTATAAAGATGTTAAGCTTTTAAATAAGTTTATAAATGATCAGGGTAAGATTACTCCAAGAAGAGTAACTGGCACAAGTAGCAAAATGCACAGGAAGCTTGTATTAGCAATTAAAAGGGCGAGGAATATTGCATTAC
The DNA here is from genome assembly GCA_902526795.1 of uncultured Fidelibacterota bacterium. GTDB lineage: Bacteria > Fidelibacterota > Marinisomatia > Marinisomatales > Marinisomataceae > Marinisoma. The sequence goes on from CABZMF010000001.1 coordinate 89,175, forward strand.
TTCCATTTTCTTCAGTTGATAGGGATTAATTATGAAAGTTATTTTAAAAGAAGATGTCCATAATTTAGGTCAACGAGGAGATGTCATTGAAGTAAAAGCTGGGTATGCTAGAAATTATTTAATGCCAAAAAAGCTTGCTATTCTTTTTACACTTAAACAGAAAAAGAGTTTTGATGAGCTTAGCAGAATTGAAAAGAGAAAAATCGAAAGACAAAAAGATAATCTTGAATCAGTTTTAAAAGAATTAAAAGGTCTTAATCTTTCTTTAAAAATGAAATCAGAAGAAGGTAAAAAACTTTTTGGGTCAGTGACTAAAATTGATATTGTTAATCTCTTAGAGAAAAATGGCATTAATATTGATAAAAAATATATTAGTCTTTCTTCTCCAATAAAAACATTAGGAGAGCATAAAATTGATGTCGTATTTACAAGCGAACTCTCTGGAATTATCAATTTACTTATTGAAAAAGAAGACTAAGCTCGCACTGATTTTATAATCTTTTTTTGTGAATCACATTTTTTACAAAAAATTATCATATCTTTATATTCAGATTCTTGATGCTTGCAATCATCACTATCTTGACAGCCATAAATATATTTATAAACATGTTTAACATCTTTTTCAATAGTGTTTGAAGATTTACGAAGCCAGTTTCTGAAAAAAGCCTTATAGTCTTTTTTGCGCTTTTGATTCGCTTTTAGCCAATCAAGCATTTTTAAAAGTTCAAATTCTACATCAAGCGTTGGAAATTTTTTAGACCATTCATCTAAGTTTATTTTAATATCATCAATCTGTTTTTTTTTACTAGGAAGCTTTCTTTTACTTATTGGATCGAGTTTATCTATTCTATCCTCAAGTGATTTAATTCTATTTAATAGTTGATCTATATCTATTTTTTTGTTCATAACTACTTATTTTGTAAAACATTAATTCATTAACTATATTAAAAGCTGTGATAACGGATTATTAATTTATTTATAATTTCAATTAATAACTTCAATTATGATAGATAAAATTGACATATCAATACTAGATATAATTCAAAATAAAGGTAGAATTTCAGCTAGCGAGATTGCCAAGGATGTAAACCTTTCAGTGCCTGCAGTTGGAGAAAGAATTAAAAAACTATCAGAAAAAGGGTTAATCAAAAAGTTCGTTGCAATATTAGATCACAAAAAAGCCGGACTTGACTTAACAGCATTTGTCTTTATTGTTAGTGAACATTCTGATCATTATGAAAAATTTGTTGAGAAAGCAAATAAATGTAAGGCTGTGATGGAATGCCACTCAATCACAGGAGGAGGTTCACATATTTTAAAAGTAAGGGTAGAAAATTCTCAAGCCCTTGAAGATTTACTTTATGATATTCAAAACTGGCCTGGAGTTTCAAGAACACAATCTAATTTAGTTCTTTCGACATATAAAGAAGAATCATCAATCGACCTAAATATTTTAGGTAAAAAATAATATTTATATAATTAATTAATTTATTTTATCTACTTTTATGAATATATTTTTTGATGGCTAATCAGTTAAAAAATTTTTAGAAAGGGCATTATAATGAAAGTAAAAGCAGAATATATTTGGATTGATGGGTATGAACCAACAGCAAATTTGAGATCAAAAACAAAAGTTTTAGAGACAGTAGTTTCCTCTGTTTCAGAGCTTCCTACATGGGGTTTTGACGGATCTAGCACTTTGCAAGCAGATGGAGGAGACAGTGATTGCATGTTGAAACCTGTATGGATGTGTCCAGATCCGATTCGCGGAGGTGATAATATATTGGTTATGAATGAAGTATGTAATCCAGATGGAACTCCCCATAGATCTAATTCTAGAGCGGCTTTAGTCGAAATAGCTGAAAAATTTAAAGAACATAATCCGTGGTTTGGTATCGAGCAAGAGTATACATTAATGGATGGGAAACAACCTGCTGGATGGCCAAAAGAAGGATTTCCTGAAAGACCCCAAGGCCCATACTATTGTAGTGTCGGAGCAGAAGACGTAGCTGCCCGCGCAATGGTTGAGGATCACTTAGATTTATGTTTAGATGCTGGTCTAGAAGTATCAGGTATAAATGCAGAGGTTATGCTTGGTCAGTGGGAGTATCAAGTAGGACCACTTCCAGCGCTTGAAGTAGGAGATCAATTATGGGTTGCAAGATGGTTACTCGAAAGGGTAGGAGAAGAATATGGCTTAAGAGTTGAACTTCATCCAAAGCCGATAAAAGGAGATTGGAATGGTTCTGGGGCCCATATTAACTATAGCACAGAATCAATGCGTGCAGATGGAGGACTAAAGGTTATTGAAGATGCATGTGAAAAACTTGGTAAAAATATAGATAAACATATATCTGTATACGGAGATGCTAATGCAGAGCGATTAACCGGCGACCATGAGACGTGCAGCATAAATGAATTCAAATATGGAGTTAGTGATAGGGGAGCATCCATTAGAATCCCCATGGGAGTAGCAAATGAAGGTAAAGGTTACTTAGAAGATAGAAGACCTGCTTCAAATGTAGACCCTTACAAAGCTTGCGCAGCTTTAATAGATACTACTTGTAGTTAAATTATTAAATTATGGCTTATGATTAACGATAAGCTATTAAATTGGTTTGATCAAAACAAAAGAGATCTCCCGTGGAGGCACTATAGAGACCCTTATCGAGTTTGGGTATCAGAAATCATGTTACAACAAACTCAAGTCAAAACTGTAGTTCCATATTTTCAAAGATGGATGAAAAGATATCCTACCCTTAAAACTTTAAAAAATGCTAACTATGAAGATGTTCTAAAAATGTGGGAAGGTTTAGGTTACTATTCTAGATGTAAAAATATTTATAAGACATCCCAGTTAATCAATTGCTCATTGCCCAATAATTATCAAGATTTAATAAAACTTCCTGGCATCGGTGACTATACTGCAAAAACAATTTTATCCATTGCTTTTGAACTGCCCTACGTCGGAATTGATACAAATCTAGAAAGAGTTGGCTATAGAATTTTAGGACTTAAATCTAAAACAAAAAGAAATCATAAAAGAGTTGTTAAGTTTTTGGAAGCAAATCAAGACAAAAATAGACCGGGTGATTACAACGAGGCATTAATGGATTTAGGAAGTTCCATATGTAGCTCACAAACTACTTATTGTACTGAATGCCCATTATCAAAAGATTGTAGAGCTTATGTTTCATTGTCACCAACTTCTTATCCAAAAAGTGGAATTTCAAAAAAAGTCCCCGAGTATAATGTTGCTGTTTCACTAATAAAACATAAAAATAAATTCTTAATTACTAGAAGATCAAATACAAAATTTTTATCTGGATTATGGGAGTTTCCAGGCGGAAAAATTGAAAAAAGCGAAACTGCGCGACAAGCAATAATTAGAGAAGTTAAAGAAGAAACAAATTTAAATATTTTTAACCCAACTTATTTAGGAAATGTTAAACATAAATATTCACATTTTGGAGTGAATATATCTTTGTTTATTTCTAGTCCTGAATCAATAAAAAAGCTAAACATTAAACAAGAACATAAATGGATAAACCTAAAGAGTATTGATAAATATCCGTTACCCAAAGCAAATCATAAAATGTTAGATATTCTTCAAAAGTTCTATTAATATAAAAAATGATAAATTATTTTTTTTCAATTATAGCTTTATTATTATTCGTTCCTTTATTCATTCTAATTATGATAATTGGCATACTACTTTCTTATATAACACATTCAAGAAATTTTTATAGTCTTTTTACTCATAACTCCTGCAAAGTATTAATGCTATCATGTTTTCAGCGATTTAATGTATTAGGGAATGTTCCAAAGAAAGAAAATGGTCCTTATGTATTTATGTTTAATCATGCATCTATGTTTGATGCTTTTATGCTTGGTGGATCTATCCCTTTTTATATAAATGCTATAGGTTGGGAAGGTATTTTCAAATGGCCTCTTTGGGGATTTTTCGCAAAAAGATATGGAGCTTATTCAATAACTCATGATAATACTGATAGTGCAATAAAAACACTTGAAGCTGCAGAAAAAATTTTACTACAGGATGGTGATAGCATGATACTTTCTCCAGAAGGTCAAAGAACAATCACTGGTGAATTAGGTGAATTTAAAAAAGGCGGTTTCCATTATGTCAAAAATACTAATATTGCTTCAATTGTACCCGTTGGACTTAAGGGTGCATTTGAAGCCAATAAAAGAACGAGCTGGAAAATAAATCCAGGGAATTTAACAGTAGTTTTTGGTGAGCCGATCTTACCATTAGATTATAAAGAATTATCTGTTGAACAATTAAGGGATTTGACAAAAAAAAGAATTTCAGAACTTTTAGTTTAAATATCTAATTTTAGGATGAAGTAATCCTGCTATTCCACATAAGCCTGCAAGTAAGCCAAAAAGTAAAAATATTTCATGAATGCTTATAAATTCTGCCAAAAATCCTATCATACCACTAGAAACAGCTGTCATACTAAGAATTGAAACTGATATGATAGCAAAAATTCTTCCCAACAATTTTTCTGGAATATTTTTTTGCATAATAGAGACTCTTGAAATAATTAAAAAAGGTATTCCAATACCATGCATGCAAGAGAAAAAATTAAGCTGATTCATTGTCTCTACAAAATAATATAAACAAAAGCTTGCACCGTCAATAAAAAGACCCAACAAAAATAAAGTACCATGATTAAATCTATGTCCAATTTTATAAACTGTAGCTGTTCCTATTAACATTCCTAAACCTACAAAAGCCTCTACCAAAGCAAAATCTGAAGCAGTACCCCCTAAATGTAACTTTACTAATATTGGTATTCCAACAATTGCAGGTCCCATTACAAAAAGGTTACTCAATAGCGTCAATAAAATAATAAAAGCAAAAGTTGTATGTTCTTTCAAGTATATTAAACCTTCTTTGGTTTTGTTAAAAATTTTGTCAAAATTTATTTCTTCTTTTTCAACTTGATCTTTTGGGGCCAAAGAAGATATAAAAGCAGCTATAAAGTAGAAAAAAAGACAAAAAACAAATAGGTTTTCAACATTATATACCAGTAATAGCTGTGCAGCTATAATTGGACCAATTAACACTGCGGTTTGCCAAGATATATTTACAATTGAATTGGCTTTCAATAGTCCGTCTTTTTCAATTTGCGTTGGTAAATATGCATTAAATGCTGGTACCATAGGTAAGCCAAAGGCATTATGAAAAAAAGCAATCATAACTATAATCCAAACAGATTTGATGTCCAAAAAAAAGAGAATTGGAATTACTGATAAAATTAAACCCTGCATTATGGTTGCAAACGATATCATTTTAGTTTTTGAAAAGAGATCAACAACCGCACCAATAAATAGTCCACATAGAATGGCAGGTAAATAAGATGTCATAGCTACGATTCCCGTTATTTTTTCAGAGTTTGTTAGTTCCAAGACAAGCCATATGAATGCTACGTCATATATGGATCGAGCAATTGAATTCATTAAAGGAACCGTAAGTAAAAATAGATTTAATTTTTTATCTTCAAACATAGAAGCGAAACTACGTATAATTGAAAAATAAGTTGATAATTTTATAACATTTTTCACATTCGTTGTCTATTTTTATAATTAACCAATATTATTTAATGGATAAAAATCAAATATTAGAACAATTAAAAAAAATCAATTATCCAGGATTTAACAGAGATATTGTTTCTTTTGGAATGGTTAAAGAGGTTGTTATTGATCAAAATACAGTAACAATTATTCTCTCAATTTCTTCTTCAAATGATGAAAAGAAAAATAAATTAGTTCAAGATATTACTGATAATCTTATTGTCAGAGGTTACGAGCTTAAAATCAAGGTTTTAGATAAACCGCCAAAAAGCACTATTGTTGACACATCTAATAAAGATGCTAATGTTGAAGGAAATATAAAAAATATAATTGCTGTTGCCAGTGGAAAGGGGGGTGTTGGAAAATCAACAATTGCCTTAAATTTAGCTGCCGCATTATCAACCTCAGGTTACAAGACTGGATTATTAGACTTGGATATTTATGGACCCTCTCTTCCAATTACAATGAGTATTAATGAAAACCCTCTAGTGAATGATCAACAAAAAATTATTCCTTTGAAAAAAGACGATTTAAAATTGATGAGTTTTGGGTTTATAAGTGGAAACCAAGCACCGGTTGTTTGGAGAGGACCATTAGTTGCAAAAATGACTGAACAATTTTTCAAAGACGTAATTTGGGGTGATCTAGACTACTTAATACTCGATCTTCCTCCAGGTACAGGGGATGTTCAATTAACCCTGTCGCAAAAAATTCCATTAGATGGTGCAATAATTGTCACAACACCTAATGATATTGCTCTCACTGATGTTAGAAAAGGTGCAGATATGTTTAACAAGGTCAAAACACCCTTATTAGGTGTTGTTGAGAATATGTCATTCATGGAAATTAATGGTAATTTAAGAGTTCCTGATGAAGAAAAATCTAATATTGAATTATTCTTAAATGACAAAAGAATTTCTCTGAATGATGATATGTCTTTTAGTCATAAATTTCATTTATTTAAACAGGGTGGCGGTCTTAAAGAAAGTGAACGTCTTGATATCCCACTTCTTGGAGAAATCCCATATTCAGAAGATTTGATGAAATCTATTGATGAAGGAGAGCCGCTAGTTTTTTCAGATATTTCACATCCTATTTCAAATATCTTTGTTAAGATAGCCAAATCCATTGAAGAATAATATGAAAGTTTACTAATGAATCATCTTGCAATTATAATGGATGGCAACGGAAGATGGGCCATTAATCGAAAAAAACCACGCGTTTTTGGACATAAAGAAGGTGCACAAGTTGCAAAAAAAATTATAAATGATTGTGTAAATAGAAAAATTCCATATTTAACCCTTTATACCTTTTCAAAAGAAAATTGGTCGAGGCCCCCAAAGGAAGTAGACACATTGATGAATTTATTATCAACAATGCTTGAGAGTGAACTAGATAATATGTTAAGGAACAATATTAGGTTTAATGTAGTTGGTAAAATAGAGGACTTACCTAGAAAAACAAGGGAATTTACTTTAAATAGTATTGAAATGACTAAAAATAATACAGGGTTAGTTTTAACATTAGCTCTGAGTTATGGAGGAAGACAAGAGATAATAGATGCTATTAATTCAATGATAAATAGTAGAGAAAAAATAATTAATGAAGAAATTCTCAAAAATCACTTATATTGCCCTGAATTACCAGATCCTGACTTAATTATTAGAACAGCAGGAGAATATAGGCTAAGCAACTTTTTACTATGGCAATCAGCATATGCTGAAATTTATACTAGTTCCAAAAATTGGCCTGAATTTGGAGAAAAGGATTTAGAAAAAGCGCTAAATGAATATGAAAGAAGAAACAGAACTTTTGGAAAAGTACAATAAAATGAATATTGTCAAAATACTAATTTTAATATTTTGTTTTGCAGGACAAATATTTCCTCAGCAAGTTACCTTAGCGCGTGTAAATGTTGAAGGTAATACAACAACTTCTGATAAAATGATTAAATATTCTGCTGGTTTAAGAGACGGTACACAAATTCAACGTTCAGATATCTCGACAGCTGTCACAAGACTATGGGATCTAGGTCTTTTTGAAGATGTTAACATTATTTTAAATAATGAGTCTCAGTACGGTGTAGAAATAACAATTAAAGTTTCTGAAAGTCCTATTTTAAATCAGGTTCTCTTTGAAGGAATGAATGTTCGAGAAGGAAGATTTAGAGAAAAAATTGAATTAAAATCTGGTCAAAGAATTAAACCAAATTCAATTGATAAAGCCTCTAGAAAAATTGCTGAAATTTATAAAGAAGATGGATACTTCAATATTGAGGTCTATCCAACAGTCATCGTTCCTAAAGATACAATTGTAAGGGTAGACTATGCTAGAGATGTCTTATTTACAATTAAAGAAAATAAAAGATATCAGTTAAAAGATATTGTTTTTAATGGTAATGAAAGTTTTTCAAATCGTCAGCTTAGAAAAGAGTTATCTAATACAAAACAAAAAAGATGGTGGACATTTTGGGTTAAAAGCTATGATCCAAAAACTTTTTCAGAAGATAAAGAAAATTTAAAAATATTTTATCAAAATGAAGGTTACAGAGATTTTAGGGTATTAAGTGATTCTCTACTAGTTAATGATGAGGATTCTTCTCTTACTCTCAATATTAAGGTTGAAGAGGGCCCCAAATATTTTTACAGAAATTTTGTTTTTGAAGGTAACGAAATTGCTCAAGAAGAGGAATTAAGCAGGTTGCTTGGTATACAACCTGGAGATATGTTTAACCAAGAGCAATTTGACAAGTCTGTTTATGAGAATATGATGAGTACATATCAAGATAAAGGATATATTTTTAGTAGTGTAACTCCAGAAATAGTACCAACCGGACAAGATTCTCTTGATGTTAAGTTTATTTTCAATGAAGGAAATAAAGTATTTGTCGAAAACATTTTTGTTTCAGGAAATGAAAAGACAAGAGAAAACGTAATTAGAAGAGAGTTAAAACTTTATCCAGGAGATGTCTTTAATAGGTCAAAATTAATGCGAAGTCAAAGAGATATATGGATTTTAAATTATTTTGATAATGTTATTCCAGATGTCACTCCTATTTCCGATGATAAAGTTAATCTTGATTTTGTGGTAGCTGAAAAAAAATCTACACAACGAATTAATGCTAATGTTGGATTCACTGGAGAGTACGGTGTAACTGGAGGAGCTGGAGTCGAGTTTGATAATTTTAGAGGTAAAGGACAAAAACTCAACATAGGTGTAAGTACTGGTACAAATTTTTCAGTTTATACTACACAAGAACCATCAAAATATAGGTCACTTAACGTAAGTTTTCAAGATCCTATGATAAATGACAGTCCTTATCTTGTTGGAGCCTCTCTTTTTTATTCTTTTAGAGGCTCTTCTACCAATTATTATTTCCCACTGGATTTTACAGTTGGAGGTGCTGTTGCAAGCTTTGGAAGAAGATTAGAGTGGCCAGATGATTTTTTTAGAGTTATGTGGTCAGCAAAGTTTATGCAAAAAGAGTATGAGGGATCTCAGGATGATATTGATAACTATATTGGAGGTCTTCAAAAAACCAGAGGTTTGAGTTTATCGCAAGTACTTTCAAGAGATAGTAGAAATAGAGCTGAATTTCCAACTAATGGTTCAACTTTCATTCTTGAAAATACCTATTCAGGTGGATTTTTAGGAGGGAACGAAAATTTTCAAAAACATATGTTAACGCTCGATTGGTTTACACCAACTTTTTCAAAATTCGTCCTTTATAATTCCGTTAAGCTTGGAGTGATTAAAACTTTAGATGTTGGAGATAACGTACAATCATTTGTCCCTTTTGATGAAAGATTTATTATGGGTGGTAATGGTATTCCTTATGGGAATGCTCTAAGAGGGTATCCTGATAATGCTATTGGACCTCAAACTGTTACTGGACAAGCGGTAGGAGGTAATTCAATGGGTAGATTTATTACAGAATTAAGATTTCCACTATCTGAGAATCCAGTTATTTACATTATGGCTTTTGGAGAAATGGGTAATGTTTGGAATACATCTGCATTGACAGAGCCATTTTACATTGATAGATTTAACACAATTTCCATGAAAAAGTCTGCTGGAGTTGGTGTTAGGTTTTTTATGCCAGGTATTGGTAAATTAGGTTTTGATATGGGCTATGGTTTTGATGATATAAATGGTGATGGAGATGCTCAAGGCTGGGAGTATACTATTACTTTTGGTCAAACTTTTTAAATAAGGAGAATAAAAGTGTATAAAAAAATATTAATAATATTGCTATTAACAGGAATTGCTTTTTCACAACAAAAAATCGGTATAGTATTTTCTGAAAAGATTAGGCTAGATTTTGAAGAGTTCAAGGATGTTGAACAACAGTTACAGCTTGAGCTAGAAGTAATTCAAAAAGAATATCAATCCATGGCAACTGAATTAGATAGTATGGTTAAAGAATATGAGCAGCAAAGTCTCATGATGTCCGAAGAGCTAAAAAAAGCTAAAGAGCAGGACATAGTTGATATGAATAATTCAATGCAAAGCTATCAATTATCTAAGGTTGGCCCAAATGGTGAACTCACAAGAAAACAAGCTCAACTAGAATTTGAATTGGTAGAAAAATTTAAAACAGCTGTGAATGCTGTAGCTATTTCTAAAGGCTTCGATTTAATTATCGATGGATCTCAAGCTTCATTGTACACAAAACCAACAATTGATTTAACAGATGATGTACTTTATGAGCTAAGAAAGACTAATCAGTCAACAGAATAAGAGGGTAATACTTGTGATTACTCTTAAAGAGTTAGCCAAAAAAGTGGGCGGAGAGTTAATTGGTGATGAATCAATTAATATTTCGTCTGTAGATGATATAAAATCAGCATCGAAAGATTCTATTGCTTTTGCTTTTTTACCTAAGTACAAAAAAGAAATAAGTTTTTCAAAAGCGTCTGCTTTCATCGTTTTATCAAAGAATGACCTGAACGATGAATCTGGGATTGTAGTAGAAAATCCATACATATCCATGATACAAATATTGGATTTTTTTGACAGTAGACCAGTACCGATTTTAAGCATATCAAAGCAATCTGTAATTGATACAACTGTGTTAAAGCCAAAAAATATTCATGTAGGCTCTTTTTCTGTCATTGATCATGGAGTTTCTCTAGGGGAAAATGTATTTATAGGTAATGGGGTCAAAATTAATGCGGGCTCTATCGTTGGTGATAATACTGTTATTCATGACAATGTTGTATTATATGACAACACAATAATAGGTAAAAATTCTGTAATTCATTCTGGAAGCGTGATTGGATGTGATGGTTTTGGTTACCATACAATTAAAGATAATCACCATAAAATTCCTCATATTAAATCAGTCATAGTTGGGGATAATGTGGAAATTGGAGCATCTTGTACAATCGACAGGGGATCAGTAAAAAATACAGTTATATCTGATTATTCAAAGTTAGATAATTTAGTTCATATAGCACATAATGTAACTATTGGAATAGGATGTTTACTTGCAGCAGGAGTTTTCATTGGAGGAAGTACTAATGTTGAAGATTATGTCACTATTGCCGGTAAAAGCGATATAGGTCCACACATTAATATAGGATCAAAATCTGTTATAGGTGCACGTTCTTGTGTTATAAAATCTCTAAAAGGATCTGAAACGTACGCAGGTAATCCAGCAAGACCATTGAGAGAGAAGTTAAAAAGGGATGCAATTTTAACAAGATTTGAAATCCTTGAAAAAAAGTTAAAAAAAGATGGCAGCCAAACAAAAAACAATTAGATATTCAGTTTCATGCACAGGGGTAGGACTTCATACTGGAGTTCAAAGTACTGTTACATTTCATCCAGCTGATCCAAATACTGGAATAAAATTCATTCGAAACGACAAAGGTGATAAAGTAGTGACTCCTTACATTGATAATGTTGTTGACTTAACAAGGGGAACCACTATTGAAGAAAATGGTGTAAGGGTACATACTACTGAACACGTAATGTCTGCTTGCGCCGGTATGCGAATCAATAATTTATTAATAGAACTTAATAGCAAAGAACCCCCTGTAATGGACGGAAGTTCAAAAGACTTTGTTTCTGCACTTAAGGAAGGAGAAATAATAGATCAAAAAGAGCCTGTTAACTTCCTTGAAATTACGAAGCCGGTGGTCTACAATGATGAAGAAAAAGATGTAGAAGTTTTGGCAGTTCCATATGATGGCTTTAAAACAACTTTCACAATTCAATATGATCTCGACGATTTAGATGTTCAATATAGTTCTATTCAAAATGCATATACTAATTATGAAAAACAGATCGCACCAGCTAGAACATTTTGTTTATTAAGTGAGGTGACAGAATTGGCAAAACAAGGACTAATTAAAGGGGGTAATGTTGGGAACGCAGTTATAATTGTAGATACAGATATCGATGGGGATGAGGTTAATTTTTTTAAAGAAAAGTTTGGGATAAAATTTCATCTTGGATCTCGAGGATTATATAAATCACAACAATTAAGATTTAAAAATGAACCTGTAAGACATAAGACATTAGATTTAATTGGAGATTTAGCCTTACTTGGTAAACCTATTAAAGGCCATGTTACTGCAATAAAGAGTGGTCATAAAGGAAATGTAGAATTTGCAAGGCTTCTTAGAGATGAATTCAAGGATCAATTTAAATGAAAGACATTAATTACATATTGAAAGTCATTCCACATAGATATCCTTTTTTATTAGTTGATAGAATTTTAGATAAAGATAATAAAAAAGAAATAAGTACACTCAAAAATGTGACTATCAACGAACATTTTTTTCAAGGGCACTTCCCAAGAAAGCCAGTTATGCCTGGAGTATTACTATTAGAATCTATGGCTCAATCTGCATGTTTAATTATTTTGGACTATATTGATAATCATGATGAAAATTTAGTTTACTTATCCAAAGTTTCTAATTTTAGAATACTAAAAAATGTAATACCAGGAGATCAAATTATTATTAATGCTAAAGTTTTAAATGAAAAGCTAAATTGTTTTAAGTTTGAAGCAACATGTCATGTAGCTAAAGAGCTGGTGGCAAAAGCAGAGTTCTTAGCTTCAGTGGTAAAGAAATAGGGGAAGAAAATAAGCAATATACACCAGACAAGTATAATATCAAGTTCAGCAAAGATTGGTAAAAATGTTGATATAGGGGCCTATAATGTTATTGAAGACAATGTTACAATCGGTGATAATGTTAAAATAGGTAATTTTAATACAATATCAGAGTTCACTGATATAGGAAATGATTGCCAAATCATTCATAATAGTAGTATTGGTGCTGTTCCACAAGACAAAAAGTTTGCTGGCGAAGAAAGTAAACTAATAATAGGTGATAGAACTGTAATTAGAGAATTTGTTACCTTAAATAGAGGCACTAAAGAAACTGGTGAAACAAGAATTGGTAAAGATGTGCTAATAATGACCGGTGTGCATGTTGCGCACGATTGTAAAATAGGGAATAATGTGATACTCGTCAACCTTGTAGCTTTAGGAGGACATGTTGAAATAGATGATTGGGCAATTCTAGGCGGTGCAAGTAATGTACACCAGTTTTGCAAAATAGGAAAACATACGATGATAGCTGCTAATTCAAAAATTGTCCAAGATATTCCTCCCTTCATTTTAGCTGGTAAACATCCAGTGAAATATTCAGGTATTAATTCAATTGGGTTAACTAGAAGAGGATTTTCCGATGATGAAAAAGCTGATATTAAAAAAGCATATAGGTATCTTTTTAGATCAGAATTAAATCAATCTGATGCCTTAGATAAAGTTAAAAAAGAGCTGTCTGATAGCATTCATACTAATGACATAATTTGTTTTTATGAATCTAGTAAAAGAGGAATTATTTAATATTTCAAATGGAAAAAAATGTTTTTGTTATGGGTTCAACAGGATCAATAGGGGTCCAGTCACTAGACGTTATATCAAAAAGTAAATCGCACAAGTTGATAGGACTCAGCTGCTACTCAAGTGCAGATTTTTTATTAGAACAAACAAAAAAATACAAACCAAGGATAGTAGCAATTGATGTTATTAAGTCATCTCACGATTTATTTGAATACTGCAGTAAAAATAATATAAAGCTATGTTATGGAAAGAATTCTTCCTCAAAAATCCCTTTTCAGAATATAGACTTAGCCATCAATGCAATAGTTGGAACATCAGGATTAAAACCAACTGTAGAACTTATTAAAAATGGAATTGATATTGCTCTAAGCAACAAAGAGTCGCTAGTATTGGGAGGACATTTTATAATGCCTCTTGCAAAAAAAAATAATGTTAAAATTATACCAGTTGATAGTGAACACTCTGCTATTTTTCAATGTTTACATGGAGAAAATCACTCTAATCTAAAAAAAATAATTTTAACTGGAAGTGGAGGACCTTTCTTAGAAAAACCACTCGAGGATTTTGACAAAATTACACCTACTGAAGCATTGAAGCATCCTAATTGGAATATGGGAGAAAAAATATCAATAGATTCTGCTACAATGATGAACAAAGCATTAGAATTAATTGAAGCACTTTGGCTCTTTGATATAGATATCAAACAAATTGAAATTTTTATTCATCCTCAATCAATTGTTCACTCAATGGTAGAATTTATAGATGGTTCATATAAAGCTCATTTGGGTGTACCCGATATGAAGGTACCAATACAGTATGCTCTGACTTATCCTACCAGAAATAAACTATCTGTAGATAGTTTAGACTTAAGTAATTTAAATCTTGAATTTAAGTTACCCGACTATGATAGATATCCTATCTTAGCTTTCGTTGAAGAACTAATACAGGTTGGTGGTAATAGGGTGGCAGTTATGAGTATAGCAAATGATTATATTGTACAAAAATTTCTTGATGAAAAAATTTCTTTTAATCAAATATTTCATTTAATCAAAGAGGTAGTAAGTGAATTTGCTTCTGATGATTTACCTAGTTTAGAAGATTTACTTATTTTAGATGAAAATATTAAACTATATTTAAAATCAAATTAAAACAGAATGATTTATATTTTAGCATTTATAGTACTTATTGGAGTGATTGTATTTGTTCACGAACTAGGTCACTTTTGGGCAGCCAGAAGTGTTGGAGTAGGAGTTGAACGTTTTTCAGTTGGCATGCCACCAAACTTTATTGATTTTACGAAGACTAATAAAGGGCTGGTTATTGAAATATTCTTCTTTTCTATAAAAAACGGAAAATTAACTTGGACTAAAATTTTTACTACAACCTTATCATCATTTAAAAAACCTTCAGAAACAGTCTATACTATTGGACTGTTACCTTTAGGAGGATATGTTAAGATGAAAGGCATTCTTGATGAAAATATGGACAGTGATTTTAAAGGTGCAGATGATGAATTAGAGTCAAAAAATCCACTCCAAAAAATTTGGGTTATGAGTGCAGGTGTAATAATGAATCTCATTTTAACTTTTTTTGTATTTGCGATGATAGGCAATATTCAAGGTGATAGTGTAACAGAAAATAACAATACAGTTATTGATTATGTTGTACCTGAACAACCAGCAGAAATTTCAGGGATGTTACCAGGTGATAAAATTTTATCAATTAATAACATTACGGTTGATTCCTGGGAATCAACAGTAGAAAATATAGAAAAAAACCCGAAAAAAACTGTTCCCATTTCGCTTGAGAGGGACGGTGAAATAATTAGTTTATCTGTAAGTCTTGGTTCCAAGCCTAATTTATCAACTGGAAGAGTAGATCAAGAAGTTGGAACTTTAGGAATTTCCAAAAAGCAGAAACCTGTGGAACTAAATTTTTCTGAGTCATTCATTTATGCTTATAAAGAAACCAGATGGGCAATGACATTAATGACTTCATCATTAAAAATGATTTTCCAAGGTAATGTATCAAGAGATGAAGTGGGTAGTGTCATCATGATTGGTGATATGGCAGGACAGGCAGCCCAAGCTGGTCTTGTTCCTTTCCTATTTTTAATGGCCTTAATTAGTGTGAATTTAGCATACATTAATATTCTGCCGATCCCAGGTTTAGATGGAGGTCACATAGCTTTAATTTTGATAGAAGTTCTGATGGGAAGAAAACTTTCAGTTAAAGCACGTATTAGAATCCAATCAATAGGAATGTTTTTTCTAATTTCGCTTATGGTATTTTTAATATTTAATGATATTAGTCGAGTAATTACCGGCTTATTTTCTTGAGTCGTAATTCTATAACTCCGCTACTAAGTTTAATCAATATTTTCGCTGGAACTAAAATCTCATCAATAGAAACATAACTCACTTCCATATCGCCTTTATTTTTTAAAACAGGCTGTCCATTTTTGACTGGAGATAACTTATATCCCTTTTTGTTTCCATATGGTGTTTTAACGATTTCAGAACCTAAATTTTTTATTTCTATTTCTCTACTTTTACCGGCATCAACTATATTAAATTTTTTAGATGATTTATTTGGAATTTCAAATTCTGATAATATCAATATTAAAGAATATGGATCAAATACATTTTCTTTTACAATAAACTCCTTTTCGTTTGTTATTCCTTTTTGATTTATGATCACAGTTTCAGAGTTTTTCTTTTTACGAAGTTCGCTTATATTTTTATTTTGTTTAACGACATTTAGATTACTTTTATTAATCCAAACATCGATTATATTTCTAATTTTGTATATTCTATCGCCTAACTTTGTGGTGCGAACATTAAAATTTAAATGATATACATCTATTCCATATATTTTATCAGGATCTTTTATAGATAGAGAAGCTTCTCCAAGCTTCAAATTAAGGACTTCTAGAAAAACATTATATTCGTATTTAATTTTTGATTCGAATCTTCCCTCTTTTGCTGATCCCAGCGATAGTGAAAATAGAAGTATAAATAACAGATATTTCATTTTAACGAATTTGTTTTAGTTCGTCTTTTTCTAATAAAAAAATTTTCGAAGGGTTATTATTAATTGATCCGTCATCAAAAAGTAAATCAATTTTATTACCAAACTTTTCCTCAATTTCATCTGGTATATATAATGGATCAAACCCAGTTTTATTGATACTAGTAGTTGTAATTGGTTTATTATATAGTTTCAATACTGACTTCAAAAAATCATGGTTAGGTATACGAAAACCAATTTTACCATTTTTAGTAATTTTTTCGTTGAATGATCCTTTTTTATAGCGAGCTATACATGTGCTTCCATCTTTTAAAATATCTATAACTTTTAAAACATTCTGTTGATTAATTGCAATTTCATTTTTTATGATATCAAAATTTGCTAGAGCAATACTCATTGGTTGCTCACGCTTTTTCATTTTATTAATTCTACGAATTCCCTCATTATTGCTTATAGCAGTTCCAACTCCATAAATCGTATCAGTTGGATACGCAATTACTTTATTATCGTTTAATGCCTTTATAAAAATTTCTTTTGCATTAGAATGGTTTGTTTTTAATCTGATCATCAATAATTCCTTACTGATTTCCATCTTTTATGAAACCAGAAATACTGTTCAGGTGATTTTGTTATTGTTTTCTCAATTTTCAAAGTATATGACTGAACAATATTTTCAATACTATTACTTGTATTGATTTCATCAAATTCAACTTCATACGAACCATCTACCTTTGTAATACTTGAATAAATTAATGGACATTTATTTCTTTTACTTAATATAGCAGCACCAGAGTGTGTTGATGAATCAATACTAAAAAATTTTACGTTGACTCCTTTGTTTTTCGCATCCTGATCACTGAGTAGTATTAAAACATTGTTTTGTGAAAGTGATTCATTTAAAAGACGTGCATCTCCACCTTTGTAAAGCTGATTATTTATAAACTTTTCTCTGATTTTTTTAAAAAATAAATCAGCTCCCCTATTATTTTGTTTGTATGCAACACCTGTCAAATCAACCCCCTTTTCATTCATAGCATAAAATAATTTATCAAAGGACCCAAAATGTGAGCCAAGCAAAATAACCCCATTCTTTTTATTTAAAGCATTAGATAAAACCTCAAAATTTGAAAAATTAATTTTTGAATTTTTATAATATCGTGGAAAGGATAAAAAGTCTAAAAACTCTTTTGTATAAAATTTATAACATAATTTCATAGTTTTTTTGTACCATTTTTTTTCCTTATTGGGGAATGCCCACCTTAAATTAGTTAAAACAACTTTTTGTCTAATTTTTAGCACATGAAATAGTAGACTATAAATAATTTTATAGGTAATATTATACGCAAATGTTGGAGCATTTCTTAAGTAAAAAGAAAAAGCTTTTAAAAAAAAGTACATCACTTAAATCTAAATCTTTGAAATAGCAATGAAAACAAAATTTAAGAACATATTATTTGGATTAGTATTAATGTTCTCTGCAATAATTTTTGCGGAAGACATTAATAAAAAAATATATGTAGTACCCGTTCAAGATGTAATTGATCTTGGCATTCCAAGCCTTGTTTCTCGCGCTATTAGTTTAGCCGAATCTAATAATGCCGACATGATTATTTTTGATATTGATACATTTGGTGGTCGCGTTGATGCTGCTACACAAATAAAAGATTCCATATCTTCAACTAATATTGAAACCATTGCATTTATAAATCGAAGAGCTATTTCTGCTGGTTCATTAATATCTCTTTCCTGTGACAAGATTTACATGACCGATGGAGCAACAATAGGTGCTACAAGTGTTGTCGATATGTCCGGTACTAAAGTATCAGAAAAATCTCAAAGCTATATGAGAGAAGAAATGGCTGCCACTGCTGAAAAGTCAGGAAAAAATCCCAATATAGCTAGAGGTATGGTTGATGAAGAATTAAGTTTTGAATATCTAGTGGTTGATGGTGATTCACTTAAAGTTGATGACATAGAAGGTAGAAAAGAAGGAAAGCTTATTACCTTAACTACTGAATTAGCATTAAAATATGGAATTGCTGACGGTAAAGGAGAAACCATTGAAGAGCTTCTTTCGTCTTTAGAAATAGACGAGTATGATATTATTACAGTTGATGAAAATTGGTCAGAAAATGTCGTTAGAATATTAACGAATCCAACCGTATCATCTTTATTAACAACTTTTGGTACAATTGGAGTTATTTCAGAGTTGTATAGTGCTGGATGGGGAATTGGAGGAACAATTGGAATTATATGTTTAACTCTTGCATTAGGAGCTGGATATTTAACACAGTTAGCATCCTCTACGGATATTTTAATAATATTATTAGGGATAATATTGTTGTTAGTTGAGGCTGTTGCTTTACCAGGATTTGGTATTTTTGGTATTACTGGGATCATTATTTTATTTTATGGCTTTTATCTGTTACTTATTCCTGATATTCCTGTTGGTCCTGAAATATATTCAGAAGCATTAGATGGATTTTCTTGGGCCATAGTTGTAGGAATTTTTGGGATTATTTTTATTTTAAGATTGATTGGTAAATCAGCTTTCTTTCAAAAATTGGTAAGTAGTGATACTAACAAAACTACCTTAAAAAAGAATTTTAAAAACAGAAGTAAAGTTGAGTAGTTCTAAGATATCAGCTACTTAAAGTGTAAATTAATTATATAACTATAAAGGAGGAATAATGGGACTATATGTTGCCATACCGTTAATTTTAACTATTTTACTACTATTGTACCTTGTACCAGTTGGTTTATGGTTACAATCTATTTTTAGTATTGGAGCAGGTCGTGTAACAATCTTGGGTCTTGTTGGTATGAGATTTAGACGTGTTCCGCCAGGTATTATTGTAAACGGTTTAATTGCTGCACAAAAAGCAGGATTAGACAATATTTCAACTAGTGATTTGGAAGTTCATTATATGGCTGGAGGTAATGTTGATAAAGTTGTAGATGCATTGATTGCTGCTTCTAAAGCTGGGATCGAATTAACTTATTCAATTGCAACTGCAATTGATCTCGCTGGTAGAGATGTCCTTTCAGCAGTACAAACAAGCGTATATCCTAAAGTTATTGATGCGCCTATAGATGGTAAATTATCTGCTGTTGCTAAAGATGGTATTGAAGTAAGAGCAAGAGCAAGGGTTACTGTTAGAACCGATATTCCTAATCTTGTTGGTGGAGCGACTGAGGACACAATTATAGCAAGAGTTGGTGAGGGGATTGTTAGTGCTATTGGATCAAGAGAAACCTACGAAGCAGTATTAGAAAATCCTGATTCAATTTCCAGAACAGTATTAGAAAAAGGTCTAAACAAGGGTACGGCTTTTGAAATTCTTTCAATTGACATTGCCGATATTGATGTTGGAAAAAATATTGGTGCACAACTACAAGCTGATCAGGCTGAAGCAGACTTAAGGGTTGCCCAGGCTAAAGCGGAAACAAGAAGAGCAATGGCTGTTGCTTTAGAACAAGAAATGAAAGCTAAGGTAGTAGAAGCTGAATCTGAGGTTCCGCTTGCAATGGCTCTCGCATTTAAAAAAGGTAATTTGGGTGTTTTAGATTACTACAAATTAGATAATATTGCATCTGATACAAGCATGAGACAATCTATTGCAGGAGTGACTGAAGATAACGAAGACACTGAGGATTAATCTTTGGAAGAGTTAATATATTGGGGAATAATTTTTCTCTTCTACTTATTTTCTGCCTACAGAAGTAGGCAGAAAAGAGCCGAAACTGAAAATTTTCAAACTCCAAAAATCCAGCCTAATCCAATTCCAAAGAAAAATAATCAAGACTTTAATATTTTTGAATTCCTTGATGATGCAGTGGAAAAATCTGCAGTTGAAATGGATACCTTCGTAAAAAAAAATGAACCATCTTTCGAGAATGATAAATTAGTTTCTTCAAACATTCAGGATGAAATTTATCAAACAAATTATGATAGAAAACAAGAGCTCAAAGAGACTATTGATTTGAAAGATCAGCACTTAGATAATTTACAGTCTAGAATTGAAACAAAAGAGCATTATATATACTCAAAGCAAAAGCTATTAACCCTTCAGGAGAAATTGAAGAATAAGCCAACAAAACTTGCTATTGTTATGAAAGCAATTTTTGACCCACCTAAATCTCAAGGTATATAAATGAAGCTTTTAATTATGGGTCCCCCAGGTGCTGGTAAAGGAACACAGGCTAAAATCTTAGCTCAAAAATTTAGTCTTGTTCATCTATCAACAGGAGATATCCTTAGAAATGAGATTGATAAAGCTTCATCAGTAGGTTTAAAAGCACAAACTTATATGAACGCAGGCAACCTTGTTCCTGATGATGTGTTATTAGAAATGATGAATTCCACTTTAAGTAGATTGAAAGATCAGGGAGTTATTCTGGATGGTTTTCCAAGGACCATTCCTCAAGCTGAAGGTCTTTCAAAAATTTTTAAATCTTTAAATCAAGTGATTGATGGAATTATAAATATTGAGGTTGATAAGAATGTTTTAATAAATCGCCTGGTTGAAAGGGCTAAAAAATCTGGAAGAGCCGATGATACGGAAGAAGTAATCATTAATCGTCAAAATGTTTATTTAGAACTAACCGCACCCCTAATTGAATTTTATAAAGATAATTTATTAAGTATCAATGGAGACGGATCCATTGAGAAAGTGACTGAAAGAATTTTAACACGTATTCAATAATGAAGGTTATTGGCATTACTGGCGGAATAGCATCAGGCAAAAGTACATTATCCTCTTATCTAAAAAATAAATATCAAGCCTATATTTTTAATGCAGATAAAGAAGCTAAATTATTACTTCATTCAAAACCGATAACTGACAAAATAAAGAAAGCATTTCCTGAACTTTTAGATTTATCTAAGAATTCTATATCTAATGAGGTTTTTAAAAATGAGGAATCACAAAAAAAAATAAATAAGATTATTCATCCAATTATTAGCGATTTAATTACGCAAAGAATCAATGATAAAAAAGATACAAATACTCTATTTGTAATTGATGCAGCTTTAATAATAGAATCTGGAATGTTTAAAAAGTATGCTAATAATGGATCAAAATTAATTCTACTCATTGCAGATAAAGATTTAAGATTAAAAAGAGCGTTAGGAAGAGGAAATCTATCTAAACAGACTATAAAAGATAGAATGAAATTGCAAATGGAAGATAATCAAAAAATGAAATATGCAGATTTCGTTATTGAAAATAATTCAACAAAATCTAAACTTTATGGTATTATAGATGAAATAATTGAAAAAATAGCTCATGAATAATTTTTTCAAAATACTATTTATTTCTTTAATAATGATTGGTTGTTCTTCGGATGTAGAATCTGAAAATATTCTAACCAGTGATGATTCTGATAATGGAAGTGGAGGTGGATTTATAGGTGGTGGGAATGAAACTACTACGGAATTAAATGTTGAGTTAATTACTACTTATAATGAACAAACTGCATCTTTTTCTACGTCATTTGGAAATTATCAAAGAAGCTTTATTGTACATGTACCACCAAACTTTGATTTTGAAACTCAATCTTTACCATTACTATTTGTTCTACATGGCTATACAGGTCAAGCACCAATCATTAGACAGTATTCAGGCTTTGATCAAATTTCTAATCGAGAAAATTTTATTGTTGTCTATGTGCAGGGGACAACTGATGCATTTGGTAATACTGGATGGAATGTAAATGTTGTTCCAACATTTAGTTATGTTGACGACGTTGGTCTTTTTAAAGCGCTCATTAAATATTTTAAAGCAAACTATAATATTGACAGCTCAAAAATATTTTCAACAGGAATGTCATTAGGTGGATTTATGAGCTATCGCTTAGCTTGTGAACTTGATGAAATAAATAGCATAGGGTCAGTTACTGGCTCAATGGCAGGTTATTATAATTGTAATCCTCCTAAAAAAACTAGTATAATCCATTTTCATGGAACCTCAGATAATACAGTGCCATATGATGGTGTTGAATGGAGTTTAGCAGCGAAGAATGCTCATAGTTTTTGGAGTGTTCACAATCAATGTTCTTCACAAACTGAAATTAATCTCCCTGATTTTAATGGAGATGGTAGAATCACAAAAAGATTGATATCATACAATTGTGAAGAAGAAAGAGCTGTTGAATTATATTCATTAGAAGGAGATGGTCATATATGGTTTAATAGGGCGTGGGGACACGACATAAATGCATCTGAATTGTTATGGCAGTTTTTTAAAAATCAATAATGATTACTAAAGATCATATAGTATTTTTATCTAAATCAGATAAGATTTTAAAAAAAATAATAGAGAATAATAAAATACCAATGATTTCAAAATCTAAAGATTTTGTTCTCGATTTATACAAGTATATAATCTTCCAACAGATTTCCACCAAAGCTGGAAACAGTGTTTTTAAACGATTTTTAGAATATTATGAAAAAAATAAAGACAATATTTCAATTTGGAATGAAAATGAATGGAAAAATATTGGATTATCTCATCAAAAAAAAGGTTATATAGAAAATATTTATCATACTAGACAAACAATTTATGATTTAGAAAAAAGTAATGATATAAACAATATTAGAAATCAACTAATTAAAATAAAAGGTATTGGCAATTGGACAATAGATATGTTTTTGATTTTTTCTAAAGGCTACCTTGATATTTTCCCAGAAGGAGACTTAGCATTAATCAATGTAATTAAAAATAAGTACCAAGTTGATTCTATGAAAGAAATCCTTGAAATATCTAAAAAGTGGTCTCCTTATAAAACTGTAGCTACTCTGTATTTATGGGAATCTTTGGATGACGATTTCCCTAATTGAAGTCCGATAATTTATATTGAAGAAAAAAATCAACCAATTCTTTGCTAGAATTTATTTCATGATTGTTTTTTCCAAAAAATAATCTCAGTATAGACCAATCTGAGATGTGTGAACCAAGCCATAAATGCCCACCATCAACTACCTTTAAATGAATTACTTTTGTGTTAGAATTATTTTTACTGTAAGTATGCTTTTGAGCAGATGTACGATCCATTTTATGAATATCTTCTATATTTTCA
The DNA here is from genome assembly GCA_902526795.1 of uncultured Fidelibacterota bacterium. GTDB lineage: Bacteria > Fidelibacterota > Marinisomatia > Marinisomatales > Marinisomataceae > Marinisoma. The sequence continues at coordinate 112,750 of CABZMF010000001.1, forward strand.
ACTACTTTTATATCTAATTGATTGTACTCAGCCCAAAAATTAACTGATTCTACTGTACTTAAAAAATTTCGATCTGATTTATAATATTTTTGTAACCTATCTTTGGTACCATGAATGTGAATTAGTGGAACTTCTCTATTTATATTACACACCCTTTTTTGATTTATGCTAAAGTTACCTCCAACAGATCCAAATGCAGCTATTTTGTTTGAAAGACCACAAATCAGTTCATAAGAAAAAGTACCACCATTTGAAAATCCACAAGCATATATACGATCAGAATCAACATTATATTTTGATGAGACTGAATCAATAAGCGCCTTTGTAAAACCAATATCATTTTCATTATTTGGAATAGCTATACCCACATTCCATGATTTTTTAAAACCTTCAGGATAAATTACTCCAACACCATTTTGATGAGCATAATCATCCATTTGTGAAAATACTCTTTGCTCAATTGCATTACTTCTATAACCATGGAAATTGATAATTAGAGGAATGGGTTTTGATTTATCCTTAGGCATTGATACATAGTATTCTCTTATCTTTCCATCAAAATTTATTAGATATTTTTTAGGAGAAATTTCAGGTTTTACTCCTGCAAAAAGAAAAAACGTAAGAAAAACCATAAAGATTTTATTCATAATTAAAATAACTCATTTGTTAGACAGTGCACGGATCCACCACTAAGATTAAATTGTGATACTGAAGTAAAATCAAATGTTATATCATTTTCTAATCCGAAATCTATAATTGTTTTGTGGTTGAGTTTTTCACTTGATATAAAAAGCCCAGGCAATGTAAGGCCATTCATAGCAGTTCTAAAACTAATAGATTTTTGAATATTTTGGTGTTCTACTTCAATTACATCCCAATGATTTTTATCACAAATATTCTTTAAGTTTTTAAACTCATTCCTGTTAAATACTTCTTTGGCACATATAATTCCAATACAATCATATTCACTATTAAAAAGCGGAGCAATTGATGTATCTAAGTGGTACCCTCTAGAATTAATTATAAAAAGATTAGATACATTTAATTTTTCTGCCATCTGTTCTGCTCCTTTTAAGTTATTTCGATTTTGACCAGCTAATAGAATATTTTCTTTAGATAAATAAAAAAATTCACCACCTTCAGCTACACAATCTTCATCAAGATATGATATTTTATAATTAAGATTTTCTAAAGGCGATATTGTGGATTTTCCTTCATTCATCCTCTCAAATAATTTCATATTACATATAACAATTTCTTTGCTTGTATTGCATAAAAAATGATCACGCATAAAAACAAAATCATACTTTTTATTTTTTTCTAAACCTCGCTCAAATGGAATACTAACTGTATCTAAAAAATGTTTATTTAATATTTTGATTAAGCCTTCATGTTCCTTTTTTAGTAGAGATTGATTTGGAATAGCACCATCGCTCATCATATCATTATCATGATATGCTTTAATACCTTCATTCCACCAACCATTTTTAGGTAAAGAGCTTATCGCTATTTTCATTGATAAAAATTCTCCAAAGTATAAAAACTTACAATTTTTAAATTAACTTTATAAGATTAAATTACATCGATGAATAAAGATATTTTAACAGTAAAAGACCTAAATAAATATTTACCTGCCTTAAAAACAGAAATTGATATTTATTTTAAGGACAAATTGAGAGAGGGTTTATACAAGTCTGACGCATTAGTTGGTTTAAAAAAAATTCCAAGTGAATCAATTGACTTAATTATTACAGAACCAAAATTAGATCCAAGCAGAACTTTGTCATATTCAGAATATATTAAATGGATTGAAGCATGGATAAAAGAATGCAAAAGGGTTTTAACGACAAGTGGATCAATCTATATTATTTGTCCTTGGAAATCATCATCTTTATATCATTCAGTTTTAGGAAAAAACTTTATTATCCAGTCTAGAATTACTGCAGAAATGCAGATAGAAAATATTGAGCTGTCACAATGGAACAATAAGATTTCTGATATTTGGTTTGCTACAAAAACCAACGATTATATCTTTAATCAGAATTATATCGTAAATGGTAAAAATATCAATAATCCTAAACCAGAAGAAATAAAAGATAACCTGTGGTTTCATTTAGACTATGAAAAAATTATTCATAGAATTATCAAAGCGAGTAGTTTCAAATTAAATTGGGTACTAGATCCATTTATGAATGTTGGTGCGGTGGGAGTAGTTTCCAAAAAGAGAGGAAGAAGATTCATTGGATTCGAATCAAACCAAGATCAAATTTTATTAGCAATGAAAACGATTAACGAAAGAGCAGCATAATGTTAAAAAAAATTGAAAAAGATATGATGCAAGCCTTGAAAAATAAAGAAAAAGAGAAAGCAGGGGCATTAAGATTATTAATATCCAGATGTAAAAATAAATCAATTGAGTTGGGCCACGAACTTTCAGAACAGGAGGTAATTAAAGTCCTTCAAACAGCTGCAAAGCAACATAAGGAGTCCATAAAAATGTATAAAAAAGGTAATAGAGATGATCTAGTTTCTCTCGAAATGAAAGAATTAAATTTTGTTGAAAACTACCTTCCTTCTATGATGAATATCGATGAAGTTCGAGCTATAATAATTGAGGTCATTAATGAAGTTGGGGCATCTCAAATGTCTGACTTTGGCAAAGTTATGCCAAAGGTTATGAAAAAAGGAGCTGGAAAAATTGATGGTAACATAGCTCAGTCCATCGTAAAAGAATTATTATCTTAGTTATGATAGATTTCCTTTTTTTAATGATAATTATCATCATGGGTATTCTTGGAATGAGAAAGGGATTCGTCGAGTCCTTCACAGACTTTTTAAATTTGGCAGTTTGCGTGTTAGTAGCACTATCATTTTACGTCGACCTTTCTTTTTTTATTTCTAAATATATCTCGGTAAATGAAACAATTATTATTTTTTTTTCAATTGCTTCAATTTTCATATTTTCTTTATTAGTATTACGTTTATTTACCAGCTTTTTATTATTTCTGTTCGATGGCAGTATATCATCCTATAAAATATTAAACACGATTTTCGGTTTTTTTATTGGCGGAATGAAAGGAATTTTATGCTTAGTATTATTTTCAGGTATATTTGAAAAATATATTTCAATTAGACTTTATGAAATTTTATTTGAACAGTCAAAAATTCTTGTTTTACTGGAACCCCTTAAAGGCTATATTTTTGGTTAATGAGAAGAATAGCACAAGAAACAATTAATAGAGTTTTAGAAGAAGTAGACATCTTTGAAGTTATCTCGCAGTATGTAGACTTAAAAAAAAGAGGTAAAAATTATTTTGGTTTAAGCCCTTTTCGATCAGAGACAAAACCTTCTTTTAGCGTATCACCTGATAAAAACATGTGGTATGATTTTGGATCGGGGCAGGGAGGAAATGCAGTTAGTTTCCTTATTGAGTATGAAAAAGTTAGTTTTTCTGAAGCAGTACGTTCTCTTGCAGAAAAATATAATATAGAAATCATAGAAGTTGGAGATAAGCAACAAAGCAATCTTTATGACCAATTATATGAGATTCATAATCTTGCTAATCTATTTTTTACAAATAATCTATTTTCAAAATCTGGATTAAAAGCTAAGAAGTATTTATTTGATAGATTTTTTGATGATAAAATTATAAAAAAATTTAGTATAGGATTTGCAGGTGATTCTTGGGACCTGTTATACAAAGAACTAAATAAAAAGTTTAATAAAGAAGTTATTGACAAGTCTGGATTATTTTCAAAGAGCAAAAAAGGATATATAGATCGATTTAGAAATAGAATAATCTTTCCTTTTTTTAGCCCATCAGGAAAAGTGATTGGATTTAGCGGAAGAAGTTTATCAGATAAAGAAGATGTGAAATATCTTAATTCGCCAGAAACTCCGTTATTTCAAAAAAGTAAAGTTTTTTACGGTTCATATCAAACTATGCCTGAAATCAGAAAAATGAATCATGTTTTGCTTGTTGAAGGTCAGACTGATTTTTTGAGATTATATCAAAGGGGATTTAATAATGTTTTAGCCACTTCAGGTACAGCTTTTTCTTCCAGACATGCAGTTGCTTTAAACAAATATACTAATAGGGTTATCTTAACTTATGATTCTGATAATGCTGGAATTAATGCAGCAATTAGAACTGGATATATTTTATTACAAAATGGTTTTGAAGTTAGAATTCTAGATTTAGGTAATGAATTAGATCCTGATGATTATTTTAAGTTGAAAGAGAATAGTAATTCATCATTTAAACAATTAATAAAAGATGCTTCTCACCCAATAAACTACATTGTTAATAAAAAAAATATTTTGAATAAGGGAGCCGCTGATAGATCAAAGTTCTTAAATGAATGTATTGAAGAAATAAAACTTGTAAATGATTTAATTATTAGAAATGATTTAATTAAAAGATTGTCAAACGAATTAGGTGTTATTGAGAGTGAAGTGTTAAATCGATTTGATAAAATTTCTATAAGAAAAAGAGTTAAAGATAAAGACGATAATAAAGAAACTTCTTTTCGATTATATGATTCAAAATCTGATAAAGCACAAATAGAAATTCTAAAGTTACTAATTCATGACCCTTCTTTAGCAGAAAATGTTACATTATCTTTATTTGATAATAAGCTATGTTATAATATTGTAAAGACAGTTAAAGATAATCATCAAAAATACAATAATATTGCCCAATTACTAGAGTTAATTGGAGATAGTCCCGAAGAAAGAAATCTAATAGCAGCTTTGTCTGTGGATATACCTGAAAAAGATAGTCAAGATAGTATTTTAAAGGATTGTATTATTACGTTAGAAAATATATCTATCAAAAGAGAAATAAATCAGATTAGAAATCAGATTCGTATTATAGAAGATAACAATAAAAGTCTTGATACTAATTTGATTCGTAAACTTCAGGAACTTCAAAAAAAAGTTATATAAAATAAAAGCCCTCTATTAAGAGGGCTTTTATTATTTAATAATTAGATATTAGTCAACTTAGTAGTTGATTGTTACCCCAAAATTAAATTGTTTTGGAGCACCCATACGAACTCTTAAGTTTGCAACGTCTCCAGAACCATCGTAAGCATCTACAAAATCACCGATGTATAATTCATCAGTCATATTGAACACAGAGTAGTTAAATGTTACGTCTCTGTCCATAATTTCTGTACCATAGCTTAATTGTAAGTTATAGATGGTTTTTCTTTCGGTTTCATAAGCATCATCAGCAAAAGTGTTACCTTCACCAAGTAAGAATGCTAAGTCCTGAATAGCACCACTATAACCCCATCTTGGGTATTGTCTAGCAAAAGATTCAGCTTCAACAGATGCTTTTAATCTGTTAAAGAAACCAGTTACCATTAATACAGTTTGTGATTGTGGAGCACCTGAAATCATAACATCTTTTACATATAAATTAAAAGTTTCTGAACTAGTGTCATCACCTTCAATTGAATTATATGTGTATGTTAGATCATCAGTAAATCTCCAGTCACTTTCATGACCTCTAAGATCTATTCTTAATACTGGAATTGGTTGATAAGCAACAGAGTATTCTAAACCTGTATGCAATTCGCTTAATCCAGTAATGCTGAAAAATGATTCCACACCATTTAGGTCTTCAGAAGTACCACTTTGAGCTCTATCAGACCAAAGCGCATAGTAATAATTCAAACTACCAGCCCATTGACCATTTAAAGACTTAAATCTAGTACCTACATCAAACCATGTTGCAGTTTCATTCTCGAAGCCTTCATTTTTAATCATGTTTACATCATCAATTAATTTATCTAATGATGGTGTCATAGCAGAGTAACTTACATTACCAAATAATTGCCATACATCGCTTAAAGCACGACTTCCACCAAGTTTCATTTGATATCCTAATTCAGCATCAGCTTCAATTTTTAGGTTGTCAAGCGTGAAATGATCTTGTGCTGTATAGCTAGCAGTTGTAGCACCAAACATTGCAAATGCATTTGTTCCTGCACCGTCATCATAATTTGCTTGAACATATCCACCTAACCAGTCTACAGTATTAGTGTTGTCATAGTATAACTTGTCACCAAGTGTTCTATGTCTTTGTTCTTCTGACCAATTTGGATTAGAAGTATTATAGAAGAAATCACCACCTAATAAATCATAGACTTGACGATAGTGTTCAACTTTAGCAGTTCTGACATCAAGACCCACGGTCATAGATACAGTGTCTGTCATTTCTCTTTCCATTTTAGACATTATACCATAAGTAGACTGATTATTTCTGCTTCCTCTAAGAACACCTCTGGATTCATAGCCGTAGCCAGCTTTATATTGAGCATCGGACATATTACGTGCAATTGTTGCATCATAATCTCTTGTACCATTGCTACCCCAAAGAATAGAGCCAGCAGAACCTGAACCACCACCTTCACCACCTGAGTAGTAGAAAGAAGTAGCCATTGTAGTAGAATCATCAAGATTCGAATACCAGTTCAACTGAACAATTGGTTTGTGGAAATAATTATTTCTTTCGTTAATCATAGTTGTTGAGCGTTGATCTCTTGCCTTATAATTCCAGCCATCAAATGGTACCCAACTAGCTACAGCTCTCTTACCTGTGTAAGGAGTTTCTAGATAGTCAGCTCTAGGATTATAATCTAAACCATACTCATCTCTTAGGTCTTCTTCAGCAACACCCATTTCAAGTGCTAATTCATGACTGTAGTTTGAAATACGATTGTTCCAAAAGTTTTGTCCATGAAACTGAGGAGAACCTAATGCGATAAACTCTAAACGATTATCATTGTTTACAGAGTATGATGCATTAAAGTAGTAAGACCAAGCATCTGAATAAGTACCAACAGCAAAAAGTTTATCAGCAGTTCTTCTTGAAGCTGACATCATCATTGCTAGTTTACCATCCATTAATAAGCCAGTATTTAAAGTAACAGCAGTCTTTGAATACTGATGTTCACCGGCTTCTTGTTTTATAACAACGCCTGGTTCAGTTGATGCTGGTGCACTCATAAAGTTCACCACACCACCTAAACTTGGTGTTGCAAGATTAACGGATCCTGCTCCTCTTTGAACCTGAACAACAGATGCAACGTCAGCAAGTACACTCCAGTTGGAGAAGTATAAATTACCGTTTTCCATGTCATTCATAGGAACTCCGTTAATTAAATATGATGTGTAACGATCGTCAAAACCACGAACGTAAACATTTTCATCATCCCAACCACCACCATTTTCAACGTAAACGTTTGGTAGGGTTGATAGAGCTTTTGGCAATCCACGGCCACCTAATCTGAAATCAATTTCAGCTTTGGTGTATTCATTAAATGGGATTGCTGAGGTGTTGTCTACACGTTCAGCAAGTACTTCAACACCGCCTAACGCGACGGATGCTGATTCCAGCGTAAAGTTTGCAGATGCGTTAGAACCTGAAACTCTCACTGTTGCACTTGAAGATTTGTAACCGACAACACTGGCAGTTACTGTGTAGCTACCATCAGGAACATTTATAGAATATCCACCGCTTAATGTAGCAGCAGCACCTAATGTTGTTCCTTCAACCACAACATTTGCCCCTGGCAAAGCATTACCATCTGCATCTGAAACAGACCCAGAGATGGTACCTTGGCCAAAGAGAGCGCCTGAAATCATAATGATTCCAACTAGCGCACCAAGAATCGAACGATTCATAGTTAACTCCTTTTTCTCGGTTATCTTCATATATTAATATATTTACTAAGGATACACGCGAGTATCCTTCAGCAAAGTTCAACTATTTATATCAAAAAAACAAACGATTATTTAACATTATAAATTTCTTATTATTCTCAAACAAAAATTCATTTAAAAAACCATTTTTAATTAATTTTTATCATTCAGAAAATAAATTCGTTAATTTACTATCAAATTATGGAATTTTTAGACTTAAAGACTCAACAAAAACGTATACGAAAACCTCTTGAAAAGAGAATTCACAAAATTCTGGATCATGGTGCATATATAATGGGACCAGAGGTATTTGAACTTGAGGAAAAATTGGCAGATTATTGTGGAGTGAAACATGCCATTTCATGTTCATCTGGAACTGATGCATTGCTAATACCTTTAATGGCTTGGGGAATAGGTCCAGGAGACGCAGTCTTTACGACGCCTTTTACCTATGTGGCTACTGCAGAAGTAATTTCTATTCTTGGTGCAACACCGGTTTTTGTCGATGTTTATGAATCCACTTACAACATTGATTGTGAAAAATTAGAAACTGAAATAAATAAAGTGATTAATGAAGGGAAGCTCAAGCCTAAAGCAATTATTCCTGTTGATTTGTTTGGACTTCCTGCCAGATATAGATTAATAAATAAAATTGCTAAGAAATATAATTTGAAAGTTATCGAAGATGCAGCACAAAGTTTTGGAGGTTCTATTAGAAATAAGAAAGTTGGTACTTTTGGAGATGTTGCTGCAACATCATTTTATCCAGCTAAACCTCTTGGATGTTATGGTGATGGTGGTGCAATTTTTACAAATGACGAGGACTTAGCTGAAGAGTGCAAAGCAATTCGTATTCATGGTACCAAAAAAGATAAATACAATAGTGAAATGATTGGGTTAAATGGTAGGCTGGATAGTATTCAAGCAGCAGTTTTATTAGAAAAATTATCTGTTTTTAACGATGAGTTGGAAATGAGAAATGAAGTTAATTCTTATTACAGGAAACATTTAAACAATGCACAGCATCATCCTGAGCAGTATGAATCCGCCCACGCATTATTTTCAATTACACTAGGTTCTGAAAGTAAAAGAGATAAGCTAATTGATAGACTAAATAATGCAAAAATACCTAGTGTTATTTATTATAAATTTCCTATTCATTTAATGGAAGGTTTTAGATACTTAGGCTATAAGAAGAAAGACCTATCAATATCAGAAACTCTTTCAGCAAATATTGTTAGTTTACCCATGCATCCATATTTAAAAACAAGAGATATCGATAAGATAATTAAATGCATTAAAGGTAACTAAAAAGCATAAGAGAGACTCAAACCAGATTCCAAGTCATTTTCATCGCCAATTAGTATTATACTTACAGAAATTTTTTCAATATTATGAGAATATTTCAAATTATATTTTATAATATCATAAACATTAATCTTTCTAAAAACACTCAACTTAAATGTATCCCCATTAAAATCTTTTAAAAATCCAAAGTTAACTATTTTTGATTTTTCAATAATTTCTTCTGCATTAATAAATGGATTTCCAATGTTCATATCAATATATTTCCACCCATTATTATATTGATAGTTCCAATAATAAATGTCATTTTGGTATGGAGGATCAATACAACAGTTAGTTGTATTTATAAATTCAAATAAATAGTTATTTTTTTTAGTTTTATTAATTAATTCAATACCCCAAAGACCGTCCGTCTTATTAGCAAATCTCAGGCTACTTGTATCCTCAAAATAATGTTGATAATATAATTTTATATCTCTTTTTTTAAACTTTTTAGCAACATAAAAATCCCATATACCATTATGACTTCCTAATGCATTTGCATGTGGTTCATCTTCCAATTTTGGGCCATCTGCCGCAATTATGACTTTAAGAAAATCTTTAAATGAATCTGGCTGATTACCTGGATTATTATTATGAATTGTATCAATGGTTGTTCCTGCCCAAATTGCAGCATGAACTATACCAATTCCATAATTAACTTGCTTTGATTTTCCAAAGTTTAAATAAATGAATTTTTCATGAATGAATGGACCATCCAGATAAAATTTATTTTTCTTTAAAAATCCATGTGATAAACCCCAATTTAATTCACTATTTATTATCTTATTAAAATTTCTAACTCCTGAAATACCTATTCTTGGAATGGCTTGTGCATTATTACTAATAATTAATGAGCCTGAAGTTAAATCATCATTAAGGTATTGACTAAACTCTCTGAAATATTTACCCAAAGTAATGTGATAATTTTTGCTAGGTTTATACCTAACAAAAGATTCACCTAAACCAAGTTTAGGCTTAATGGAAAAGCCGTTAGAAGTTGAAATTTGATAATATAATTTACTGTTAGGTTTTGATGACCAAATTAAATTAAATGTATTATTTTGATTAATTATCCCTTTATTATTGAAAGACATCCATAATTTTTTATTTTTTAATGATGAGAATTCAAATTTTAGGCTCTGATCTTTTGCATGAAGACCGCTGTTAAAAACGCTGAAATAAAATAAAATTTTAAAGATAAAAATGACATTATTTATTTTAATATTTTTTTTAACCATAGTTCTTTAATTTGCCGATTATATTTAAAAAAAACAATTTTGCGTTTATGAAAAATTTAAAAAAAGTTAATTTATTTGTTGTGGGCGCCGCTAAGAGTGGAACAACTGCATTGTATCGCTTCTTAAATTTACATCCAGAAATTTTTTTAAGTCCAATTAAAGAACCTCATTATTTTTCAAAAGATATTAGATTTTCCAACTTTTCTGATAATTATCGAAAGAGGAACTATTTTGACCTCAAAAAATATTTTGCAAAAGAAGTCTTAGAATTTAAACAGATTGCATTTATCGAAGAGAGCAAGCATTATGAAAGTCTTTTTAAAAATAGTTCCAGTGAAAAGTATCTTGGTGAAATAAGTAATGGATATTTAATTAGCAAAAACGCATACAAAGAGATTTATAAATACAACAAAAATTCAAAAATAATAATGATTTTAAGAAATCCTTTGGAGAGAGCTTTTTCACATTGGAGACAGGAATTTAGGGCAGGTTTTAGTAATTCAGATAACTTTTACGATGATATAGTTAAAGACTATAATCTAAATGATTGGCAATGGGGTGGCATTTCTAATACATATGTACAATTAGGTTTATATTCAGATCAGATTAAAAAATATTTTGACTTATTTCCAAAAAAAAACATTAAAGTTTTTTTATATGATGATTTAATTAATAATCCAAAAAAATTACGTAAAGATTTATTTAATTTTTTAAATATTAGTGATTTTGAAGTAGATTTTTCTAAAAGATATAATTCAGATTTTGAAGGAAAAAATTTTACTATAAATGAATTATTCAAATTTTATAGAAAACACGATTATTACTTAAAGCATTTTGTTCCGAATCCTATCAAAATAAGATTAAAGAAGCTACTATTTAGAAATAAAAAAGCTTTTAATACAATAAGCAATGAAGAAAAAAATAAGCTTATTTATTATTTTTCTGATGATATTACAAAGACTGCAAAGTTATTAAACAGAGACTTATCGAACTGGATGTTTAGTAAAAATTAATATTTAGTATGTTCATTACAATGTTTAAGTTTAAATTGAAAATCATATGAAGCTTTTTATAACTATGTGTTTATTTACTTTTGTCACAGGACAAAATTTATCTGATATTAATTCTTTATCAACCCAAAATATTAATGACCTAAAAGCACTTGAAAAAAAAATTGATTTAGAAGAAGAATTTGAGAATAAAGAGCTGTACAGTGAAGATTTAAGTGATGTTAATATTATTAGTGAAGACGAATCACAGACAATTGATAGTAAATTTTTTGGTTACGATTATTTTGAAAGAGATATTAGTTTTTTTGACAATTTACCAACACCAAGTAATTATTTATTAGGTCCGGGAGATGAAATTTTTATTTCTATGTGGGGCGAAAATAATTCAAGAGAAAATTATTTAATTAATAAAGACGGTATGATCTTCTATGAAAATATAGGTTTTATTAGTTTATCTAATCTTACACTTACTGAAGCAAAAAATGTTTTGGTAGAAAAATTATCTAATGTTTTTTCTACATTACAAAGTACTGATAATCCTACTGATTTGAGCGTTGAACTTGGTAAATTAAAATCAATAAATATTTATATAACTGGTCAAGTAAATAATCCAGGAATTAATTTAATTCATCCTTTTTCAAACATATTTACAGCCTTAGTTCAGTCTGGCGGCATTAAAAGTCAAGGAAGTTTGAGGCAAATCAAGCACATAAGAAATGGTGAGATTATACAAAATATTGATTTCTATCAACTTTTTATAAATGGAGTATATAGCTTTAAACAAGAAAATTTAATAGATGGTGATATTATACATGTGCCAGTTATTAAAACAAGGGTCGATATTGAGGGTGAAGTTAAATTACCTCTTTCATTTGAATTACTTCCTAATGAACAGTTATCTGATTTAGTAAATTTTGCAGGAGGATTTTCCTCAAATGCATCAAATTACATAACTATAGATCAAGTTATTCCCATTACAGAAAGATTATCAGAAGATAATGCTAAGTCAAGCATAAACGTATCATTTAGTCAATCTAAATCAACCAAGTTAAATAATGGAGATAAAGTAATTGTACTTCCAATTAAGGACGTTCAATCAAAGGTGGAAATTTATGGTAAAATTAAAAATCCTGGAAAATATGCTGCACAAGGAATGTCATTAAAAAATATTTTAGATATTGCTGGTGGATTTGACGATCCAATTTTTAGGAAAACCATTCAAGATGATATTGTAATATTAAGAAAAGATGAAAATCAATTCTATAGTAATGAAATTATCATAAATTATAATGATGCTGATTCTTTTCCTTTAAAAGTTGATGATAAAATATTCGTATATGAAAACATAAATTATAGAAATAGTTTCACTTACCGAGTTGAAGGCGAAGTTAATAAGCCAGGTACATATCCATTAAAGAGAGGTATTACTGTTGGACAAGCAATAGATTTATCAGGTGGTTTAACTGAACTTTCAACGTTTGAAAATATTGTTGTTAGCCAAGAATTTACAAATATTGATGAAGATGGAAATGAAGTGTCTATCATAGAAAATGTTGCAAACGTTACACTAGATTTTGAATTGAGTCAAAATTCTATTATAAAAGTCATTCCTTTTGAAAATGTAGTGAGTGTGAAAGGCAATGTTTACAATCCTGGATTAGTTGCTTTCGAAAAGGGTATTACGATGACTGATGCAATTATACAAGCAGGAGGTTATAAGCCTTACAGTCTAAAGAAAAGCAGTTATGTTAAAAGAGCAAATGGTGAAATAGATAAAGCTCAAATTTTTGGAGGAAGAACAAAAAGATTAATGCCGGGTGACACTGTATTTGTTCCTGTAAATCCAGATCCATCTGATTTTGATTTGACAACTTTTGTAGCCGACTTGTCGACAACTCTTGCTAATATCGCTGCTATTCTTTTAATTGTTGATAATCAAAACGACTAAAAATATAATGAAGTTAATTCTTCTTCGACATGGTGAAAGTCAATGGAACCTTGAAAATAGATTTACAGGGTGGAAAGATGTTCCACTTACTAAATCGGGAATTATAGAAGCATCATTATCTGCCGAAAAATTAGTTGAGAATGATATCAAACTATCAACAATTCAAACCTCGCTTTTACAAAGAGCAGTTAACACAGCAAAAATTATTTCAGAAAGAATGGAGTTCCCAGTTGAAAAAATTGAATATGATTGGCGTTTAAATGAAAGACATTACGGTGCATTAGAAGGATTAAATAAATCTGAAACAGCTTTAAAGTATGGAGAAAAGCAAGTACTTATTTGGAGAAGGAGTTATGATGTTGTTCCACCGCTTTTGGAGTCAAATGATAAAAGACATCCAAAATTTAATCTAGTGTTTAAAAATATCGAAGCAGAACTACCTTCCGGAGAAAGTTTAAAAAATGTAATTGATAGATTGAATCCATTCTGGGAAAATTATTTTGAAAACATAAAAAAAAATTTGGGAAATCATTTAATTGTTGCTCATAGTAATTCTTTAAGAGCTATAATAAAAATATTAGAAAACTTGTCTGATGAAGAAATCATGTCTGTTAATATTCCTACAGGTGTTCCTTTAATTTATACTTTTAATAATGATTTTAAAATTATTAATAAAAGTTTTTTAATTGATGAAAAGGATTTAATTAAAAAACAAAAAAAAATAGTCAATCAAGGGAAAATTAATAAATGATAGACTTTACTAACATTAAAGTATTATTAATTGGAGATCTTATGATAGATCATTATATATATGGAGAATCAGATAGATTATCACCAGAAGCCCCTGTTCCTGTTATTATACCTAAACGAAATCAATATTTTGCAGGAGGCGCTGCAAATGTTGCAATGAATTTATCTCATTTAGGAGCAAAAGTTACATGCATAGGAGTTGTCGGAGATGATAAATATGGTAAACAATTATTAGATATATTAAGAAAAAATAATATTTGCATTGATAAAATTGAAATTCTAAAAAGTGAAATTACAACTCTAAAGCAGAGAATTTTTTGCAATGAAAGGCAAATAACAAGAATAGACCATGAAAAAATTTTTGATTGGAACCCAAGTATAAAATTTATATCAAACGAACTCAAGTTAAATTATGATGTAGTAATTTTATCAGATTATAATAAAGGGGTTGTAAATGATTCATGGCTCCAATTTATAAGTTGTAAAGATATGATTATTGATCCTAAAAAAGATAACTTTTCAATTTATAAAAATGCAAAAATAATTACTCCAAACATGAATGAGCTCCAGAAAGTTTTTGATTTCGAGATAAATGAAAATTCAATCCAAAAAGCATGTAATCAATTAATTTCAGATTATAATTTTGAATATGTTATTGCTAAAAAAGGCGAAAAAGGTATAACAATAGTTGGAAAAGACAATTTCATAAAGAATATTAAACCTCACTTGGTCAAAAATGCAGATGTTACAGGCGCTGGTGATACTGTTATATCTGCACTATCACTATTTTTCCATAAAGAAGGTGATATATCTAAAGCTGCAGAATTTGCAAATTATGCTGCAGCGATATCAGTTTCAAAAAAAGGAACTTCCTTTCCAAGAATTGGTGATTTAAAAAATTTTTTTAATAAAAAATCAATAAATGATAAAATGGAATTTGACCATTGAAAAATTTTTTTATAAATAGATATTTAAATTTTTTTAATAACAGTCCATTTACCATTTTTTTTATTTTGCTATTAGTCTTACCTATTTGTTTTTTGCAATTTTCATCTTTCATTAATTTTGCTATAATCTTTTATACTTACATTTTTTTTATTTTTACTCCAATTTATTTTTTATTTAAAACGCTAAGTCCTAATCATTCACTCGTAGATATATCTTTTTGGATATACGTATATGTTTTTTTTGGCTTTAGTGGTTTAATTCAATTTAGCTCTGAGCAAATACCTTGGATAAACTATTACAATGAAAATTTAGTGCATAAATCAATTATGATCGGAATTTGCGGTATAATTGGTTTCATCTTTGGTAGATATTCGATACAAAATTTAAGGCTGCCTAATAGAAATATAATAATATCAAGAATACATATTCTATTTTCTCTTTCAGTTTGTCTAGCATTAATATTATTTACTACATTAGGCTTCGAAAAAATAATTTATCCAAGATTTCTTTTTGATTTAACAGTAAAAGAGTCAGGATATTTACAAATATTAATAATTCGATTTTTAAAAGTTTCACTCTTTGTATGTTTAATATCATATTTGTTAAAGCATAAACAAAACGAAACTTCTAGTTTTACTTTAATTGTGATATGCTCATTTATGTTGATTTATTTTAATCCTATTAGATCAGAAAGATTGAGCCTCCTAATGTTTTTAACTTTTATTTTGTTATATTTCGTTAATTATAGTAAAAAGTTTTGGATGGTAAGTCTATCGCTTGGATTATCTTTTATTTTTCCATATTTAGACTACTTTAGGGAATCACTATCCAACGATGGTTTTTCAAAGCAAAATAGCTATGACGTTGCTTCACATTTTTTGACAGGAGATTTTGATGCTTTTTCAACAATCATATTGTCAATTAATTATATAAAATTTAATGAGTTTTCATTATTCAAAAATTTTTTTGATGCATTACTTGTTTATATCCCAAGAGCTATTTGGGTTGATAAGCCTATATCTAGTTCATTCTTATTAACAAATGATGGAAGTATCCAGTTTTCGAGCATTGCTACAAATTATTGGGCGGAGGGATACCTTGCTCTAGGATTTATTGGAGTTTTTTTATCTTTATTTATAATAGGTATTTTGGTAAAAAGTATATCAGAACAAAGAGATGGTAGCCATTTTATTCAGGTGATCTATATATTTTTTATACCATATATGATATATTTTTTGAGAGGTGATTTATATTCTACGGCATTTCGCCTTATACCATTAATTTTTCTCACATATTTAGTTACAGAAAAAGAAAATTAAAGTTTAATTTTTTTCTATTTAATATAAATACAATTAAAAGTAAAATTATTAAATCAATAATAATAATCTCGTAAAATTCAATTTTCACTGCTTTAGGATTATTATAAATATCTGAGACAACAAAATTAAGCTCTTCTTTTTTTAGTGAAAGTTTTTCTGTTTCCACTTGTTGAACAAGTAAAGCATATACTGTATTAGTTAATTCTACTTCCCTTGATAATCTTAAATACTCAATTTGAAGTAAAGGTGAATCAAAATCTTTATTTTGGACTAAGAAGTCCCTAAGTTGGTTTTCTTTATTTTCTAGTTCTTCTTTTACCTCAATTTTTCTTTGATCAATATATTTAACTTTAGCTCCTGAACTATCTTTATATGATTTATTAATAAAGTTGATTAGATAGTTGTAGATATAGTTTCTTACCTCTATTGAAAGATCAAGTGAATCAAAATATGTTGTTATTGTTATTAAACCAGACGTACGTCCAATGTCAACTTTAATTAAATCATCAAAATCTTCTGAAAATTCATCAATTAATTCTGATTCATTAGAATTAAAAATGTTAATCAATTTCTTGGATTCAAAATAATCAAGTAAAGTTTTATTTTGAAGGGAATCATAATTTTTGAGAAGTAATTCTTTCCTCAATATATAAGAATTAACAATATCTGGAACATAAATAATAGGATCAGTTGTATTTAATCCTTGGCCAATTCCAAAATCATCGACTAAGCTCATCAAAGATGAATTATTGAAATCATCACCATATGATGGGTACATTGATATTAGCGATTCATATTTTTCTTCTTGTACAAAAAAGTAAAACATTGAAATAAAAAGAATTAGAAGAAATGATTTTGTAATTTTGGTATTCATTATTTGTCTAAGTTTATTATAGTTAATTTGTTAAACTAATTTATGCATTTAATATTATTTTATACAAATTTAAATAAATGAATTTGAAAAGGGCCCATAGCTCAATTGGTTAGAGCAACGGACTCATAATCCGCAGGTTCGGGGTTCAAGTCCCTGTGGGCCCACAAATGAGCAGTCATTCATATATCAAAAACAATAAAAATGAAGGTATATTCATAAATATTGATGGAAAATTATTTCCAAGAAATGAAGCTAAAGTATCTGTGTTTGATAGTGGATTTCTTTTAGGAGATGGTGTCTGGGAAGGAATAAGGTTACATAAAGGTCGCTTAATTTTTATAAATGAACATTTAGATAGGTTATTTAGCAGTGCAAAAGGAATTTCGCTTAATATTCCTTTTTCAAAAAATGAAATTATTAGAGAAATCTTGAAGGTATTAGAAAAAAATAATATGAAGGAGGATGTTCATATTAGACTAATAATATCAAGAGGGGAAAAAATTACACCATATCAGAATCCGAATGCAAATTTAGGACCTGTCACTTTAGTAATAATTCCAGAGTTTAAAAAAACTAGTCCTGAAACCTATACAAATGGAATTAGTATTGGAAGAGTTCAAACAATAAGGCCTTCAAGTAATATCTTAAGCACCCACTTTAATACCCTAAGCAAATTAAATTGTATTTTAGGTAGCATTGAAGCAAACGAATTAGGCTATGATGAAGGAATAATGAATGATCCTTATGGTAATATAAGCACATGTAATTCTACAAATTTATTTTTTATTATAAATAATGAAATTTGGACATCTAAAGGTGAATATTGCCTCAATGGAATAACCAGAAGTAAAGCAATTTACATTTGCAAAAAAAATGATATTTCTTGTTTTGAAAAAGATTTTAATTTTGAAGAAATAAAAAATTGTGATGAAGCATTTGTAACTGGAACATTTGCTGGTATAATTCCAGTTTCAAAAATTGAAGATAAAAAGTTATCATCAACAAGGTCCAATTCATTAACAAATCATTTAAGAGACCTTTATAATAAACATATTCAAGACAATATTAATCAAGCATGATAGTAGCTTGTTGGTCTGGTCCTCGGAATATATCTACAGCACTAATGAGGTCATGGTCTTCTAGAAAAGATACATATGTTACTGATGAACCCTTTTATGCATATTATTTAAAAAAAACAAAGATTAAACATCCCATGTATAAAGAAATAATAGAAGCTTATCCAACAAACTATAGTGAAATTGTTAATTTTCTCAATGATAAAATACCTGATGATAAAAAAATATGGTATCAAAAACATATGGCTCACCATATTCTAGATTTAGATAATATTGAATGGATTAGTAATTTTCAAAATTGTATTTTAATCAGAAATCCAAAAAAAGTAATTGATTCATTCTCAAAGAAAAATGAATTGATTGATGTAGAACAGCTAGGCTATCCACAACAATATGAAATTATAAAATTTCTAAAAAAAACAAATAAGCCTTTTTTAATCATTGATTCAAGTGACTTATTAAAAAATCCTGAAAAATTACTTTCGATCTGGTGCAAAAACATTAATATTAATTTTGATAAATCTATGCTTAAATGGAAAAAAGGCAATCATATTAATGATGGCCTTTGGTGGAAAATTTGGTATGGTAATGTTATTAAAACAACTGGATTTCAAAAATATGAAAAAAAAGATATTACCATTGAGAATAAATACGATTCTATTTATAATGAATCAATGAAATATTATAGTTATCTGAAAGATGCCCAATTATGAATATTTTACTAAAACTATGGTCACAACCCACTTGGATAAAATGGCTTGTTTATCTAGCTATCTCTTACGTCCTATTTTTAGTCAAAGAGGCGTTTGCTATCGTTTTATGGCTTCTTTTTTGTATTATTTTGTATTACTTAATTTTTGCTAACAATATTTTTAAGACAAGGACTTATTATGAAAAAAATAATTTTTAGTGTGTTGATATGTACTTTTTTGTCTTGTCAAGAAAATAGACCTCATGGAAATCAATATAATCTACCAGAACTGACCCCAAATAATTTTTTGATTGGCAATTTAAATGAAAATCGCTCATCGTATAGAGTTTCATTTTATGATATAAATATAGATTTTGATATTGATAAAAAATCATTAAGTGGATTTGTGACTGTAAAGGCTGAGGTCATTAATGATCTAAACAAACTACAAATTGATTTAGCTGAAAATTTGAAAATAAAAAAAATAATACATAATAATCAGATCGTACCTTTTTCAAGAAATTTTGACGCTGTGTTAATTGATTTTAAATCAACAATTAATAAAGGTAGTATGTTTGAGTTTACTGTTTATTATGAGGGTATTCCTCAGAGTGCAGATAACCCTCCTTGGGCGGGTGGATTTACCTGGTCCAAAGATAAAGATGATCGAGACTGGATTGCCGTTTCATGTGAAGGTGAAGGGGCAAGAATTTGGTGGCCTAATAAAGACCATATTACAGCTGAAGGAGATAGCGTTAGAATGGCCTATACAGTCCCTTCAAGTTCGGTCGCTGTGGGAAATGGAAAATTAAGAAACGTTACAAGTCATGGTAATAAAACTACTTATGAATGGTTCGTTAGTAATCCTATAAATAATTATAACATTTCCGTTCAAATTGGAAATTATGTGGCAGTTCAAGATACTTTTTTGAAAGATAATAAAATACATTATATGAATCACTATGTTTTAGATTATAACCAAGAATTAGCCTCAAATTTTTTCCCGCAATCAAAAGAAGTGATAAGATTCTATGAAAAGTATTTTGGTGATTATCAATGGTATGAAGATGGATATAAGCTTATTGAAGTCCCATATCTTGGAATGGAACATCAGTCAGCAGTGACGTATGGAAATGGATTTAGCATGTATAATGGTGTAAGAAGCAAAAGCTGGCCTATGTATGGAGTTATAGATCCATTAATTATCCACGAGACTGGACATGAGTGGTTTGGGAATAGTGTAACCGCATCAGATCCTACTCATATTTGGATTCACGAAGGATTACAAGTTTATTCAGAAGCAATTTATTTTGAAGATAAATTTGAAAGTTATGAGGTAGGTGTTCACTACCTTAATACTTTAAAAGATAGAATTGTTAATGAAATTCCTATTGTTGGTAATGAAAATGAAAATCATTGGGCTCTCCACGGAGATACTTATATGAAGGGTGCCTGGGTAATGCATACACTTAGAAGTGTAATCAATAATGATGATATTTGGTTTAAAATTTTAAAAGAATTTATGATAGAAAATGCTAAAAGTTTTGCTGATACTGAAGATTTTTTTAATAAGGTAAAAGAAAAGAGTGGTGTTGATTATTGGTATTTTGCTCAGCAGTATTTTTATAGTCCCAATCAACCAAAACTTGAATTCTATCAAACTGATGATAAATATTTTTACCGATGGGCTAATGTAAATGACAATTTTTCAATGCCTATTGACTTTCTCGTAAATGGTAAAAAAAAGAGGGTTAGTCCAACGAAAAAATTTCAATCTTTTCCAATAACAAAACATTCACAAATTGAAGTAATGGACTGGAAGTTTTATGTTGAACCAATAGAAGTGCGTATTTAGATATATTGTAATAATAATTATGGTTATTAGATAATATATTTCACAAAAAATTTGGAGGTATAATTGTGAGTAATGTTGTATGGCACCAAACGACGATAAATCAAGGTGATAGAAAAAAATTTTTAAATCAGAAACCATTTGTATTATGGTTCACTGGATTAAGTGCAAGTGGAAAATCAACGATTGCAAATATAGTTGAACAAAAACTTTTTAAAATGAAATATAAAACCTATTTGCTCGATGGTGATAATGTTAGACATGGGCTAAACAGCGACCTGGGATTTGACGAAGAAAGCAGAGTTGAAAATATCAGAAGAATAGGTGAAGTTGCAAAATTATTTAATGATTCAGGCTTAATTGTTCTGACTGCATTTATTTCTCCATTTATTTCGGACAGAACACTTGTTAGGAAATTATTTGAAAAAGGCAACTTTTTGGAGGTTTTCATTGATTCTTCTTTAGAGGTTTGTGAAAAAAGAGATCCAAAAGGTATGTATAAAAAAGCAAGAAATGGTGAGATAAAAAATTTTACAGGGATTTCATCTCCATATGAAGTACCAAAAAACCCTGAAATCCATTTATTAAATAACGATGCAAAATTAGAAGAATTATCTAATCAAATAATAAATTTTTTAATAGAAAATGAATATATAGAAGAAAGGAAGTTTTAATGAAATATTCAATGTTTGTTGGAAGATGGCAACCACTTCATAAAGGTCATTTATGGCTCATTAATGAAAGGTTGAAAAAGGGCAAGAATGTTTGGCTTGCTATACGCGACGTTGAACCAGATAAAAATAATCCTTGGACAGCCAAAGAAATTGAAAGCATGATTCATGAAGGTGAACTTAAAGATTTAATTAAAGATGGGAGAGTGATCACCTCAATAATTCCTGATATTGAATCAGTAAATTATGGAAGAGGCGTTGGTTACGAAATAATCGAGCATATTCCACCATCTGAAATAGGTGAAATATCTGCAACATCAATAAGACATGAAATGAGAAAAAAAGGTGAACTCTAAAACCTTAAAGTCACTTTTTAATATTTTTTTATCATTTTATATAAAAATCAAAGACTTACTATAGATTCATAATGAATTTAAATAATAATTTATTTTGGGCGATTTTAGGAAGAGCAATTGCAATAATAGCTCTTTTGCTTTTAAATAGTTTAGTAGCAAAAAACTTAAATATCGAAGATTTTGCTTTTTTCAATTTAATAATGAGTATTATTCCATCTTTTTTTATGTTTTTGGCTTTCGGTCAAGATGTTACATCATCAAAATTTTTGCCTTCAAACAAAAAGAAAAATTTACATATAAGAAATGTTTTAAAGATCTTCTTTTTAATTCTTACCATATTATCAATGCCATTAATAGTTTTTTTTAATGATTTCATTCATTTTTTCAGAGATAATATAAGCCTATTTTTTTCAGTTATTTTTATTGTATTGTTTTCATCAATTTTAAGAATTATTTCAGATTATTTCAGAGCAACAAATCGTTTTAATTATTTTATTCTTTTTAATAGTACTCGCAGTAGCGGTGGATTGGTAATTTGGGGGTTGCTATTATTACAAATCTTTTTATTATTATTTTTAAAACAGTTTTCTTTAGAAAATATTTTTTACTCTTATGCATTATCTTCATTTTTAACTTTATTGATAATATTATTCATTAAAAGATATTCATTATTTCGCTTTACCTTTAAAAATAAGTTTGCTTTTACTGAAAATGACAATTTTAAAAAGTTTTTTAAATCTTCTTTATTTATTGCATCATCCTCACTACTAATAATGATAAAATCAGATCATGATTTTTGGATTGTGAGTGCTTTTGGAAGCGCTAATGAGCTAGCATTTTATGCTCCGATAATTAAAATTGCAGTATTAGTAATGGTTCCTTTATCCATTTTTGAGTCCTTTATGCCAAAGAATATCTCAAATTTTTATCACAATAATGATAAAATGATTTTAGAGCGTTATATCAGATCAATAAATACTTATATGTTTTATAGTTCCTTTGTACTCCTCATTTTATTATTATTCTTTTCAAAGAGTATATTATTAATTTTATTTGGTGAGAAATTCGTTCATTTAGATTTTCTTTTAAAATGCGTCATTTTATCTTTTTTACCAAAAATAATTTGTGGTCCATGTGGACCAATTTTAGTTCTAACTAGGTTTGAAAAGATTAATCTATTGGTCAACTTTATTTTCCTGCTCTTGTCAATGATAATAGGAGTGTTTTTGACAATGCAATTTGGATTTCAAGGTATGATTTATACATATATAATTGGAATGATATTAATCAACATTACATTTTATATTATTGTAATCAAAAAACTTAAGATTAATACTTTACCTTACTTTAATTTTCTTAAAGCAGATTTTTCGATGATTAATAAATAGTTTCATATATGATAAGTAGCCAAAATAAATTTAAAGTCGTTCTCTCTGGAGTTAATATAAATGAAGCAGGTCAGCTGAAAGTATTTAAAGAGATGATTAATGCTTTTTTGAAAAAAGATGTTCATTTGATTTGTATAGTAAATGATATTCTTTTATTCAAATCATATGATAATCAAAAACTTGAGTTTATTGAATTTCCTGAAATAAAAAAAAGCTGGTTCTCTAGATTGAAATTTGAATTTTTTGATGTAAAGAAAATATCTATTGATATTGACGCAGATATTTGGATAAATATGCAAGATATTTCTGCAAATACAGTTTGTAAAAATTCTTTTGTATACTGTCATAATCCATCAATGTTTGCTAAAAAAAGTTTCTCATATCTGCTTTACGACTGGAAGTTTTTTTTGTGGAATTATTTATATAAATATTTATATCAGATTAATATTTCGTCAAATAATGCAGTTATTGTACAACAGGAATGGATTGCTAAAGAGTTTAAATCACATTTTAATATTAATAATATTATTGTAGCTAGGCCTAAAAATTCAACTAAATATTTTGCAGACGATAGTAATATCGAAAATCTAAATTTTATCTATCCTTCTCTTCCAAGAGTTTTTAAAAATTTTGAATTAATTTTAAATGCAATAAACTACTTTAATGATAATTACCCTCATTACAAAAATAAGATTTCATGTACGCTGACATTTGATCAATTTTCTAATAAGTTTTCAAAATATTTGTTTAATAAATATAGTCACCTTCAAAATGTTGAATTTTCTGGTATTTTACCATATTCAGAGGTCCAAAAAAGGCTTAAAAATTCAACTATTGGTATTTTTCCGTCAAAACTTGAAACGTGGGGACTGCCGATTAATGAATATCAAGAAAATAATTTACCTATAATAGTAGCAGATTTACCATACGCTCATGAAACAGTTGGCAATTATAATAAAGTTCACTTTGTAGACCCAGATAATTATAAGTACTTAGCAAAGATATTTAAAAAAATTATTGATGGTGATGATATTTTTTATGAAGCATCATATAAAAATGAAAACCAGTTGATAAATTCTTATGATAGCCTTGTAAACGAAATCTTTGAGTTGAGCAAATAATGAAAAAAAATCATACAGTTGGAATTATTATCCCTACTTTAAACCCAGATCATATTTTTGAGGAAAACTTGAAATTACTTAGTTCTTTAAATTTGAAGGTTTTAATCATTGATTCTAATTCTAGTATTAATGTAAATAAAATAGCTAAGCGTTATAAAGCGAATTTCGTAAAAGAAAATAATTTTAATCATGGTTCAACTAGAGAAAAAGCAAGAAAGATGCTAAAAACTGATATAGTTGTTTATATGACTCAAGACGCCAAGTTACAATCATCGGAGTCAATTCAAAATTTAATCAAACCATTAATAGAAGGAAAAGCTTCAGTTTCATACGGTAGACAAATTCCTGTCAAAAATGCAGGTATCTTAGAAAGTTTTCCTGTAGAATTTAATTATACAGAACTGTCAAACTTCAGATCATTGAATGATATAGATAAGTATGGTGTAGGAACATTTTTCTGTTCAGACGTTTTTTCAGCTTACATAAACGAAGATTTAAATAACGTGGGTGGATTTGATCACGTGCTTACTGGAGAAGACTATCTTATGTGTTACAAAATACTTCTAGATAATAAGTCGGTAGCATATGTATCGAATGCATGTGTTATACATTCTCATAATTTTTCCTTAATAGAAAATTTTAATAGAATGTTTGATACAGGATATGTTAGAGGAGAAAGAAAACATATTCAGGATTTAATTGGTCATCCAGATAGTCGTGGAATGCAACTTACTGTATCTATGTTTAAAAAAATTATTAAAGAAAAACCTCAAATTCTTCCATATGCAATTTTACAAACTACCTTAAAATATCTTGGCTTTAAAATAGGATATTACGGAACTAATCTACCTGTAAAAGTAAAAAGATTTTTAAGTGGACAAAAGTACTTTTGGCTTTCAAGTATAATATAGTATTTTTTGCTTATTATTATTATACTACCTGAATGAGAATCATCGTTACGGGCGGACTAGGTTTTATTGGAAGTAATTTCATCTTAAACCAAATTAATAAAACTAAAAATATTATACTGAATATTGACAAAATTACATACGCAGGAAACATTGATAATTTATCTAGTATTTCAAATGAAAAAAATTATTCTTTTTTAAAATCTGATATTTGTTCAAAGGATTTGATTAATACTACCATCAATGAATTTGAACCTGATTCTATCGTAAACTTTGCAGCAGAATCTCACGTAGATAGATCTATTGAAAATCCAATGGAATTTGTTGAAACTAACGTTCTAGGCACAGTTAATTTACTTCAATGCAGCACTAATTATTTCAATAAAATAAATAATAGTAATTTTAAGTTCTTACACGTATCTACTGATGAAGTATTTGGAAGTTTAGGAAAATCTGGTTTATTTTCTGAAGATACTTCTTACGATCCAAGCAGTCCTTATTCAGCATCAAAAGCTTCATCAGACCATTTTGTAAGAGCTTGGAATCGTACTTTTGGACTTCCAACTATCATTACTAACTGTTCAAACAATTATGGACCTAGACAATTTCCTGAAAAACTAATTCCTTTAATGATTATTAATTGTTTAAATGAAAAACCATTACCCATTTATGGTAAAGGTGATAATATAAGAGATTGGTTGTATGTAAATGATCATTGTGATGCAATATATGAAACTCTTTGCAATGGTAAAATTGGAGAAACCTATAATATTGGTGGTAATAATGAAATTTCAAATTTTGAAATTGTTAATACAATTTGTTCTATTATGGATGAACTTAGGCCAAGACAAAATGCACAAAAATATTCTGAGCTTATTACTTTTGTGGAAGATAGACCTGGTCATGATTTTAGATACGCAATAGATACTTCTAAAATAAAGAACAAATTAGGATGGATGCCTAAAGAAGATTTCCATTCTGGTATTAGAAAAACAATAGATTGGTATTTAAAAAATTCTCAATGGATTAAAAATTTAAGTTCTAAATATAACCAAAGTAGGTTAGGTTTAAAATCATGAAGGGAATTGTGTTAGCTGGAGGAAGTGGTACCAGACTATATCCCATAACTATATCAGTTAGTAAACAATTAACACCTGTCTACGATAAGCCAATGCTTTATTATCCAATATCTACATTAATGTTGATGGGCATAAAAGATATACTAATAATTAGTACAAAGGATGATATTCCCAGGTACAAAAAATTATTTGGTAATGGTAAAAGCTTAGGTCTAAGATTCTCGTATGAAATTCAACATGCACCAAATGGTTTGGCTGAAGCTTTTATTATTGGTGAAGATTTTATTAAAAATGAAGATGTTTGTTTAATTTTAGGCGATAATCTTTTCCATGGAACGGGATATATCAGTAAAATTCGAAAAAAAATAAAAAATCTTAATGGTGGGTTAATATTTGGATACAGAGTTAGTGATCCGCAAAGATATGGTGTTGTTGAATTTGATAAAAGTTTTAAAGTGAAAAGCATTGAAGAGAAGCCACAAAATCCTAAATCAAATTATGCAGTTCCAGGCCTTTATTTTTATGATAATAGTATTGTAAAAATTGCCAAAAACTTAAAGCCTTCGGAAAGAGGAGAACTAGAAATCACTGATTTGAATAAAGAATATTTAAATAAAGGTGATTTGGAAGTTCAATTACTTGGTCGTGGAGTTTCTTGGTTTGACACAGGAACACATACCAGCCTCCTTAATGCAAGTAATTTTGTTCGCTCGATTGAGGAGAGACAAGGGAAAAAAATTTCATGTATTGAAGAAGTTTCACTTAATATGGGCTTCATGGACAAAAAGATGTTACAGAAATACATAGATTTATATCCAAGTTGTGATTATAAGAATTATCTTAAGACTTTAATTTAATGATATTTAAATCAACTCATATCGATGAAGTAAAAATAATTAAACCTACAATATTTGAGGATAATCGAGGATTTTTTTTTGAGTCTTATCATGCACAAAAGTTTAGAGATAATGGTATTGATGAAACTTTTGTTCAATTAAATCATAGTAAATCAGTAAAACATACATTAAG
Source organism: uncultured Fidelibacterota bacterium (assembly GCA_902526795.1). Classification (GTDB taxonomy): domain Bacteria; phylum Fidelibacterota; class Marinisomatia; order Marinisomatales; family Marinisomataceae; genus Marinisoma. The sequence continues at coordinate 140,069 of CABZMF010000001.1, forward strand.
AGGTTTACATTATCAAAAACCTCAAGCTCAGGGCAAATTAGTAAGATGTATTTACGGAGAAGTGCTTGATGTTGCTGTGGACATTAGGAAGGATTCACCTAGTTTTCGTAAATGGGTATCAATTAAAATTAATAGCGAAAATAAAAAACAAGTATATGTTCCTCCAGGATTTGCACATGGGTTTTTAGTACTTTCTGATTATGCAGAAATTATATATCAGTGTACTGAGTTATACAATCCTAAAAATGATAAAGGAATTATTTGGAATGATAGTTCTATAAATATAGAATGGGGAATAAAAACCCCAATTTTATCAAAAAAAGATTCAAAGCTTTTACCACTAAATTTATAATGAAAAAAATCTTGATTACTGGAGGTGATGGTCAACTTTCTAAGCAGTTATTTTTAGAATTAAGTAATAATTTTGAAGTTATATCTCTTTCTAAAAAAGACTTAAATATAACTGATAAAAAAAATGTTAAAAGTATTTTATCAAAATATAATCCTGAAATAGTAATTAATTCAGCAGCGTATACAAATGTTGATGGATGCGAAACTAACAGCAAATTAGCATATGATGTAAATGCCAATGCAATTAATAATTTTAAAGATTTTTTTAATGGTTTATTCATTCAAATATCCACTGATTATGTTTTTGATGGTGAAAATGGTCCTTACAATGAATCTTCAAAAACAAATCCTTTAGGTATATATGGAAAATCCAAACTTCATGGCGAAGAAATTGTTAGAGATAATTTTAAAAATCACTTAATCATCAGAACAAATGTTTTATTTGGTGGCAAAAGTAAAGCAAACTTTTTGGCTTGGGTTATCGAATCACTGCTATTAAAAAAAGAAATAAATGTTGTTGATGATCAATATAATAATCCAGTTTCCGTTTATGATTTATCTAAAACCATTCACAATTTAATATATGCGGAAAGTAGGGGAATTATTCATGTTGGATCAGATACATTATGTTCAAGATTTGAGTTTGCTAATATGATAGCTAATTGTTGGAATTTAAATAATAATTATATAAAACCAATAAGCACTGAAGATTTAAGTAGAAAAATAAAAAATTATTTAGCCCCACGACCTCTAAAATCTGGTTTGATTTCTTTAAATGAATATCTTCCAATTTTATCTTTAAAGAATTCTTTAAAAAATATTAAAAATCAAAAAAATTAAAGTTTTTGTAATCACAATAATTAAATATATTAGTTGGTGCATAAAATAAATATAGGAATTGTTGGTCTAGGTTATGTTGGAAAAGCCGTAGAAAATTTTTTTAAAAAATTTTATAAAATTAATACGTTTGATATAAATGGTGAATCAAACTGTAGTACTTTAGATGAAGCTGTAGAATTATCGGAATTATTATTTGTTTGTCTACCAACTCCCATGATGAAAGACGGCTCGTGTGATTTAAGAATCTTAAAAAAAGTTATTTCTGATATTGATTTTATTGCATCACAGCCAAAGTTAATTGTTATAAAATCAACTGTTCCTGTTGGTACAACAGATTTTTTTAAAATTAAATATCCTAATTTAAATTTTTGTTTTAACCCAGAATTTTTAACTGAAGCAAATTTTATAAATGATTTTAAAAATCAAGATAGGATTATTATTGGTGGAGATAATTTAGATATGATATACAGATTATATTTTGAAACATTTGAAGGTGTAAAAATAATTAAGACTGATTTTAAAACAGCGGAGATGGTAAAGTATATTACTAATACCTTTTTAGCAACTAAGGTCTCTTTTGCAAATGAGATTGCTTCATTTTGTGAGAAAGTAAATATTAATTATAATAACGTAATTGATATTGCAAAAATTGATAAAAGATTAGGGCAGTCTCATTGGAAAGTTCCTGGTCCTGATGGAAAAAAAGGTTATGGTGGATCTTGTTTCCCAAAAGATATTTCATCACTAATTAGCCAGTTTAAAGATAATGACATAGAATCAATAATCCTTGATGCATCCCTTAATAGAAATAATAGTATTGATAGACCTGAAAAAGATTGGATGGAATTAAAAGGAAGATCAGTGTCTGATGAATAGAAAATTTATGCTTTAATCACTAATCCCTAAACTCTTTTTATAAGAAGGAATCCATTCTTCAATTATTACTGATGGTTTCCATTCAAGTAGTTTTTTAGCTTTACTATTATCAGCTAATGTTTCTTTAGGCTCCATTACAGAATCGATCCTTCTTGTTGGTCCTCCCATCATTTTAGCAATTTCATTTACAGATCTATTATTCCCATTACCAATATTTATTACCTCACCATTTCCTACTTTTTTAGATTGCATTGCTAATAAATTAGCCTTCGCAATATCACTAACGTGAGTAAAATCTCTTCTTTGATTTCCATCTCCTCTAATTGTTAGTGGGAGATTATTCATTCTTTGCTTTGCAAAGATACACATTACCAAAGCATATGCTCCATCAAGGTTTTGTTTATCACCATATACATTAAAATATCTTAATGATACAGTTTCAATATTATATATAACTGAATAAACTCTACAACACACTTCTCCATAATACTTTTGCATTGCATATGGAGAAATTGGATTTACTTGGTCAATTTCTTTGGTGGGGAGTTTAGAACTATTACCATAAACTGAAGATGACGAACTATATACTAATCGTTTTATTTTCATCTCCGAACAAGCTTTCAAAATATTGACAGTACTGAGAGTGTTATTTTTTTCAAAAATTAAGGGGTTATCAATAGATTTTTGCACTCGAGGAAAGGCAGCTAAATGAAAAACTCCATTAACACCTTTAATTGCATTTTTTATCAATGGTAAATTATTTTCGTTAGATAAATCAATATCATAATAGGTTGCATTAGAATTACAATTTTCTTTTTTACCTGTAGAAAAATTATCTATTACTTTTACTGTGTGCCCCTCTTCAATTAAATAATCTACCAAATTACTACCGATAAATCCGGCTCCTCCTGTAACTAAAAATTTCATGAAAAAAATTACCTAAGATTATTATAATAATTCTATTTTTTTTTACTATTTCATAAGTAGTAAATTTGCTTTAACATGTAGCATATCTTGAGTAAAAATTTTTTTGAAAGAATAATAATTTAACTATGAAAAAATTAAATATCTTAGTTATTGGTGGAACCGGATTTCTGGGTTCTAATCTTGTTAACGCATTAGCTCAAGAAAAGCACAATATTAAGGTATTGTCAAGAGGTCATATAAAACTATCGGAAAATCATAGTAACGTAAAATATATCATTGGAGATATTTGCGATGAAAAAAGTTTAAATAGAGCAATTAAAGGTACTGACTTTGTTTATCACTTAGCCAGCACAACCAATCCTAAATTTGGAGAAGAAGACTTATTATTTGATTTGTCTTCTAATTTAATATCTACAATAAATATTCTAAAAAAATGTGTCAATTTTCATGTTAAGAAATTTATTTTTTGCTCATCTGGAGGAACAGTATACGGTGATCAAAATAATTTACCAATTTCAGAGGACAATATTTGTTTACCTATTTCATCATATGGGCTTGTAAAACACAATATCGAAATGTATATAAAATATTTTAATAAAAGATTTAGCTTAAACTATGAAATTTTAAGAGTTTCAAATCCTTATGGAAAGGGTCAATTTCCGGATGGCCCACAAGGCGTTATACCAACTTTTATAAAAAAAATTTTAAAAGGGATGGAAATAAAAGTATTTGGTGATGGTTCAAGTACAAGAGATTATTTGTATATTGATGACTTTATAGACTTGAATTTAAAGTTATTAACAACAGTTAAGAAAAATAATACTTTAAATATTGGAAGTGGTAAGTCAATATCCATAATTGATTTAATAAAAAAAATTGAAATTTTAACTGGAAAAACTGCAAGCATAAATTATTTTCCTGAACGTGAATTTGATGTTAAAAAAATTCATTTAAACATTAATAAGGTTTCACATATTTATAATTGGAATCCAAAGGTTGATATTGATACTGGTTTACTTAAAACTTTAAAATGGATAAATGATATTTCATAGAGTTATGAAAAATTTTAAGATATATGAAAGAAAAAAATTAGGACTATTTTACAGTGTATTTAAAAGAGTTATCGATATAATTGGTGGTTTATTTGGTTTAATTTTTTTTGCTCCAATTATAGCCTTTGCAATTATAAAAATAAAAAATGATTCGCCTGGGCCCGCTATTTTTAAACAACAAAGGCTTGGTTTGGGTGGCAAGCCTTTTATAATTTTTAAACTAAGAGGAATGTATATTGACGCAAAGGAAAAATTTCCTCACTTATATAATTACACTGGAAAAAAAGATTTAGATTTTTACTTCCATGTAGAAAACGATCCACGAGTTACAAAAGTTGGTAAGTTCATACGAAAAACTAGCATAGATGAATTACCAAATTTTTTTAATGTTTTAATTGGTAATATGTCTTTGGTAGGTCCTAGACCAGAAATTCCAGAGGTCATAGATTTATATGGCGAAGATATGAATAAGTATCTATCTGTAAAGCCTGGAATAACATGCAATTCAAAGGCAAGTCTAAGAGATAATTTAACCAAAGAAAAAACTTTAAAAATGGATTTAGATTACATTGATAATATGTGTTTGAGTAAAGATATACAACTTCTGTATAAAACGGCTAAAAGTATTTTTTTGAGTAACAACGTAAATACTTAATTTTTAAAAAATTTATAATTGTAAAAATTTAAATTTTACTATCAATATATTCACAAATAATATGTCCAATTAATATATGCATTTCTTGTATTCTTGCTGTTACATTACTATTAACTTTTATTAAATCGCAATCCAGCTTACTAATTTCACCACCATCTTTTCCAGTTAGTGCAAAACAATTAATTCCAATATTATTTGCAGTCTCAATAGCCTTTACTACGTTTCGACTATTTCCAGATGTGGATAAGGCAATAAGTAAATCACTTCCTTCGCCAATACCAACGATTTGTCTTGAAAAGACTTCTTCAAAACAGTAATCATTACTTATTGAGGTTATTGTAGACAGATTATCAGCGAGTGAAATAGCTGGCAAAGGGCGCCTATCTTTTTGGAATTTTCCAATAAATTCTGCAGCAATGTGGCTTGCGTCGCTCGCACTCCCACCATTACCGCATAATAGAATTTTTTTACTAGACAATATTGTTGTTAAAGCAATTTGACAAAGATTGTCAATTGATTGTAAATCGTTTAATAATAAGTTACTTACTTCAATATGATTTAATATCGATTCTTTTATCATTTAATACCTGTATTCATCCTTTTTGTAAGGACCACTTACATTTACTCCAATGTACTTAGCTTGTGACTTAGTCAATTTAGTTAAATCAGCATCTAAATGTTTCAAATGAATTCTTGCAACTTCTTCATCTAATTTTCTAGGTAAATCATAAATTCCTGTTAAAGGTTTATTTTTTGCTAAAAACACTTGGGCCAACACTTGATTTGAAAAGGAAGTAGACATCACAAAACTTGCATGCCCTGTCGCACATCCTAAATTTACTAACCTTCCCTCGGCTAATATAAATATTTGTTTACCATTTTTGAAAGTATATCGATCCAACTGTGGTTTTATTTGATCTCTTTTAGCATTTGACTTATTTAATGCATCTACTTGAATTTCATTATCAAAATGTCCAATATTACAAACAATGGCTTGATCTTTCATTCTTCGCATATGATTCAAAGTAATTATATCTTTATTTCCTGTTGTTGTAACAAAGATATTTCCTCTTTCAAGAACATCTTCTAATCTTCTAACTTCAAATCCCTCCATTGCTGCTTGAAGAGCACATATTGGGTCAATCTCAGTTACAATAACTTTACAACCATATGATTTCATTGACTGTGCCGATCCCTTACCAACGTCACCATATCCACAAACAACGACAGTTTTACCAGCAAGCATAATTTCAGTTGAACGTTTAATGCCATCAGCCAAAGACTCTCTACAACCGTAAAGATTATCAAATTTAGATTTAGTTGCTGCATCATTTACATTAAATGCAGGGAACAATAAAGTAGCATCTTCTACCATTTGCTGTAGCCTAGCTACTCCTGTTGTTGTTTCTTCTGAAACACCTATAATTTCAGGAATAATATTATGCCAATGATTTGGATTTTTTTGATGTACCTTTCTTAGAAGTTTTTCAATTACTACTTCTTCCTCTATCTTGGTAGTGATTTTTGGAAGTCTATTGTTTTTATTAAAATAGTTTTCTAGTTCATATCCCTTATGAACAAGAAGTGTTGCATCTCCACCATCATCTACAATAAGATTTGGACCTAGGTTATTTTCGAAAGTCAAAGCTTGAAGTGTACAATCCCAATATTCTTTTAGAGTTTCACCTTTCCATGCAAATACCGGAGTTTTAGTTTTTGCAATCGCTGCAGCAGCTTCATCTTGTGTTGAAAAAATATTACAACTCGCCCAACGTATATCTGCACCCAGATCTTTTAAGGTTTCTATTAAAACTGCTGTTTCTATAGTCATATGTAATGAGCCTGTAAGCCTATAACCTTTTAAGGGTTTATATTTAGAATATTTTTTTCTTAATTCCATTAAACCTGGCATTTCTTTTTCAGATATATCCATCTTATCTCTACCAAGCTTGGCTAATTTGATGTCTTTAACTTTATATGGTAAAGATTCAACAATCTTTTTGGATTGATTCTTCATTTTACTTTTTGTTTTAATTGATTTGTTTGTTTCAGTTGTTTGTAATCTCATTTTTCCTCTTAAAAGTTTAATTGATTTACCATATCAGTATTTTCCCAAGCAAGATGGTCTTTACCAAAATGACCGTAATTTGTTGTTTCAGTTAGGTCTAATTTAAAAAGATTAAATTTTCTAATGATACCTAAAGGTGTTAAATCAATATTTTGATAAATCCAATCTGATATATCATTCCTAACTTTACCATCACAGTAGACATAAAGTGATACAGGCTCTTTAACACCAATAGCGTAACTAAGTTGAATAGTAGCATTTTGTGAAACTCCTGATGCTACAATATTTTTAGCTAGATATCTTGCCATGTATGCGCCACTTCTATCTACTTTTGTGCAGTCTTTTCCGCTAAATGCTCCTCCACCATGAGGTGCATAACCACCGTATGTATCAACAATGATTTTTCTTCCCGTAACTCCAGTATCGCCATCAGGTCCACCTGTTATAAAATTACCAGTTGGGTTTACTTGAAAGATAGTATTATTGTCAAACATGCCATTCAATTCTGGTTTTATAATTTTTTCTACTCTTCTTTGTACTTCATCAGGATTATCTTTTAAATCTTCACTATGTTGGGTACTACAAATTATATTTGATATTCTTACAGGTTCATTAACATCACTATACTCAACTGTTACTTGAGCTTTTCCATCTGGACCCATCCAGTCTTGACCATTATGTCTTGCAACAGAAAGTGATTTAGTAATCTTGTGGCTATAATAGATCGCACTTGGCATAAAAGAATCATTTTCACTACATGCATAGCCGAACATCATTCCCTGATCTCCTGCACCAAAGTTATCAGTACTTCTTGCAATATCAACACTTTGACTATGAATTAAATTTTTAAAAGATAATGTATTCCAATGAAAATTTTCTTGTTCATAACCAATCTTTTTTATCGTTTCCCTTACCAATTTTTCAATTGAATCTTTATTATCCATTAAATCAGTTTTTACTTCTCCTGCAATAGTTACCATATTTGAAGATACCATCGTTTCAATGGCTGCTCGATGACTTTCGTTTTCATTTATTAAATAGTATGCTATACTATCTGAAACTAAATCAGCAATTTTATCAGGATGTCCTTCCGTTACAGATTCTGATGTAAATAAGTAGTTATTCATCACCTTTTTTTATCCAATCATGCTTTGTATAGTCAACAGTAATTTCATCGTTAAAATTTATATTAGTTATAGTTTTTATTTTAATAAAATCTCCACAATAAATTGCCTCACAGTTTGGATTTTTTGAGTGATTAAAAAAACCACCTAAAGGAGTTCTAATATATCCATGCGAGAATCTCTTATCTTTGATGTGGGTAACACCAAGAACGCTATCAGAACTGATATTATTTTTTGCAAAAAGACCTAAACCATGAATGCGAGATTTTTTAATTGTAACATTTGATGGCAATGGTTCAAAAGTCTTCAGTTTTTCATAATTTGACACGTTGGAATAATATAATTATTTAAACTCATAATAAATGTTTTTTTTAAAATGTAATTAAGATATATTCACATCGTAATGAAGACAGTCTTAGGAAATCCAATTTAATGGGCTTAATTAATCAAATAATATTATTACAAGAAGTTGATAATAAATTATTTGAAATCAAAAAATTGCTTGGTGATTTACCCTCGAAAGTTGAAGAATTGACAGAAAATGAAGATAATGTAAAACTTTCTTTGGAAAATAAGGAGAATGAATTAAAAGAAACTTCTGTTTCAATCAACTCAAATGAAACTCTTGTTGAAAGCACTTCCGAAAAAATTAATTCTCTTAAAGATAAGCTGATAGATGGATCAATTAGCACAAATAAAGAATATGATGCCATGATGGAAACTATCGATTTTGAAAAAAAATTATTATCTGAAAAAGAAAATGAGTTGATTGAGCTAATGAGTAAAAAAGAAGAGCTCGAAAATGAAATTGAAGTAGACACTTCCGCTCTTGATGGAATTATAATAGAATTAAATTCAAAAAAAGATGCCTTAAATACTAAAATGGAAGAAGTGGCGGAAGAGAAAAATGCATTAGAATCTGAAAGACAGACCGTTGCAAAAAATATTGACCAAGATACAATGTCAAAATATTCTGAAATTTATGAAGCGCGAAAAGGTTTAGTAGCAGTAGAAATACTTGATGGTAGTTGTGGAGGTTGTGGAGCAATGGTTCCTCCTCAGCTTGTTAATGAAGCTATTTCACAAAACATCGTTTATTGTGGTAACTGTAGTAGATTTCTTTACAAAACAGAAAATTAATTTTTTACTTCTAAATTCAATATCTATCCCTTATTATATCCTCAAGAGCTGATTGGATGATTGCTCGATTTATCGAGAGGAAAGTCCGGGCACCAAAGAGTATAGTGCCACCTAACAGGTGGGATTCGTAAGAATATGGACAGTGCAGCAGAAAATAAACCGCCATTTGGCAAGGGTGAAAAGGTGGTGTAAGAGACCACCAGTAATAATGGTAACATTATTAGCTGGTAAACCCCACTAGGTGCAAGATCACGTAGACCCAAGATACTACTCGTATCATTTGAGGGAAGGGTAGATTGCTAGAGTTTTATAGAAATATAAAATAGAGAGGAATAATCATCGCATCTATGATGTACAGAACCCGGCTTATAGATCGGCTCAAAAAATTGTTATGAAGAAATCAAAAATAGCAGGTATTGGATTTAATGTTCCTGACAATATTGTGACTAATCATGATATTGAAGACATGATGGATACAACAGATGAATGGATTCAAACAAGATCTGGGATTAAAGAACGCAGATGGGTACTCCCTGGAACTCCTAATTCTGATCTAGCGTTACCCGCATGTATTAAAGCAATTGAAAATGCAGGAATATCACCAAATGATATTGATGCAATTATTGTTGGAACAGTAAGCTCTGATTATAATTTTCCAGGTGTGGGACCAATCATTCAAAGAAAACTTGGAATTAAAAAAAATATTCCTGCTTATGATATTAGTGCAGCATGTTCTGCTTTTATATACTTACTAGAAATGGGAGACCAATATATTAAATCTGGTAAATATAGCAATATTTTGCTTGTTGGCTCAGATTTAATGTCAACAATAATTGATAGAACTCCAGAAGGCAGAGCAACAGGAGTATTATTTGGTGATGGTTCAGGGGCTGTGGTACTTCAAGAATCAAATGACGAAAGTCAAATTTTATCCACACATCTATATGCGGATGGTGATGGCGTTGAACATTTGATTGCAAAAGCACCAGGCTCCGTTTTCAATCCTTTGAGGATAGATGAAAATATTGTCAAAGATAGAATGCATTTGCCTCACCAGAATGGTAGAGAAGTATTTAAAAATGCTGTCAAAAGAATGCCAGAAGCAATTAATATTGCTCTTGAGTATAATAATTTGTCAATCGATGATATTTCTTTAGTTGTAGCACATCAAGCTAATAAAAGAATATTAGAAGCTTGTGCTGAAAGAATGAAACTCCCTTTGGAAAAAATGTACATTAATATACATAAGTATGGAAATACTACTGCCGCAACAATACCCATTGCTATATGTGAAGCTTTAAAAGAGGGTAGGTTAATTAAAGGCGATCATATTATATTAACTGCTTTCGGTGCTGGCTACACCTGGGCATCAGCTGCTATTAAATGGTAGAATGAATAATTTTGAAATTATTAAAAGTTTTTTTAAAAAAAATAAGTTTCCAATTCTATGGTTCTTTTTTTTATCATTTGCTGTGTCATTAACATTCCCAACAGGATTTTCAATTAGATATTCATATCAACTTAATGATATTGCCAATGAACCTATAATTGCACCATTTGACTTTGGAATTCTAAAAACAGATCAAAAATTAAATATCGATTTGGAAGAAGCAAGGAATTCAGTTCCATTTTCTTTTTCAAGAGATCAAGATTTTGTTAATAATCAGATTTCTGTGATCGATACATTTTTCATTTATTTAAACGATATTTACAGCGCTCATGATTTGTTTATTTCTTCTCAAGACTCACTTTATAAATATCGTTATGAACCCGAATTCGAAATTTTTCAATCTAGCTTTATAGCCGATAGCACAACATATGTTACACTATACAACGAATTTCTCGAGAAATATCAGTTTCAAATCGATAAAGCACAATGGGATCAACTTCTTGGCATTAACGATAATCTTTCTGAAACAGTTAATCTTGAGTTGTTTAAGAATCAAATCAAACAAATATGTTTAAACAGGTGGGCAGAAGGCATCATTGATGAGCCATTAGAGAATATTTTTAGTTCTGAAATAAGTATAATTCAAGGAGGAGAACTCGTAATTGCTCCAACCAAAAACTATAATGATATTGAGACAGCTTGGAAAAAAAATAGAGAAGAAGTAAATCAACTCTATGATAACGAGCTTGATATTAAATCTACACTGAGTTACGAGCTTATTAATGAGTTTACCAAACCAAATATTTTATTTGATAAAGATTTAACTGAATCAAGACAGAAAGAAAGATTAGATAAGGTTTCTAGATTTCAAGGAACTGTACTTGCTAATGAGCTGATTGTCGATACAAATAATAGGATTACAGATTCTGTTCTTTTAAAGCTAAAATCCTTACAACTCGAATCTGAAAGAAGACTGGGTTATGAAAGAGCTGCAGATAAATTTAGAGAATATTTGGGTGCTTTTTTTGTAGTATCTATTTTACTTTTCTTACTCTTCTCCTTCTTTTACATTTATAGAAATGACTACTTTGAAAATCATAAGATTTTAGTCTTAATTGGTTTTCTAATGTATTTGATAATATTCTTTTCATGGATAATAGTTAGCTATCAATTACCTGTATATATTATACCAATTGCAATGTTTTCAATATTATTGACAGTTTTACTAGACACAACTGTTGCGCTTATATCATCAACAATTTTAATATTTTTAACTTCATTGCTCATTGGAAATGATCTTGATTTTGCAATTATACAATTTTTCGTATCCTTTATAGCTATATTAAGTGTTAGGAAATTACGCAAGAGAAGACAAATCATTACAACTATGTTGACTTTAGTTCTTTGTAGTTTATTTGTATTTTTCTCAGTAATGCTTTTTAAAGGAATTGATTTTCTTGATTACAATTACTCAACAGTTGGATATTTAGCTCTTGCAAGCTTTTTATGCCCAATTCTAGCATTTGGACTAGTTCCATTATTTGAATCTTTTTTTGGCATTACTACAGACTTAAGTCTAATTGAATTACTTGACTATGATCAGCCATTACTTAAAAAGCTTATGGAGGACGCTCCAGGAACTCATACTCACAGCGTCAAAGTAGGAACACTTGCAGAATCATGTGCTAATGCAATTGGAGCAAGGGCTTTATTATGTAGAGTTGGTTCCTATTATCATGATATTGGAAAAATAAAAATGCCAGAATATTATGCGGAAAATCAAACCACTGAAAATAAACATGATTCAATAACGCCTCATATGAGTGTGAAAATTCTAAAACAGCATGTTACAGATGGACTTTCTTTAGCTGATGAATATGGTTTACCAAATATTGTAAAAGATTTTATAGAAACTCATCATGCTAGAAATAGAATGGAATTTTTCTATAACAAAGCTTTAGAAGCACATAAGAAGGTAGATGAAAATGAATTTAGATATCCTGGTCCAAAACCAAGATCTAAAGAAACAGGTATTGTTATGTTAGCAGAAGCAATTGAAGCGCAAGCTAATTCACTAAAAAATCCAACATTAGAAAAATTTGAATCAATGATAGATATAGCAATTAGAAGTAGATTAGAGGACGGACAATTAGATGAATGTCCGTTGACAATGGAAGACCTCCAAAAAATTAAAGGCAGAAGAGATGGTAAACACGGCCTTTTACCTGTATTATCGGGATTATACCATTCAAGACCAGAATATCCATCAAAAGATAATGAATGAAATAAATATTTTTAAAGAATGTAAAGATATTGATTTCTACAAAGATCATATTGTTCAATTAATAAATTTATCGCTTGAGGCTACAAAATATAATCAGGTGAAAATCAATATAATTTTTTGTGATAATGATAAGTTAAACTCTTTTAAACAAGAATATTTTAACGATGACGTTTTAACAGATATAGTTACTTTCCCTATTAAGAACGATAATAAACTTGAAGCTGAAATATACATTAGTATTGAAATGGCCAAGATAAATGCAGATGAATTTAATGTTACACTAAATAACGAACTTAGCAGGCTTATTGTTCATGGAGTACTGCATTTAATTGGATTTAATGATGATACAGAAGATTCCAAAAAAATTATGTTTCTAAAACAAGATGAAATAATTTCAAATTTTCAGAAAGACGTTTGTAATGAGTAAATCAGTTAATGAATTAATTGATTTAGTAATTAAGTTAAGATCTGATAATGGTTGTGATTGGGACAGAAAGCAAACTTCTGAATCATTGACGCCACACTTAATTGAAGAAGCATATGAAGTAGTAGATGCAGTGTTAGAAAATAATTCTGAAAATTTAAAAGAAGAATTAGGTGATTTACTTCTACATGTAGTTTTTCAAGCAGTTATTGCTTCCGAAAAAAAATCATTCGAGTTTGAAGAGGTTGTTGAACAAATAAATAACAAGTTAATAAAGAGACATCCACATATTTTTGATGAAAATTACAAGGGAAAGGATTTATCAAACTCAAAAAGTTGGGAGCTTAATAAAAAGAACGAAAAAAATAGAGAATCAATTCTTGATGGTATGCCTAAATCACTTTCGGCTCTCATTATTGCTCAAAGATATCAAGATAAAACAGGTGCTGTAGGTTTTGAGTGGGAAAATGTTGCTCAAGCAATGGATAAAGTTGATGAAGAATTAGGAGAGCTAAAACAGGCTATAAAAAATAATGATTTTAATAATATTGAAGAAGAAATTGGAGATTTATTAATTACTATAGTTAACCTTGCGAGATTTTTTGATATTTCAGCAGACTTAGCATTAAAAAAAACAAATAAGAAATTTTATAGAAGATTTAATTTCATTGAAAAAATTGCTAAAAAAAATAATCAAAAAATAGAAGAAATATCATTAGCTGAGCTATTAAATTATTGGGAGAAAGCTAAAAATGAAGAAAAATAAAATTATTGGAATAACTTTCGGTTCTTTTGATCTTTGTCATTATGGTCATGCGCTAATGTTTGAAGAATGCAAAGAATACTGCGATTATTTAATAGTAGGAGTACAATCTGATCCTTGTATTGATCGCCCTGAAAAAAATAAACCTGTTCAATCACATGAAGAAAGAATAGGTATTGTGAGTTCTCTAAAGTTTGTTGATGAGGTTGTAGCATATGATACGGAAGCTGATTTAATTGAAGTTTTAAAAAAAATTCAACCGGACGTAAGAATTCTTGGAGCAGATCACGAAGGTACCCATTTTACAGGGTACGAACTTCCCATTAAATGTATATTTAATACAAGAGATCATGGTTATTCCACCTCAGAACTTAGAAAAAGAGTTTTTGAGGCAGAAAAAAGTAAAAGTTAATTTCCAATTAAGTAATTAAATATAATAGTAGATCCCAATCTTAAATTGTTATCATTATTGAGTTTACTTTCAAAAATACTTTCTTCTTTTAAAGCGAAAACTCTAAGCTTCTCACTAATGTACACTTGTTTGGTGTCAAATTGAAATTGTTCAAAATCGACTCCATAGGGATTATTTTTAAAAACTTCTAAAATAGAATTATTTTTTTCAGGATATTCTGGCAGTAGTTTCTTAAGAAAAATTGATAGAGTATAATCTGAGTTATAATTATCAATTAATAATAAACTTCCATTTATAATCATTTTATTGAGTTCTACGATTTGATATTCTGATAGTTTTAAGTAGGAATTACCGCATAAAAATATTAAAGGATATTTAAAAAATGATAAGTCAGCTTCATATGTAATTTCAAATCCTAAATCAATATTAGAGGTACTTTTAAGATATTCTGATATCTTATTTGCTTCATCAATATTGCAGTTTCCATATATTAAAATCTTATCTGATTGAGCAAATAATAGATTACAGAGCATAAGAATTATTAATAATGCTTTTATATTTAGTTTTTTAATCATTATTAACAATTTAGGTTTTAATTTTATTTAAATGAAAAAACTTAAATTTTATCTCATAATATTATTGATAACTTCATTAGCATTTAATCAAGATCAAAACTTTGATAAATCAATTAAAGATACTGAAGAACAAATTAGAAGGCTTAAAGATTCTATTAATTCAGGTAATAAAGAAGTAGATAAATTGAAAAATCAATCAAAAAAAACAAAAGATATAATTGAACTAACCAGAAGAAATATTAAAAACTCCAATTCATTAATAAATGCATATGACAAAAAAATAAGTCTTTATAGTAATCAACTAATTAATCTTAAAAATGCAATTAAAAGAAATAATCAATCTATTAATGATATAAAAAAATCTTATGAAATTAGATCAATAAGTCTCTATAAAAATAGAAATAATGATCTCTCAAATTACATTTTTAATTCTAAAAGTTTTTCACAGATGATTTATCGTCTTAAATACTTTAATATAATTTCGGATATAAATCAAAAGTCTGTTGATAAGATAAAAACTACACAAAAGTTTAATAAGCAAAAAACCTCAGAAATTTCTGGATTACTTAGTAAGGTTGAAGAAAGTAAAAATTTTAAGAAAACCGAAGTATCTAGTTTAAATCAGAAAAAAAAATATCAGGAAAAGTTATTAAAGCAACTTAAAAATGAAGAAAATGAGGTAAAAGCTGAGATTGCAACACAACTAAAGCAAATTGATACCCTAGAAAAATTACGTAAAAAAATTATTGCTGATAAGAAAGAGTATAATGAGAAGCAGTTAGCTAGTTTAAATAGAATTGATAAAGATATAAGGAATTATAAAGGTAAGTTGGATTGGCCTGTTAAAGGAAGAGTTATTAAATCATTTGGACCACAATGGAATCCACGCTTAAACACCACTTTAGATAATCCAGGTATTGATATAAGCGCAAGAGCAACTTTACCAGTTAAAAGTGTCTTTGATGGATATGTATCAACCATTACATTTATAGCTGGATATGGAACTACTGTGATAATTGATCATAACAACAGTTACTATACGGTTTTCACTCATTTAGAAAATTTACTTATATCAGAAAATATGAATATCAAAGAAGGTCAAAATATTGGTTATGTATCAAACGATAATATTATCCATTTTGAAATTTGGGGTAACAATCAAAAATTAAATCCAGAAAAATGGTTAGCTAATGGAAATTAGTCAAATACAAAGTGAAGCATGGCAAAAGTTCAAAAACGCTATAGAAGAAAAAAAAATTTCAAATGCTTACATTATTCAAGGGCCATCTGGTTCAGGAAAAGAAGCGTTAGCATTGCAATTTATTTCGCAAATTTTATCATCAAAAATAACTGATTTTATTTTTGATGAAAACATTACTTTCATTGCTCCCGCATCAAAAGATTTTTATCAAAACCTATTTAAAAGTAAAACATTTGAAACCGATGAGTATAATCAATGGAAAGAATTTTTAAGTAATAAAATGTATAATCCTTTTTCGAAGAAGAATTTATCTAATAGTAATAACATTCCTGTAGAAGCAATTAATCAATTAAAAAAGAGAATTTATTTCAAGACTAATAATAGAAAAATTGTATTAATCTTTAACTCCGAAGCATTATCTTACGGTAGTGGCGAATCGGCAAATATGCTTCTTAAAGTTTTGGAAGAGCCTCCTAGAAATACTACATTTATTTTAGTAACCGATTACATTGACAAGGTGATGCCAACAATAAAATCAAGATGTCAATCAGTTTATGTTCCCAAGCTAACAAATGAGTCAATTAAACAATTTTTTGCAAAAAATAATATATTATCTTCCAATTTTATTTCATTTATTTCAGATAATAATTTAAATGTACTTGGCCATCTTAATAATTGTAGCAAAGAGCAAATTTTAGATTGTATAAAAGATTATTTTAATGCAATCAGATATAAAAACGCAGAATCCATTTCGAACTTTATAAATAAGATCGAAAGTATGTATAAATCCTCAAGAAGTGAGTTTGATATTCATTTATGTGTAATTCGGAAGTTTATTAAGCTTATTTCAATGATTAATCATTCTATTAATTATGATATTGAGTTTGAGGAATTTGAGGAACTAGCATTAATTATTAATAAAAAATATAAATATATGAATCAACTCAAATTAATTGAAAATATTGAGGAGTTTACCAGTTCACTAGATGGCAATGCAAACTTCAGGCTGTCACTAATGAACATGATTATTAATTCAAATAAGGCATTAAATTAGCACATGGAAAAGTATTATATAACTACACCTATATATTATGTGAATGATAAACCACATATTGGGCATGCATATACAACAATACTTGCAGATACAATTTCAAGATTTAGAGCGTTAATAGGTGAAAAACCCACCTTTTTAACTGGATTAGATGAGCATGGTTTAAAAGTTCAGCAAGCAGCAGAAAATAATGGAAAGGAGCCTCAAGATCACTGTGACTCGATGGCCCCAGCATTTATAGATTTATGGGAAAAATTAAATATTAATTATTCAGATTTTATTAGAACTACAGAGCATAGACACACAAAGATCGTTAAAGAAATTTTAACAAAAGTTCATGAATCTAATGATATATATATGGACGAGTATGAAGGATGGTATTCAATTTCAGAAGAAAGATTTATTACACAAAAGGAACTTGATTCTGGTCAATTTGGTGAGGTAAAAAAAATAAAGGAAAAAAATTATTTTTTCAAAATGAGTAAATATCAAACAGCTTTAATAGATAAAATTGAAAAAGATGAAATGTTAATACAGCCAAAAAGTAGAAAGAATGAGGTGCTTGGTTTTCTTAAAAATGAATTATCTGATCTTTGTATTTCAAGACCAAAATCTCGTCTTGAATGGGGCATAGAGTTACCTTTCGATGACAATTATGTAACATATGTATGGTTTGATGCTCTGATAAATTATATATCAGCAATAGGATTATTTAAGGATGATGAACAGTTTTCTTCATTGTGGCCTGCAGACGTTCATTTGATTGGTAAAGATATTCTTACTACTCATTCAGTTTACTGGCCTACAATGTTACTATCTTTAGGACTACCATTACCACAAAGAATTTTTGCACATGGATGGTGGCTAACTGACGACCAGAAAATGAGTAAATCATTAGGGAATGTCGTAAGCCCTTTAATGTTAGTAGATGACTTTGGAGTTGATTCAGTTAGATATTATTTAATGTCTGAAATGGTTTTGGGTATGGATGCTACATTTTCGTCTGAATCTTTCGAAAAAAAATATAATAGTGACTTAGCAAATGATTTTGGAAACCTTGTGAGTAGAGTTTCAACTTTAATAAAGAATAATTTTGATGAAGAGATTCCAAAAAGTAGTTTACTGGATTCTGACCTTAGTTCCAATTTTCAGAAAATAGTTTTAAAGGAGCAATTAGACAACTTAGAGATTAATAAAGTAATTAATGATATAATGATTTTCATTCGAAGTATTAATGTTTTTATAGAACAAAATGAACCATGGAAATTAGTGAAAAGCGATAAAGTACAAGCTGGAAATATATTATACCATTGTGCAGAATCATTAAGATTAGCTGCTGTAATGTTGTCTCCCGTGATGCCTTCAAAAACCAAAGATATTTTAGATATTTTAGGTACTAATGATGTAGAATTAGTTTGGGGTAAATTAAAAGCAGGATCAAAGATTTCTACCTCCAAGCCTATTTTTCCGAGAATTAATTAATGTTATTAATAGATACACATGCACACCTTTATTATGATAATATGTATGAAAATTTATCTGAAGTTTTGTCAATAGCAGAATCTAATAACGTAAAAAAAACCATTTGTATAGGTACAGATCTTGAAACTTCATTAAAATCATTAGAAATCGCGGAGCAGTATGAAAATGTTTTCGCAACTGTAGGTATTCATCCCCATGATTCTAAAGATGTTCCCAATGGTTATTTAAAAGAGCTCGAAAAATTATCTAAAAGTAAAAAAGTAGTAGCAATTGGTGAAATTGGAATTGATAATTATAGAAATCATTCTCCTAAAGACATACAGAAAAAAGTAATGATTGAACAAATGGAGCTTGCGCATCAATTAAATCTACCGATTGTCTTTCATAATAGAGATGCAGATAATGAAATATTTGATATTTTGAAAAAATATCCATTTCATAAAGCATTATCCCATTGTTTTTCAAGCAATTTGGATTTTGCAAAAAAACTCATTTTTCATGGAATTAAAATTTCTTTTTCAGGAAATGTAACATTTAAGAATGCAAAAAATACTGAAGTGGTTGAAAATATTTCGCTTGATGATTTTATGCTGGAAACTGATTGTCCATTTTTAGCACCTCATCCATACAGAGGAAGTCAAAACGAACCAAAGTACGTTTTAACAATAGCTGAAAAAATTGCTGAATTAAGAGGTGAAACGTTAGAACAGATTGCATTATCTACTTCAAAAAATGCAGAACAATTTTTTAATATATAAATGGTTTTTGCAAAAAAGAAATGGGGACAAAATTTTCTAGTGGATAATAATCTTTTAGAAAAAATTATTAAAACTATTAACATTAAAAAGGATGATGAAATATTAGAAATAGGCCCAGGACATGGAGCTCTTTCTGAAAAAATTATACAAAAAACTAAAGCGTTAAAAATGGTTGAGATTGACCCTGAATTGATTAAAGTTATAAGTCAAAACCCTCTGCTTTCATCATTTGAAATTTTTAATCAAGACATACTTAAAACAAATCTTAAGGAACTAGGTTTAAATAGTCCAAAAGTGATCGGGAATATTCCATATAATATTACATCCCCAATTATATTTTGGCTTATTGATCATTTACCTTTTTGGAGTGAATCATATTTGATGGTTCAAAAAGAGGTTGCTAAAAGATTAATCGCAGATATTGGAACTAAAGACTATAGTCGAATAACAGTAATGACTGGATTGTATTTTAATATAAAAATATGTTTTTATATTTCTCCAAATGTATTCAATCCAAAGCCAAAGGTTGAATCAGCCTTTATTTGTATAAAAAAGAACGATAAATATGATTTGAGTAAAATTGATTCAAAAAAATATAGTCAAGTCGTTCGTATGGCTTTTAACCAGAGAAGAAAAATGTTAAGAAATTCCCTTTCTACATTGAACATTAATAGAGATAAGTGTAAAGTTGATTTTCAAATAAGACCAGAACAACTTACAATTGATGAATTTTTGGACATTTCTAATAATATTATATCCTAATTGGCATTTTTGAATTTTATCACTAAGTTCCCCCACGATGATTGAAGTAAACATAAAAGACAATGAATCTTTAGAGAGAGCACTTAGACGTTTCAAAAAGAAATGGGAACGTTCTGGTGTTCTTAAAGATGTTAAAAGAAAAGCTTTCTATGAAAAGCCTAGCGTTACAAAAAGAATTGCCAAAAAACAAACCATTAGAAGAGCTATTAGACTAGCAAAGTTTAATAACTAATAGTCTATAACTCCTCTTTCAATTCTAATAAAAAAGTTCTAATCTACAACTATGTTAATTAGAAGTGCATCCGGTCTTAGAGGAATAGCAGAAGATCATTTTACCCATGAATTAATCGATAAGTACATTTCTGCATTTATTTCTACTCAAAATATTAAATCATGTGTTATTGGAAGAGACGGTAGGCCTTCAGGAAAAAAGATTGCTCAGTGGGTAATTGATTCGTTTCATAAAAATGGAATCAATGTTGAAAACTGTGGTCTTGCAACAACTCCTACAATGCAAGTCATGACTGAAAAAGAAAATTTTGATGGTGGTATTGTAATTACAGCTAGTCATAATCCATCTGAGTACAACGGATTAAAGTTCCTTCAAGCTGATGGGACATTTTTAAGTCCTGATCAATGTGAAGAATTATTTAAAGCAGTCGATCAAAACGTTTCAATAAATCTACCTGATTCACTTGGAGTAGTTTCAGACTATTCAACAGCTAATGAGGAGCACATTGAAAAGGTTTTAGCTGCAAAGTGTATTGATGCTGATAAGATTCGAAAAAAGAAGTTTAAAGTTGTCATTGATGCTGTAAATGGAGCAGGTTCATTCATTTTACCAATGCTTTGTGAAAAATTAGGGTGTGAAGTAGTAACAATAAATTGTAATGGAGATGGTGATTTTGCTAGAGTACCAGAGCCCTTAGCTGAAAATTTAGATGCATTAGAAAAAAAGGTTTTAGATGTTGGTGCAGATATTGGATTTGCTACAGATCCTGATGGAGATAGATTATCTATAGTTAGCAATAAAGGAAAGGCAATTGGTGAGGAGTATTCATTGCTTCTTGCAGTAATGAATTTTTTTCTTTTGCTTTCAAACTATGATGATAGGAAAGGAAAAGTTAGCTTTGGCGAGTTAGGCGAAAGAAGGCAGGCATGGAATTTACCATTCCAATATGGTGTTGTAACAAATTTATCGACATCAAAAATGATTGATGACTTTCTAGCTATTTATGGAATTAAATCTAATAGAACAAAAATTGGTGAAGCTCACGTTGTTAAAGAAATGAAAAAGAGAAATATCTGGATAGGTGGTGAGGGTAATGGAGGGTTAATCTTAAAAGAGGTTCATCTAGGAAGAGATTCTTTAGTTGCCACTGCAATGATTTTGAATCTTTTGTTGTTGATGGATAAACCTCTTCATAAAATCATTTCTGAAATAACTCCATACATTTTCATTAAAGATAAAATTAAGATTGATAACAAAATTGATTTTGATAGTCTTGAAAGTGTATTTGAATGTGACGAAATTAACGACATAGATGGTATAAAATTTAGTTGGCCAGATAAATGGATTCATATTAGAAAATCTAATACAGAGCCAATAATAAGAATTTTTGCTGAAGCATCAACACAAGGTGAAGTTGATGAGTTAATTAATACATTAAAGAATTATTTAAAATGAAATTATTAGATAAAAAACATAATCCTTCAGATATTGAAAGCAAGTGGTATAAGCATTGGCTTGAAAAACAATACTTTTCAAGTCAAGAGTCTGGTAATCATTATACAATTGTAATTCCACCACCCAATGTTACTGGAAAGCTTCATATGGGGCATGTTCTAAACAATACTATTCAAGATATTTTAATTAGAAAAGCTAGAATGCAAGGCAAAAATGCATGCTGGATTCCCGGTACAGATCATGCGTCAATTGCTACTGAATCAAAAGTAACCAAAATGCTTGAAGAGCAGGGAATTAGTAAAAAAGATTTAACTAGAGAAGAGTTTTTAAAACATGCGTGGGAATGGAAAGAAAAATATGGTGGTACCATAATTAATCAACTTCAAAAACTAGGGTGTTCTTGTGACTGGGATAAAACTAGTTTTACTATGGATAAAGATTATTCTAAAGCTGTTTTAGAATCTTTCGTTCAATTATATAAAAAAGGGTTGATTTATAAAGGGAGTAAGCTTGTAAACTGGTGTCCAAAATCACAGACTGCATTAAGTGATGAAGAAGTTATATTTAAAGAGGTGAATGGAAATCTATGGTACATTAAGTATGCTATTAATGAATCTGATAAATTTATAGAAATTGCAACAACTAGACCGGAAACTATGTTAGGTGATACAGCAATAGCAGTGAATCCTAAAGATAAAAGATATAAAGAATTGATAGGAAAGACAGCATTATTACCGTTGGTTGGTAGAAGAATTCCTATTATAGCAGATGATATGGTAGATCCTGAATTTGGAACAGGTTGCGTTAAAATTACACCTGCACATGATTTGAATGATTATGAAGTAGGCATAAAGCATAATCTTGAGATGATAAATATTATGAATGCAGATAGTTCTATTAGCGATAAAGCACCAGAAAAGTATGTAGGAATGTCCAGGGAGGCCGCTAGAAAGCAAATTATTTCTGATTTGAAAGACATAAATCACCTAATAAAAGAAGAGGATTATCTTCATAAGGTTGGATATTCAGAAAGAGGAAATGTACCAATTGAATATTATTTATCAGAACAATGGTTTTTAAAAATGGAGGATTTAGCTAAGCCTGCTAGCAAAGCAGTTAAAAATAATGAAATTAATTTTTATCCAAATCATTGGGTTAAAACTTACAATCATTGGATGAGTAATATACAAGATTGGTGCATAAGCAGACAACTTTATTGGGGCCATCAAATTCCTGTATGGTATAAAAAAGATGCCGATAGATCTAATCAAGATAATTGGTTTGTTTCAACAACACCTCCAAAAGATTTAGAAAATTGGGAGCAAGACAATGATGTTTTAGACACATGGTTCAGTTCATGGTTGTGGCCTTTTGCAGTTCATGGTTGGCCAGATATAAAAACCACAAAATATTTTCCAACTAATGCACTAGTTACTGGCCCAGATATAATTTTCTTCTGGGTAGCAAGAATGATTATGTCAGGATATGAGTTTATGGGCGATTTGCCATTCAAAGATGTTTATTTTACAAGTATTTTAAGAGACGATAAAGGAAGAAAATTAAGTAAGTCCTTAGGAAATTCTCCTGACCCAATAACATTATTTGAAAAATATGGTACTGATGCAACTAGATTTTCAATAATGTTGATGTCGCCACAGGGTTCTGATGTATATTTTTCAGAAAATGGAATTGAAGTTGGAAGAAATTTTATGACAAAGATTTGGAATGCTAGTAGATTTATTATGCTAAATCACGAAGATTCATTTTCAAATGAGATCAATGTTGAAAAATTAGATAATTTTGATAAATGGATTCTTGATTCACTTGACGAAACTGTCAATGAAGTAAATAAATACTTTGATAAATATCAGTTTAATGAAGCAATAAAAAAGATTTATGATTTTACATGGAATGAGTTTTGTAATTGGTATATAGAAATTGTAAAACATAGATTCAGAGAGAGTGATATTATTACAAAAAGTAACTCGTTTAATATTTCAAAAAAAATAATTAAGAAAGTTGTATTATTATTGCATCCAATTGCACCGTTTATATCCGAAGAAATTTGGAATCACCTTAAAGATGATAATGAAGAAGATATTATTATATCATCTTGGCCTAAAGATACAAATAGTGATATAAGCCACAACAAAGACGCAATATTAGATTTTAAAGAAATAGTTACTTCAATTAGAACTATTCGCTCTGAATTAAATGTTCCACCATCTAAAAAAATTGATGTGATAGCCCATACAAAAAATGAATCAATTGAGATAAAATTAAAGCCTCAAATTGAATTAATTAAATCTTTATCAAATACTGAAAATTTTAATATAAGTTCAAAAAAAGAAAATCCAGAAAATTCTGCAGTAGCTGTATGTAAATCGATAGAGTTATATATTCCACTAGGTGATTTAGTAAATAAGGAAGAAGAACTTCAAAAGCTCGACAAAAGATTAAGCGAATTAGACATACTCATTTCATCAATTGAGAGTAAGTTGTCTAATACCGAATTTATAAGTAAAGCTCCTGAAAATATCGTTGAGGGTGAAAAAAATAAGCTAAACGATTTTCTTGTTGAAAGAACAAAAATTC
Organism: uncultured Fidelibacterota bacterium; assembly: GCA_902526795.1. GTDB lineage: Bacteria > Fidelibacterota > Marinisomatia > Marinisomatales > Marinisomataceae > Marinisoma. The sequence goes on from CABZMF010000001.1 coordinate 164,486, forward strand.
TTTCTAATATTGAGGTATTAAAATGAAAAAATTAATTTTTATACTTTTATCATTTGGTTTGATGTTTTCTCAGCAAGAATCTTCTAAGAGAACTCTAACGATTTATAAAGATAATTTCGCTGTGATAAAGGAGCCAATAATATGGAATTTGAAATCTGGCAGTAACACTGCTTCTTTTTCCAATATCTCAAAAAACTTACTTTTTGATTCACCTGTTTTAAATATTGAGGATGTACAAATTTTATCACAGACATTAAATAAAAATTTTTCATCCACTGATAGTTTTTTGAAAAGTAGTATAGGTTCACCAGTTGAAATTATACCAACTGGTGGAGGTAGAACTGAAGGTTTACTGATGGATATTAATAGTTCAAGTATATCTGTTAAAACCAGTAAGGGACTTATTGTATTTCAAAGATCGCAATTACTTTCAATTACATTAAAATCAAATAGTATTCATGATAAGTTTGCTCCAGAAATAGTATGGGAACTAGCTTCTGATGAAGACAAATCAGTTAATGCAGAATTAACTTATATTACTTCAGGATTTACTTGGAAACCAATTTATAATCTTATAATTAATGGCGATGATTCAAAAGCAACATTATCTGTAAATGCAGAGATATCTAATAATACTAATATAAATCTATTTGCCATAAATATTAGTGTTGTTGAAGGTAATGTACCATTACAGGCTAAATCTAAAAGTGTTTCATATCAAATGATAGAATCTAGAAGTGCTATGGATAATAGAAGTGCTTTAGGTGATTTTTATATTTTTGATATCGGTTTAAATATGAAGCTCGATTCGATGCAGTCAGTACAATTACCTTTGATGGAACAAAGAGAAATTACTTATGACAAAAAGTACGTATTTCAAAATTCTGAAAGAGATCAAGGGGACGAACCTTTGAGCGTTGAAGTATCATTCGAAAATTCAGCTTCCAATAATTTAGAGCTTCCACTACCTTCTGGAGTTCTATTTTTATATGAGAAAGACGATCTTAATTCAATGAGATTTATTGGTCGGAATTCACTCACTCAACTTTATAAAGGTGGAGTAGCAATTTTAGATGGCGGTAAAGCATTTGATATAATTGGAAAAAGAAGAATTTTAAATTTTGATAGACAAAAAAATAGTGAAGAATCTACTATATCACTTCAAATCCTTAATACAAGTGATAAGTCAATAAAGGTAAAAGCAGTAGAAAACATTTTTGGAGATTGGGTTATTAAAGAATCTTCTTCAATGTATATTAAAGAAGATGCATCTACTATATTTTTCCCATTAGAAATAGAACCCGGCCAATCTGAACTCTTAACATATACCTATAAAAAAGAATGGAAGTAATGTCTTTTGAGCGAAGCTTTACAAAATTCTAATACGTTAGATACCCCAATACAATTTATAAAGGGTGTAGGCCCAAAAAGAGCTGAAGTACTCCATTCATTAGGTATATCTAAAATAAAAGATCTTCTTTACTATTTTCCAAGAAAGTATGTTGATAGAACATCTCTTTCTACAATTGGTTCGATTCAAGAAGGTGATGAAGTAAATTTGGTAGGAAGAATTAAATCAGTCAATCTGAGAAGGATGAAGAAGGGGAATTTTGTTACGGCCAATGTAGCAGATCACACGGGTTCAATTAGATTAATGTGGTTTAACGCCGCTGATTACATACATCAATCATTAAAAGTTGGTGATCTACTTACGATGCATGGTAAAGTTGCAGCATACAAAGGAAGTCATCAGATTGTCCATCCAGAATATGATAAATTAAATGCCAATGAAATCTCTTTAACAACTGGGTTTATTATCCCTGTTTATCCACTAACAGATGATTTAAAAAAATCAGGATTAGAAAATAGGAATCTTAGAAAAATCATATATCTCGCTTTACAGTCTATTGAAAACATAGATGATCACTTTGATAAAGATTTAAGAGAACAATTCGATATTGAAGATCTAAATACAGCTTTACGAAACATTCATTATCCTAAAGACTTTGAGTCTTTAGAAAAATCAGTACATCGTTTAAAATACGATGAACACTTTTTCTTACAGCTATTATTAGCTAAGAGAAAAAGTAAGATTAAAGAAAATAAATACGACTCTATAAAATTCAAGACAAAAAGTTATAATAAAATTTTAAAGAATTTACACTTTGAATTAACTGGTAGTCAGAAGCTGTCTTTGCGAGAAATTGTAGATGATTTTCTTTCTGAAAATCCAATGAATAGAATGATACAGGGAGATGTTGGATGTGGAAAAACAATAGTATCTATTCTTGCTTCAGCAATTGTAGTTGATAATAATTATCAGGTAGCCATCATGGCTCCAACAGATCTTTTATCCAAACAATTATTTAAAAATTTTAAATCTCAATTCGAATCAATAGGCGTAGAATGTACTTTATTAGTTGGAAGTTTAAAGCCTAAAAAGAAAAATAAGGTACTTAATGAGATTAAAAAAGGTAAATCAAATATTATTATAGGAACTCATGCCTTATTTCAAAAAGATGTAATGTTTAATAATTTAGGGTTTGTAGTCATTGACGAACAACACCGATTTGGTGTTAATCAAAGGCAAAAACTATTATCAAAATCTAATAATCCAAATCTTATGGCTATGACAGCTACTCCAATACCTAGAACACTAGCTATAACATATAATGGCGATATGGATTTATCAATAATTGATGAATTACCTAAAAATAGACCAAATATTAATACCTCATACATTGAAAAAGAAAATTTACCTACAGCTTTTAATTTCATTAGAGAAAAAGTTGAAGCTGGCGGACAAACAATAATAGTTTACCCTTTAATTAACGAAAGTGAAAAACAAGATTTATCTGCAGCTGTTGAATCATACGAATATTTAAGAGATAATATTTTTCCTGATTTAACTGTTGGTTTGATGCACGGCAAATTAGAAGATGAAAATAAAAATCTTGAAATGAATAACTTCATGAATGGTGATGTAGATATATTAGTATCAACGACAGTTGTTGAAGTTGGTATTGATAATCCTAATGTTAATGTGATGCTTATTAATAATTCAGAGCGATTCGGGTTGAGTCAATTGCATCAGTTAAGAGGAAGAGTAGGCAGAGGGACTATTGAAAGCTATTGTTTATTATGTAGCGATAGTGAATCACCAAAAACAAAAGAAAGATTAAGTATAATTGTCAATTCAAGAAATGGATTTGAAATCGCGGACGAAGATTTAAAATTACGAGGTCCCGGAGAATTTTTTGGTGAAAAGCAGAGTGGATTCGTAAAATTTAAAATTGCTGATTTAATTACAGATGGTCCTATTATAAGAGATGCTAGAATGAAAGCTTTTGAAATTATAAAGAATGATGCAAATTTAAGCCAACAAAATCATTCTTTCATCAAACAAAAGTTTGATAATGAATATTTAAAATTATTTTTAAAAACAACAGTAAACTGAGGAATAAATGAAAGAAAAACCAACAGAAAAACAATTATTTGATGCTTTAATATCTCAAACAGCATATGGAATTTGGGTTTCATTAGGCAAACTTCAAAATCCAGTTAGTGGAGAAACTTCTGTAGATCTTACACAAGCATCTATTCAAATAGATATGTTAGATATGATAAATAATAAAATGCATGCTAGTCTTACTGATGAAGAAAGAGAATATATTGATAAGGTATTAGCTGAAGCAAAAATGAATTATCTTGAAGTAGAAAAGAATGAAGATAATAAAGATAATTCTGAAGAAGAAAATAATGAAGAACCAGAAGTATAACTTTGAGTTTCTTTACTACCTATAGCAAAAAACTAGAAAAACTAATTGCTGCAGTTATTTTTTTTATAACTTTCGCAGTTTATTTTTCAACAATGGCTCCAACAGTATCATTTTGGGACACAGGAGAATTTATTGCCACCTCGCATATTTTAGGAGTTCCTCATCCGCCTGGAAGCCCTTTATTCTTGTTAGTTGGTAAATTCTTTAGCTTGATACCTTTGAGTAGTGATATTGCATTTAGGGTGAATATTTTCTCTCCAATCATTAGTGCACTAACTATTAGCCTTCTGTTTTTAATTTGTAATCAGTTTATTGATAGAGTAGATCCCAATAATGATAATAGACTTTTCAAGATGTTGTCCTCTCTAACCGCTTCTTTAACTTTTGCATTTACTCATAGTCACTGGTTTAACGCTGTTGAAACAGAGGTGTATGCATTTAGCGGCTTCATGACTGCTTTAGTTGTTTACTTAATTATGTTATGGTCAAAGAAAATTGATAATTCAAATCATGTCATTTATTTGATGCTGATAAGTTATATTATTGGACTAGCAACAGGTCTTCATTTACTTAATTTATTAACTATTCCATTTATTGGTTTATTAATATACCATACAATAGGAAAATTAAGTGCTAAGAACTTATTTATCACTTTATCACTATCAATAATTATTTTTTTTGGTATTCAAAGTCTTATTATTCAAGGCTTACCTCAAATCACTTTATCAATAGGCCTTGTTGGTCTTATTTGTTTAGTTCTTACTTTGTTTATTCTTTGTGGATATTCTATCCAAAAAAATAAATTATTATCATCAATATTTTTGTCTTGTGTATTATTGATAATTATTGGTTATTCAACTTATTTTGCTATTTTTATTAGGTCAGGCCAGGATCCTAATATCGATGAAAATAATCCTGAAACTGTTGTAGAGGCGATTTCTTATCTAAATAGAGATCAGTATGGTCAAATGACTATTTTACCAAGAAAATTTGATAATCTACCTTCAAAAATATCTATTGTTGGTTCCCCTAATAATAATCGAGAATTTTCGTTTGAACAGGAAATAGATTATATGCTATATGATATATCTTCTCAAGCAAACTTTTTGTGGAATTATCAGATAAAAAAAATGTATATAAGATATTTTTTATGGCAATTTGCAGGTAAGGGAAAAAGCGAAGATCCTTTTGTTGCAAGTATTGGAGCCACGTCAGTTGAAGACGGCGTGGATTGGAGACAGTTTGGATTACCAATTGCACTTATCATGGGTTTAATTGGTTTTGGATTTCATTTCAGAAAAAATAAAAAAGATGCATTTTCACTGTTAGTATTATTTTTAATGACTGGTATTGCAATTATTTTTTATTTAAATCAAGATGCTCCACAACCAAGAGAAAGAGATTACGCATATGTAGCAAGTTTTATGACATTTTCTATTTGGATTGGTTTAGGCATTTACTCATTTATCAATTTCATTACAGAATCCTTATTAGAAAAGTCAATTCAATTAAAAGCCTCATACTTCATGATTGTTTTATTTATTCTTTTTATGCCATGTCGAATGTTGATTGCAAATTATCATGAACATGATAGAACTGGTAATTACATTGCTTGGGATATGGCTTATAATATGTTACAAACATGTGAACCAAACTCTATTCTCTTTACAAATGGTGACAATGATACATTCCCATTATGGTATTTGCAAGAAGTTGAAAAAATAAGAACGGACGTTGTAGTTGCTAATCTTAGTTTACTTAATACACCATGGTATGTTGAACAATTAAAAGAACGCTATAAAGATAGGGCTTTCATTAAAATGAGTAATCAAGAAATTCAGAATCTTGATTTTAAAAGATGGGAATCGAAAACTATTTCAATAAATGTTCCAAAAGATGAAAACAATGAATTAGGTAAAATTGAGTGGGAGCTGAAGCCAACTTATTTAGATGTTGCATTGAGAATTCAAGATCTAATGGTTTTAAGAATAATAAATGATAATAACTGGCAAAGACCAATTTATTTTGGGGTAACTGTCGCTCCAACAAGTATGTTAAATCTTGATGACTACTTGCAAATGGAAGGTTTGGCCTATAGATTGGTTAATAATTCAAACGAAGTCATCAACCAAAATAAAATGTCTGATAATCTTTTAACATTTGTTGGAGAAAATTCATGGTTTTTGGATTACGACTCAAATAAAAATAATACTGTTAATAAATCTTTTTCCAAAGATTATCAAAGAGGATACATTTACAGAAATTTAGCCAATGAAGACGTTTATGTAGACCCTCAGTTAGGAAGGTTAGTTCAAAATTATAGAACTGGCTTTGTAAGATTATCTATTTCTCATTACTTGGATAAGAATTTTCAAAAAGCAGAATCAACGCTTTTGAAAATGGAGGAAATAATGCCAAGTAGCGTTATACCCATACCTTCAAAACAGCTTCAATATCAAATTGCTCAAGTGTATAATGGTGTTGAAAACAAAATTAAAACAAAATACCATTTGAAAGAGCTAGTTCAACGTAATGATTTAGAGCTTGAAGATTATTTGTTGTATGGAAAAACATTTATTCAGTTGTTAGAAGACTACGATGAATCTAAAGTTATTTTTGAGACAATTTATAATAATTACAGCTTAATAGAACAATCAATTAAAAGAAGAGGTTTTACAGCAACAAAAATAACCGAAAATGAATGGCAAGAATGGCAAAAATCCTTATCACAAATTGTATACCTACTATATTTAAGTTATAAAAATCTTGAAATGTATGACGAAGCTAAAATATTATTAACTGATTGGATACAAAAGAATCCTGCAGATGATAATGCACAAGAACTGCTTGAAGAAATTTTGCAACTAGAATCATCGTAATGAAATTATCAATAATTATTCCTCACTATAATGGAGAAAAACTTCTTTACAATTGCCTTCAATCGCTATTAAATCATATTTCAATTAAAGATTTTGAAATAATTATTGTTGACAATGCATCACAAGATAATTCTGCAGATAAAGCTAAGGAAAAATTTCCTATAATAAATTTACTTAAAGCAGAAACAAATCTTGGTTACAGTGGAGGTTGTAATTTTGGTGCAAAAAATGCAAAAGGCGAGTATATCATTTTTTTGAATAATGATACCCTGCATACAAAAAATTGGATTGAAGAACTTATCACTTTTCTTGACAAAAATCCTCAAGCTGGAGCTGCCCAGCCAAAAATTTTGAATGCTATAAATAGAGATAAATTTGATTATGCTGGTGCAGCAGGTGGATATATTGATAAGTATTGTTTTCCTTTCGCTCGTGGAAGAATTTTCAATACATTGGAAGATGATATAAATCAGTACGAACATCCAAAGAAAATTTTTTGGGCGTCTGGGGCGGGATTTATAATAAGGAGAAAAATATTAATTAAATTAAATTATTTTGATAATATTTATTTTGCTTACATGGAAGAAATTGACCTATCATGGAGACTTCAGGCAATGGGATGGTCAATATGGAATGTACCCAGTTCCATAATTTATCATTATGGAAAGCAAACAATTAAAGAAAATTCATTTAATTCTCATTATTTAAATCATAGAAATTCATGGATCTTATTCTTTAAAAATTCCGCATCTTTTGAAAAAGGATTTTTAATAATAAAACGATTTTTTTTAGATCAGATGGCAGCTATATATTCTATTTTAAATCTTGATTATAAAAGATTTATAGCAATTTTTTGTTCGCATCTTTGGTTGATTCATAATTTTAAGATTATATTGAGCATTAGAAAGAAAAATGATTTAAGACATAAAAATTTAGATTTGATTTATAACGGTAGTATTGCTATTGATTATTTTTTTAAACGTAAAAAATATTTCAATCAAATATTTGAATGAAACTCTTTATAAATATTTGATCTTTGTGAGTCTAAATCTTTAAGCTCCAATAACATCTCTTTTTGACCCAATTTTTCCATTATTTCTCCTATCTTAGGTCCATGATATTTCATAAACATATTTGTATAGTTTTCTTGTGAAAAATTGTTAAATATTTCATTAAGATTATTAATCAATTCATTCAATGCTAGTACACATTCATCAATATTTCCGTTTTCAAATAGTTCATATGATAAGTATGTTGAAAAACGAAGCTTCCTAAGACCTATATTATCAGTTAATAGATTAATTAAAAGCAGACGTTGCTCCCACCCCCTAGAAAAATTTGATGCACTTGCACGCACAGCGATACTTCTTGCCTTTTCATAATGTTGAGAGCCACCAAAAGATTTCCAAGTGTCTAACTCTGCACCAAGAATGATATTTCCATAAAATCCAAGAAGACTTGATAACGGATCGTAATAGACACTATCATAGTAAAGTGATGAATTTTGGCTTATTGAGAATTGAGATCCTTTGTCAAAAAAATGTAAATCTGTATTGTTACTGAATAAAGACTGTATTAGAAAAGATTCTGAGCTACCAGTATTTGCATTTCCTTCAAAAATGACTTGGATATTTAATTTTAGTTCCAAATCTTGATATTCGTCATTCCAAACAGAATCGATATAGAATTTTTGCATTGAATTTTTAAGATTAAATAACGATGATTTTTCATCATTTCTTAACAACCTATCGTCAAAAGTGACATTAGCTTCTTTATATTGAGCCACTAATCCTGAAGAAAACATTAAAATAATAGAATATTTTAAAATTTTTATGGGCAAGGTAATTTTAATTAGTTTTCTTAGCATAATAGACCTATATATTTTTAATTTACAAAATGACTTTAATTAAAGACATAATTAACCAAAATAAGAGATTAGCTAATATTTCAAAAGTTATATCTGACTTAAGTGAGGAAATTAAAATTGACTCTTTTTTAGTTGGTGGATGCGTTCGTGATTTGATGCTAAATCCTCTAGCAGAAGCAAAAGATATTGATATCATGGTTGAAGGCGATGGAATTTATTTTGCTGAAAGATTAGCAAAAAAAATTAAGGTTCCAAAAATTATTCCCTTCGAAAAATTTGCAACCGCTAAAATCCCAAATGGAGATTTTGAGATTGAGGTAGCTTCTGCAAGGCTTGAAACATATAACGAATTGTCAAGAAATCCCTCGGAAGTTGTAATGTCTAATATTGAAAATGATCTATTAAGAAGAGATTTTACAATTAATGCAATGGCTATATCCTTGAATAAAAAAAATTTTGGTGAATTTTTTGATCCATTCAAGGGAATGGAGGATTTGAATAATAAAATTTTGAAAACACCCTTTGATCCAAATACAACATTCTGTGAAGATCCGCTAAGAATGATGAGAGCAGCATATTTTTCATCAAAACTTTCATTGAATATTGATCCAATCTGTTTAGAATCCATTAAAAATAATTCGGAAAGAATTTTAATTGTCTCACAAGAACGAAAAACGAATGAATTATTTAAAATTCTTGGTACTAAAAAACCATCTATTGGATTAAATATTTTACAAGAATCAGGAGTAATGGATTTTGTATTTCCTGAGATTGCCGTTATGTATGGACTTGATCAATCAAATGAGTATCATCACAAAGATATTTTCTATCATACTTTAGAAGTAGTAGATAATGCTGCAAAATTGTCTGATAAGCTTGATTTAAGATTAGCTGCATTGGTCCATGATATTGCAAAGCCTAAAACGCGAAGATTATCAAAGTCAAAAGGATATACATTTTATGGTCACGATGATATAGGAGCTAGAATGTTAAAAGGTATATCTGCTAATATGAAATTTTCAAATTCCACAAGGGATTACATTACTAAATTAACGGCATTACATTTGAGACCAATAAGTTTAGCAAAAAAAGATGTAACAGATTCTGCTATAAGAAGGTTAATTGTAGACGCTGGTGATGAAATTGATGAACTGATGCAATTATGTAGAGCTGATATTACTACGAAAAATCCAAAAAATGTTATTAAATATTTAGGTAATTTTGATAGAGTAGAGAGAAGAATTAAAGAGGTGATTGAAATTGATAAGCTCAAAGCGTTTCAATCTCCAGTTCGAGGTGAGGAAATTATGAAAATGTTTGATTTGAGACCTGGCAAAGAAGTTGGAAACATTAAAACTATGGTTGAGGATGCAATTATTGAAGGTAAAATCAAGAATAATTACTCATCCGCAAAATCATTTCTAAGCAAAATAAAAAAAGCAAAAAAATAGCTTTGCAATCAAAAATGTAAACTTTACTTTACATTTCTTAAAAATAGAAATTAAAAATAGAAACTTTTTGATGTAAATTGCGTTCATAAATGCACAAAAAATGAAGATAAATACAACCTTAATTTTATTATTCTGTTTGATAAATGCTCAAACTTTGAGCGTGGATGAAGCAGTAAGAATTGCCTTAGAAAATAAGGCAGCAATAACGAATGCAGAGAAAGATGTTAGAATTGCTCAATTGAACAGGAATTCATCTGCTGCATTATTATTTCCGTCAATAAATGCTAGCAATTCTTTTAGAGAAACAACCTATGGAAATTCTTTTGTCCCAGGAGGGGAGTTATATTCTGGTGGAGTAAATCTTTCACAAAGTTTATTTAATTTTGGAGGCAATGTAAATTTAGTACGTCAAAGTGACAATAGTTATCAAATTTCTAAAATTCAAAAAAGGGAAACAACCTCAAGAATTATTTTGAATGTTTATACATTCTATTATCAATATTTGAAAGACTCAGAACTTTTTGATATAGCAAAAGAAGATTTACAATTATCAAAAAGACAATTAGACCTCGTCAAACAACAGTTTGATCTTGGCGCAGTAAGCAGAACTGATTATTTGAAAGCTACTGTTAGGTTTGGTACTGCAAGGTCAACATTACTTAACAGAGAGCTCAATTTTAATAATTCTTTTAAAAATCTTAGAAATAGCATGGGCCTTATTGGAACTGATACACAAATTACTCTTCCTGAAAAAGTAGAAATAAAATTAATTATTCCAACGTTTAGTGAAGCATTCCAATTGATGATTTTAAACAGTCCAAGCTTAAATATTTTAGATAAAAGGATAACATCTGCAAAGATCGGTGTAAAACAATCATGGGCTTCTAGTTTACCAAGCTTAAACATGAGTCTTGGATATAATGCTACGTCTAATGATCAAATTTCTAAACAATATTTTGAGGATAATTACATCAAAAGTGCTAACCTAACTTTAAGTATTCCACTTTTTAATGGTTTTAGAAAAAGAAATGATATTAAGATTTCCAAATTACAGTTGTCACAGCAACAGTCATCTTATAGTACAGCCAAAAAAGATGCAGAGGTCGATTTATATTCTTTATTAAATCGTTTAAATAACTATGAAGAACTAATTCCAATTCAAGAAGAAGTTTTATTTTCTGCAGAAGAAGATTTAAGGTTGGCACAGCAAAAATATGAGCTTGGCTCTGCTGATATACTTGAATTACTTGATGCGCAACTAGCTGTTTTTCAGGCAAGTTCCTCTTTAGTCACTACAAAATATGATGCTGCTATCCAACTTGCGACGCTTGATAATCTTATCGGAACATTAGATAAAAAATATAAATAAGGAGAATATGTGAAAAATTTAATTGAGAAAATCATTGAAAATAAAATGAAGGTCATAGGTTTGATTATCATTGCTGTAGGACTTTTATTTTTTAAAGGAAATGATGACGAAGACATACTAGAAGTATCTATTCAGAAAGTTGTAAGGAAAGATCTTTCTAGCAAGGTTGTTGCTGATGGTGTTTTAACTCCTGAGACAGAGGTAAAGTTAAGTGCTAATAATACAACTTACATTACTGAGATTGCAGTAAAAGAAGGTGATTTTGTTAAAAAGGGAGATTTTTTAATGTCTTTAGATGACCGTCAGCAAAAAGCTGCAACAGAGGCTTCAAGAGCAAGTCTTGAAGCAGCAAAGGTGCAACTTGAACAAAGAAAAGCACAGCAAGAAAGACAAGCAAAACTTTATTCACAAGGGCTTATATCTGATCAAGAAATGGAAACTACAAATTCATCTTATGCATCTGCACTAAGTGCTTATAATGGTGCACAATCCAGACTAATTCAAGATGAGGATGCGTTGGCTAAGTTAAGGTTAATTGCACCTCAAGATGGAACTATTACTTTTATTGATGGTGAAGTTGGTGATTTAGCTCAAGGAGGAATGTTTAACCCAAGTGTACTTTTAAAATTATCTGATTTATCAAAGATGGAGGTATATGTTAATGTTAATGAAAATGATATTGCAGATATTTCTTTAGATGATTTAGCTTTAGTTGAAGTTGATGCTTACGATGGCAGAAATTTTAAGGGAAAAGTTAAAGAAGTAGCATACGCTTCTACAGTATCAAGTGGTGGTTCACAACAGCAAGTAACTAATTTTCAAGTAAAGATACAAATGTTAGAGGTGGTTGAAGGAATGAGGCCTGGAATGAGTGCAACTGTTGACATAATAACTGCAGAAAGATTAAATACATTAAGTGTTCCAATACAATCTTTAACCTCATCTCGAAATGGTAAAAAGGGTACAAATGTAGTATTCGTTTTCAAGGATGGAGTTGTACAAGAAAGACTTGTTGAAACTGGTATTGTTGGTGATAGAGATTATGAAGTTCTTAAAGGATTAAATGATGATGAAGAAATTGTTACAGGTAGTTTCATAGCAATAAGTAGGGAGTTGTCAGATGGTATGAAAGTGAAAGTCAGAGAACAAAAAAATTCTTACAGGAAACGTGACTAAGTCTAAAAAAGAAATAATTGGAATAAGATCAGTTTCTAAAATCTACAATTTAGGAGACACAGTCGTAAAAGCATTGGATAATGTTTCACTAAGTATTTTCGAAAATGATTTCATTTCTATAATGGGTCCTTCTGGTTCAGGTAAATCCACTTTAATGAATATTATCGGTTGCTTAGATGTTCCAACGAATGGATCATATAAATTTAATAATGAAAAAATTTCTGAAATGAAAGATTCACAATTAGCTGACATTAGAAATCAAAAAATAGGCTTTGTTTTTCAAACTTTTAATTTACTTCCAAAATTAAATGCATTACAAAATGTTGAGGTTCCTTTAGTCTATTCAAATTTAAAAAGATTGAAAAGAACTGAAAAAGCAAAGGAAGCATTGAATATTGTTGGACTTTCTGACAGAATAAATCATAAACCTAATGAACTTTCTGGCGGTCAAAGACAAAGGGTTGCTATAGCAAGGGCATTAGTGAATAAACCTTCAATAATTTTAGCAGATGAACCGACAGGAAACTTAGATTCAAAAAGTGGTACTGACATATTAAATTTTTTTGATGATTTACATAAGGCAGGTAATACATTGATTATTGTTACTCACGAACAATCAGTTGCAAAAAGAGCAAAAAGAAGAATAGAAATTTTTGATGGTAAGATTACACTAGATGAATAAATTTTTTAAAAATATTCTAATCGGTTTTGAATCAATAAAATCAAACTTTACTAGAGTTTTTTTAACATCGATTGGACTAACTATTGGAATTTTTACGGTCAGTATTGTTACTGCGGCTGTATCTTCAATTGATAAAGAGTTTGCTAAGTCAATACAAAGTATTGGTAATGATAAAATATACGTCGGTCGTATGCCTTGGTCATTTGAATTTGACTGGTGGAATTATAGAAATAGGCCAGAAATTAAAGAAGAGCAGCTTGAATATATCAATCAATATAGTGAATATATTACTCAAACTAGCATGAAACAGAATTACTGGACACGAGCGTCCTTTGAAAACAAAGCTTCTTGGCTTCAAATGAATGGTGTTTATCCGAATTATGGAGAAATGCTAACAGGGACAAAAGTAATAAATGGTAGATTTTTTTCAGAAAACGAATGGAAATTACAAAGAAGAGTGGTTATTGTTGGAGGTAGTGTTAGAGAAGGATTTTTTGAAGGTAAAAATCCTCTTGGAAAAAAAATAAGATTGGGGGGCGTTAGTTTTGAAATTATTGGTGAATTAGAAAAAACTGGAAGTTTTACTCCCACCGGTAGTCTAGATCAAGTTATTATTATGCCATCAACAACTTTCCAAAGAATTCTTACAAGATGGACTTGGAATGAGTTTGTTCTTCAAACAAGCCCTGATAATATTAATAAAGCTAAAGAAGAGGTTAGGCTAATTATGCGAGTAGCCAGGAAATTAAAGCCAGAACAGGAAGATAATTTTGCTGTTAATTCTGCTGATGCTTTTACAAAACAATTCAATCAAATGAAAATTGCTATTGCTGGAATGGGATTACTTGTAACAGGTATTTCATTGATAGTTTCTGGTATTGGCATAATGAATGTCATGTTTGTTTCGGTTCGTGAAAGAACTAAAGAGATTGGGTTAAGAAAAGCTATGGGAGCAACAAATATTGACATTCTAATACAATTTCTGAGCGAAGCTATTGCAATCGCTATAATTGGAGGAGTCACTGGAATTATGCTAATTAGGTCAACATTATATTTCTTGGGAACAGCAATTGCTTCATTTGACTTTGGAGGAATAGAAGCATCCTCAATTGATTTACAAATGGACTTTCTTCTTACATTTTATACATTTCTTGTTTGTGTTTTCTTAGGATTATTAGCTGGATTTTTTCCTGCTAGAACAGCTGCAAACTTAAACCCAATCGATGCATTGAGACATGAATAGAATAATAAATTATTTGATAGACGTTGTTCGAGGTGTACTATTTTATTTTAGCCAAACCAAGCTTAGAACTGCTCTAACTTTGCTCGGAATAACTGTTGGTGTGTCATCAATTATAGCAATCATGACGGTTTTAGCTACTTTCGAGAAATCAACAGATCAAGTTGTTGCTGATGTTAGAACCAATGTATTCTATATAACTAGAGAAAATCCAATTGAGGTTAGTTTTGGAAATAATAATAAATGGGCAAGAAATAAGCCCAAAATTACTTGGAGTGAGTACGAGCAATTAAAACGAAGTTTAAAACTTACAAAAAATATGTCAGCAGTAGTTTCGGAAGAGCCAAGTGATAGAACTTTTAGTGTTGGAAAAAAAGAATTTAAAAGCCGTTTACAAAGTTTTTGGGCAGCAGATGGTGACATGCTGTCACTTTATAAATATGACATTGTTGACGGAAGAAATATCCAGAATATTGATATTCAAAATCGAAGTAGAGTTGCAATAATTGGTTCCGCAATTAAAAAAGAACTTTTTCCTTTTGTCAATCCTGTAGGTAAAGAAATAAAAATTGATAACATACCTTTTGAAATAATTGCTTTAACAGATGAAAAAGGTGAAATAGCTGGTCAAAGCATGGATAGCATGGTAGGAATTCCTATTTCAACTTATTTAAAATATTTTGGTGGCAAATGGAATAGAACTGATTTACAACTCGTTCTCGAATCAGATTCAGTAGAAAACATTGATAATGCTACCGATGAAGCAATTGGTGTTTTTAGGGCAATTAGAAAGATTCCTCCAGGTCAACCAAATAACTTTTATATTGCTACTAATGATCAGTTAATGGACACTTTTGGTGAATTTACAAGTTATTTAAAAACTTTCATTGGTCTTATAACTGGTATTTCTTTATTGGTTGCTGGAATTGGTATAGCAAACATTATGCTCGTATCATTAAATGAAAGAATTAAGGAAATTGGTATTAGAAAAGCATTGGGTGCAAGAAGAAGTGATATATTTATGCAATTTTTGATTGAGGCTATTTTAATATCAATTCTTGGAGGGTTAGTTGGAATAGTGTTGGGTTTATCATTTGGGAATATTGTTGCATTATTTTTAGAACAAGATCCTGTAATCCCTTTTGAGTGGGTTTTTTACAGCTTACAAATTTGTGCATCTATGGGTATAATTTTTGGTCTTTATCCAGCAATTAGAGCTTCACGACTTAATCCAATTGACTCAATGCGATATGACTAATTTTCATGGCCTTTTCCTTGATGTAATGTTTCATTTCATCTAAATTATTAGGAGTAATTTATGTCTAAAAAAAATAAAATTTCCAAACAAGAAGTAAAGAAAATTGCTGAATTATCAAGGCTATCACTTTCTAGCGAAGAGCTGAAGAAGCGCACAGAAGATATGAATAATATTCTTAATTATATGGATACTCTAAATGAGATAGACACGAAAGACGTAAAAGAGCTTTATAATGTAAATGATATGAATAATTCTCTTCGTAATGATACTTTTGATAGTCCTTTAGACAAAAAAGTTGTTTTAAAAAATAGTCCAAATTCTAATAATGATTACATTGAAGTTCCACTTACAGTTAAAAAGGAAAGCCAGTGATTCTTGGCGTTATTCCTGCAAGACTAAATTCATCACGTTTCCCAAATAAAGTCATCTTCTCTCTTAACGGAAAACCAATCGTTGAACATGTTTATGATAAAGTGTCTCAATGCGAATCTATCGATAAGCTAGTAATTGCTGTAGACTCTAAAAGGACTCAAAGCCTAATTAATTGTCCAAATATTATGATGACCTCAGATAAACATCAATCTGGTACAGATAGAGTAGCTGAAGTTGCAAATAAATATGAATGTGATGTTGTCGTTAATATTCAGGGTGATGAACCAGGTATTGACCCAAAATTAATTGATAAACTTGTTTCATTATTTAATAATCCAGATGTGAAAATGGCATCTATAGCATCAACGGATTTAGGTAGAAATGATTTAAAGAATATTAATATTGTAAAAGTAAATCTTGATAAGGATAACAATGCTTTATCATTTGTAAGGAATAATTTAGAACCTGATAAAAAATATTACAGACACGTAGGAATATATGCTTACAGAAAAAACACATTAAATTTTTTTACTTCGCTTAATCAGTCCGACAATGAAAAAAAGCATAGATTGGAGCAGTTGAGAGCGTTAGATAATAATATTGCAATTAAACTTTTAATTAGTGATTTTAATCGTAGAAGTATTGACACAAAAGAAGACTTAAAAAATTATGAAAACTAAATTCATATTTGTTCTAGGAGGTGTAATGTCCGGTTTAGGAAAAGGAATTTCTGCCTCTTCAATAGGTTACCTCCTTAAAAGCGCTGGTTTAAGGGTGAATATTCTAAAGCTTGATCCCTATTTAAATGTTGATCCAGGAACTATGAATCCTTATCAACATGGAGAAGTATTTGTTTTGGATGATGGCTCTGAAACAGATTTAGATTTAGGGCATTATGAAAGATTCATTGATGAGAATATGTCAAAGATGAATAATGCCACTGCTGGACAGATTTATAGCACGGTTTTAGACAAGGAGCGTTCAGGAAGTTACTTGGGTGAAACAGTGCAAGTAATTCCTCATATAACAAATGAGATTAAGAATAGAATGAATATATTATCTAAATCTAAAAAATATGATATAATAATTTGTGAAGTTGGAGGCACTGTTGGGGATATCGAAAGCCTTCCTTTTTTAGAAGCAATTCGTCAGCTTTCTTTAGAATTAGGTTACTATAATTCATTAATTATTCATTTAACATTATTACCATTTATAGATGCAAGTGGAGAAATAAAGACAAAACCAACTCAACATTCAGTTATGAGGTTGAGAGAAATAGGATTATCTCCAGATTTTATTTTTTGTAGAACTAAAAATGAAATAAACAGAGATATAAAAGAGAAATTAGCGCTATTTTGCAATGTTAAATTTGAACATGTAATTGAAAACAAAGATGTTTCTAGTATTTACGAAGTTCCTCTACTACTTGAAAATCAAAATATCACAAAGATGATTTGTGACCGCTTAAGCCTTAAAAATAAGCCATCAATCAAGAAGCTTCAAAACTTTGTTAAGACTTTTAAAAATCCAGAAAGTTCGATAAAGATTGCAATGTGCGGCAAATATACCGATTTACATGATGCTTATAAAAGTATAACTGAATCGTTTATTCATTCTGGCGTAGAAAACAACACGGAAGTAGAAGTTATATGGGTTAATACAGAAAAAATCAAAAATGATAATGATGCTTTTGAAGCATTTAAGGGTATTGATGGTATTTTAATACCAGGAGGTTTTGGTTCAAGAGGTGCTGAGGGGAAAATTTTGACATCAAAATATTCGCGAGAGAATAATATTCCTTTTCTTGGAATATGTCTTGGATTACAATGTGCTGTTATAGATTTTGCCAGAAATGTTTGTGATATTAATGATGCTAATAGCTCTGAGTTTAATCCAAAATCTAAAAATAAAGTAATTGACTTAATGGAGTCTCAGAAAGCTATAAAATTAAAAGGCGGGACAATGCGTTTAGGATCTTACGATTGTGACATTGGCATTGGCACTAAAGCATTTTCTATTTACCGTAAGAAAAAAATTAGTGAAAGACATAGACATAGATTTGAAGTAAATAATAAATATGTCTCCAAAATGAAAAAAAATGGTTTAACTTTTTCAGGAACAAACAAAAAGTTAGGAGTTGTAGAAATAATTGAACTGAAAGATCATCCTTGGTTTGTTGGATGTCAATTTCATCCAGAATTAAAAAGCAGAGTAGATAAAGCTCATCCTCTTTTTAGGGAATTTGTTAAAGCTTCTCTTCACAATAGTAGAAAATAAAAATGAATAAAGTTATTTTAGATAAAATCACTTTTGGTGATAGCTCAATACCATTTATCGGTGGTCCTTGTGTAATTGAAAGTAGAGATCATTGTTTGAGTGTAGCTGAAAAGATAGTTGAAGTTACTTCAAAGTTAAATATCCCATTTATTTTTAAAAGTTCTTTTGATAAAGCAAATAGAACGTCAATATCATCATTTCGAGGCAATGGTCTAAATGCTGGGCTTAAGATTTTAGAAGAAATTAAGCATTCATTTGATATCCCAGTTACAACAGATATTCATTTACCCGAACATGCAAATGCAGTTAGTGATGTTGTTGATATTATTCAAATACCTGCATTTCTTTGTAGACAAACTGACCTATTAATAGCAGCAGCAAAAACCGGTAAAGTAGTTAATGTAAAAAAAGGTCAATTTTTATCTCCATATAAGGTTGAGAATATTATTAAGAAGTTAGAAGATAATGGTAATAAAAATATTTTAGTTACTGAAAGGGGTAATACATTTGGTTTTGATAGTTTAGTAACTGATATAAGATCTATTTCAATTATGAAAAAATTTGGATATCCAGTTATTTTTGATGCAACACACAGTGCTCAAATACCTGGTAGCCATGAAAATACAACTGGTGGAAACAGAGAATATATACCATCACAAACATTTGCTGCAGTTTCAGCCGGAGCAGATGGAATTTTTATGGAAGTACATAATGATGTTAATAATGCTTTAAGTGATGCAAGTACACAGTGGCCTTTAGAAAAATTAGAGAATATACTTAAATCTATTCTAGCTTTTAGACAAACCTATTTGAAATATGGATAAAAAATTAAAAAATCAACTTTCTCAAATCAAACTTTTGATATGTGATATTGACGGAGTACTAACAGATGGTTCTTTTACTAAAAGTACTTCTGGCGATGAACTAAGATCCTTTAATGCTCTTGACGGTGTTGGTTTTGTTGTGTTAAGACTATTGAATCTTAATATCAAAACAGCATGGATAACTGGTAGAGAATCAATTACCACTACACAAAGAGCTGAGGAATTACAAATAGATGAAGTTTTTAATGGAGTTATTCGAAAAATTGATGCATATAATGAATTAAAGAAAAAATATAATCTATACGACAATGAAATATGTTTTATTGGAGATGATATTATTGATATACCAATTCTAGAAAAAGTAGGGTTCTCTGTATCAGTACCAAACGCTCCAAAGTATATATCTAATTATTCACACTATATTACCTCATTAGAGGGAGGTAAGGGAGCAGTAAGAGAAGTGATTGATTTACTTATAGAATCTAGAGGAGATTTCACTTCAAAATTAGATGAACTACTTAAAGAACTTAGATGATAATTAATTTTTACAAAATTGTCTTTCTTTTTTTAATTATAATGTGCATTTCATGTTCACAAAATGAATCATCAGATAATTCAACAAAAGATGTTCACGATCAATTATCCTCAAATGTTGAAATTACTCTTACAAAAAAAGGAAATGTTACTGCAAAAATTAAATCTCAAATTCTTAAGAAGGATAATCAGTCCCTTCAACTTGAATTATATGATAATGTTAATGTCAATTTATTCGATAAAAATTTTAACCAAAAGTCATTAATCAAATCTGAATCAGCAATTGTAAATGAAAAAGAAAATAAAATTAAAGCTTATGGAAATGTTGAAGTAGTATCAAATGATGGTAAAGTTCTGAAAACTGACTCTCTTTCTTGGGATAATAATTCTGATAAAATATATACTGATGCTAATTTGGAATTTATTACATCAGATACAGATACTTTATATGGTACTGGTTTTGAGTCAAATATTGATTTAACTGAGTGGAGTATTTTAAAACCTAAAGGAAGCGTAACAAATGACTAAAGTTTTAAAAGCTAAAAATCTTGTAAAAAGATATGGTGACTTTTATGCAGTTAATGATATTGATTTAAATTTAAAAAAAGGGGAGGTTGTTGGACTTTTAGGACCAAATGGTGCAGGGAAAACAACAACTTTTTACATGATTACTGGGATGATAAGACCATCATCTGGAAATATTTTTTTTGGGGATAAAAATATTACTAAATCTCCAATGTACAGAAGAGCAAGAATGGGAATTGGATATTTAGCTCAGGAGCCATCAATTTTCAGTAAGTTAAGTGTTGAAGATAATTTAAAAATTGTACTTGAAACTATTATTCAAGATAAAGAAGAGCAGAATCAACTCATCAATAAACTATTAAAAGAATTTAATATTTCTCACATCAAAAATAATCTTGGAGCTGGTTTATCTGGTGGTGAAAGACGAAGAGTTGAAATATGTCGTACATTAGCGTTAAAGCCCGATTTTGTTTTACTTGATGAACCATTCGCAGGTGTTGATCCTATTGCAGTTGAAGATATACAACAAATGATTATATCTTTAAAAAAACAGAATATTGGTGTACTAATTACAGATCATAACGTTAGGGAAACACTATCAATAACTGATAGATCATATCTTTTATATAGTGGAAAGATCCTAAAATCCGGAGATGCTGAGACCCTCGCAAATGATGAAGAAGTAAGAAGAATATACTTGGGTAAAAATTTTAAATTAAATCAATGAGTAAATTTTCTACAAAATTAAAACAAAAACAATCTATAGTTCCCCAGCAAATTATAAAATCAAGATTGCTTGAACTTTCAGTAGATGAATTGGAAAAAGATTTAGAAAACGAAATTCAGATTAATCCTGTTCTCGAGGAAAAAAGTATTGAAGAATCAAAATCAGGTACTCATTCTGACCCATTTCTTAATCAAAGTAGCTATGAATTATTTTTAGCTAATATTCCTCAAACTATTGATGTAAGTGATGACTTAATTGCACAGATTGATACATTAGATTTAGATATCAAATCGAAAGCAGTAGCAAAGGACATCATTTATAATTTAGATAAAAATGGATTTTTAGATATTGAACTTGAGTTAATAGCAGATAACCATAATTTTGATATTAATTTTATTGAGAATGTAAGAAAAAGAGTTATGCAGTTGATACCTTCAGGTGTTGGTAGCAAAGATTTACAAGAATATCTCATTCATCAAATTGGGGATAAAGGTAGTTTAGCCAATGAAATAGTAAAAAATTATTTTGATGAATTTTTAAATCAAGACAAATACAAAATTAAAGAAAAAATAAAATGCAACAATGAAGATTTAGATAATGCTTTATCAATTATTTCTGAGCAAAATTTTTCACCTTTATTAGATAATGATCTGGGAGATGAAAATGTTATGCCTGATGCGATTGTAAAGCAAAAAGATGATCAATGGTTAATTTTAATAAACGATAGATTTTTGAATAAATACCAGATTTCTCGAGATTATTTTAATGCTGCAATGAGCTCAAAATCCTCAAAAGAAGAGAAATCATTTTTAAAAAATCATATAAGCAATGCTCAAAACATTTTAGATACATTGGATTATAGATCAACCATTCTTAAAAACGTGATTGAGCAAATACTCCTCGTTCAAGGAGATTATTTATCTGGTAAGTCTGATTTTTTAAACCCATTAAAATTAGAAGACATTGCAAATAAAATTGGTAAAGATATTTCTAGTGTTAGTCGAGTTATAAAAAATAAGTTTATTGATTCTCCACTTGGATTAGTTAGTTTGAAGGGTTTATTTTCAAATGCTCTAATAAAAAAATCAGGTGAAATCACTTCATCAAATGAGCTCAAAAAAATGATTAGCAATTTAATTAACTTAGAAGATAAAAATAATCCAATATCAGATTCAAACATAGTTGAAAAATTAAAAGAAAATGATTTTCTAGTTGCTCGTAGAACAGTTGCAAAATATAGAAAGTTATTGGGTATTAAAAATGTAAATCATAGGAAAGAAAAATGAGTGTTAAGCATTGCATAAAGGTTGATGATTTCAGTTCCTCTGAAATTTTAGACTTATTTCATCTTGCATCAGAATTAAAATTAAAGTACAGAAAAAAAGAAAACTATCAACCTTTTAAAAATCACTCTATGGCAATGATATTTGCTAAACCTTCAGCTAGAACTAGAGTTTCTTTTGAAACAGGTTTTGCTTGGATGGGTGGGCATGCAATTTATTTGGCACCACAAGATATTGGCTTAGGCACTAGAGAAAGCGCTTCAGATTTAGCACAACTTTTAAGTAGATATAATGATATGATTATGGCAAGGGTTTTTAGTCATAGTGATATGCTGGAATTTGAAAGGCATGCAACTGTTCCCGTTATAAATGGATTAACTGATTATAATCATCCTTGTCAGATTCTTACGGACATGTTTACAATTTGGGAACAAAAGAAAGATAGTTTTCAAGATTTAAAAATTGTTTATGTTGGTGATGGTAATAATATTGTTAATTCATGGATCAGACTTGCTTCAATTTTGCCATTTGAATTTACATGTATCTGTCCTGAAGGTTATGAGCCAGATGCTGATACAATTACGTACGCTAAATCTAAAAGTCTATCTACAATAAATATTTCTAATTTTCCAGAAGATGGCGTCAAAGATGCGGATGTGATTTATACAGATGTATGGGCGTCAATGGGTCAGAAAGAAGAGACTAATAAAAGAATGAAAATATTTTCTCCTTATCAGGTCAATAGAGAATTAGTGAACCATGCGAAAGATAATTATATGTTTATGCATTGTTTACCGGCTGAAAGAGGTAGAGAAGTTACAGATGAAATAATTGATTCATCAAATTCAGTAGTATTTGAGCAAGCAGAAAACAGATTACATACTCAAAATGCTATTATGGTTTCTCTTGCAAATAAAGCATAGCTAAATGCTGTAAATCGAAATTGATTCACCATCATACTTAGCATAATTAAAATCTTGTTCAGAACAATCATCAAGTATTATTAATTGTTTTTTGTTGTAATTAAAATTAAATGAATGATGATAATGACCCATAATAACTACATCTGAACCTTCATTCCATTTCGATTTAGCATAGTTAATTAATTCTTTATGAATATTATCAAGTTTTTCTTGGTTTACTTTGTGTGAATCTTTTCTTTCGTAAGATATTTTTTTTGCAATATATAAAGCAAATTTTTTTGGTAGTAGGGAATAGAAAAATCTAAAAACTTCAGTCCTCAAAACAAATTTTAAGACTTTATATCCTTTATCCCATGATAAAATACCATCACCATGAGTGACATATATTTTTTTTTGACCAATAGATAAAACTTGATCATTCAAAAATACTTCATTTGTTTTTGAACGAAACTCATTTCCTATCCAATAATCATGATTTCCGGCGATGAAATAGATTTCAATCCCTTTTTTCTTTATTTTTTCAAGTAAAGAAAAAATTTCTTCAAAATAATTTGGATTATTTTTTTCATATTCAAAATAATAATCAAAAAAATCACCCATAATAAATATACTTCCACCATCGTCTTCAATTAGGTCTATGAATTCCATCATCTTTTCTAGTTTTTTTTGATTTGACAGCGTAGAAAAAGGGGAAAAGTGATTATCTCCAAAAAAATAGATTGGTAATTGCATTAAAAAACTTAATCTTTTATAAAAATTGCATCAATAGATTAATATTTTAAATTTTTTGTTTTAAATTGTATTATAATTTGCAATAAATTATTTGTGTATTATCTTTTGCAATAAATTATTTGAAACAAAATCAATTTTTTAACTTATAAAATCATATGCGTATTATATTAATTACATTACTTTTTATTAACCAATTATTCTCTCAAAGTTTTGGACAAAATAAAGTTCAATATGATTCTTTTGATTGGGATTATATTGTCAGTCCTAATACGAATGTATATTATTATGGGGATAATTATGACTTAGCTATTTTTACGTCAAAAGTAGCTGAAAAATCTATTGAGCAAATCGGTAAACATTTAAGATGGAGAAGTAGTACGCCAATCAAAATCATAGTTTATACATCACACAATGATTTTCAACAAACAAATGTAGTAAATGTATATATGTCTGAAGGTATAGGAGGTGTAACAGAATTATATAAAAATAGAATCGTAATTCCTTTTGAAGGTTCCTATGAGCAATTTGAACACGTGATTCATCATGAGTTAGTCCATGCTGCAATTAATCAATTAGTTTATGGAGGTAATGCTCAAGGTTTAATTAGTGGTAGAATTAGGGTTCAAGTTCCTTTATGGGCAAATGAAGGCCTTGCTGAATACTTATCAGTAGATTGGGATACAAATTCTGATATGGTCCTAAGAGACTTGGCCATTGAAGATAATTTGCCGTCTATTCCAGAATTGAATTATTCAATATTAGCATATAAAGGTGGACAATCTGTTTGGCAATACATTACACAAAAATATGGAAGAGAGAAAGTTGGAGAAATTTTTCAAGAAATGAAAAGAGCTCAAGATGACGAGCGTGGTTTTGAAAGTGCTCTTGGAGTTGATTATGAAAAACTTACAGAAGATTGGCAAGATTTTGTTAAAAGAGAATACTGGCCTGATTTGGTAAATAGAGAAAATTTTGATGATTTTTCAACAAAAATAACTGACAGGTCTCAAACAAGAAATTTTTATAATGTTAGCCCAGCATTTTCACCTGATGGTAACACAATTGCATATTTTTCAGATCAGGACGGTTATATGGACTTAATTCTCTATGAAGTGGATTCTCAAGAGCAAAAACGAAGGTTAATAAGAGGAAATACAACTCCTGATTTAGAAGAATTAAAATGGTTGCAACCTGGAATTTCATGGTCTCCAGATGGGAAGTCTATTTCTTTTGCTTCAAAAAGTGGCGAACAAGATTCAATAATCATCGTAGATATTGAAACTGGAAACTATAAAAAAATTCCAATTGATTTGGATGGTGTGTTTACTACCTCATGGCACCCATCAGAAAAGATTATTGCATTTATGGGACATAAAGATGATTCAAGTGATATTTATATTATTGATCTCAACTCAAAAGAAGTAACAAATATAACCAATGATATTTTTTCTGATTCTTCGCCGAGTTGGTCCCCTAACGGAGAAGTAATTTACTTTACTTCAGATAGGGGAAATAGTTTACAAACTAAAAATATGTTTGAAATTGATTTTTCCCAAACTGATATTTTCCAATATAGTTTTGCAACTAATAAAATCATCCAGCTAACCGATACTGAATATAATGAAAACTATCCTGTAGCGAGTTCAGAAGGTAATTTATTTTATACATCTGACTTTAATGGCATTACAAATATTTTTAAACATAATCTCAATTCAAATGAATCATTTCCAATAACCAATGTTGTTACAGGTGTTCAACAAATTGATTTAGATGGTAATGATAATTTAGTTTTTTCAGGGTTTAAAAAAAGAGGATGGGATTTATATTTAATGAACAATTTAGAAATGGCATCTAAAAAAGAAGTTAAGCCAACAAAATTTTTCGTCAGTAAAGATAGAAATAACGATTTAGAAGATTTGAGAGCATTTACTACTGCGCAAAAAAATCCAATTCAGGAAGATTTTTCGAAATATATCTTTGCTAGAAATTACCAATCTAGAAATAGCAAAAGCGAAGCAAATGACGAGGTTGAAATTGATCCTCTGCGTTTCAACGATGATTATGTGGCAAGAAAATACCAAACCGACTTTTCTGTTGATTATATAGCAACATCTGCAACAATTGATAATCTCTTTGGGACAAGGGGTGTTGCAAATTTATCATGGAGTGATGTGATGGGAGATCATCGCATAAATGTTGGAACTAATCTTGTTTTGGATTTAAATAATAGTGACCTAGTTGTTCAATATGCATATTTAAAAAATCGAACAAATTATTATACTACTCTTTTTCAGCAAGCAAATACTTTTGGACTAGGTTATAATATGACATATGATTTTTTTGGTCAATTAAGAGACTATGGAATAGGATTTTTTGGACAATATCCTTTTTCAAAATTTACCAGGATCGATTTTGGAGCTACAATCAGGAATGTAGATTATGAGGTTAAACAATTTGATATTTTTACATATCAAACTTCTACAAACTACAAAGAAAATTTAAAAGCAGTTGTACCAATGACAAGTTTTGTTTTTGATAATTCTTCAAATGGATATACAGGACCAATTGATGGGTTTAAACAGTATTTAACGTTTCAGTTTAGTCCAGATATTGGAACCAATTCTATTCCTTTCCAAACTTTAAAATTCGATATGAGAAAATATTATAAGATTAATCGTAATTATAGTTTAGCAGCTAGATTGATGCTGGGTAAAAGTGTTGGAGACAAGCCGCAAAAATTCTTTTTGGGTGGAAATTCACAAATGATGATTTTCTCTGATACACAAACTGAAGGTAGAGATGATTCAGGTTTTTATGCACAAAGAGTTTTGGATTATGATAATTCAAGTATTTTAGAAGATGTATATTTCAGTGAATATGTTTTTCCACTACGGGGTGCAAGATATCGAGAAAGAGTTGGTGAAAATGTTGCAGTTGCGAATTTTGAATTTAGGTTTCCATTTGTTAACTACGTTGATGTAAGCTTTCCAGCTCGAATAAGATTTGGTAATATTTTTGGTCATTTATTTGTTGATGTAGGTGCTGCATGGGATTCTTCTGATGAGTTTGATAATAGTGAATTAGTAAGAAATAAATATGGCTTAACTGATCCCAAAGCATCACCAATTTTAACCACATTTGGTATTGGAACAAAAATTTTCACTCCTTTTGCTTTAATTAGAATTGATACTGCGTGGGATAAGTACCCAAGTGGAGGATACTCTAAACCCCAATATATTATATCCTTTGGATATGATTGGTAAAATATTTTGAAGTTTTCAGTCTTATGCGACGATAAGGATTCTTTAGCTAGGACTGGACTTATAGAAACAGACCATTCAAAAATAGAAACACCAGTATTTATGCCTGTTGGTACCCATGGGGTAGTAAAAACACTTTCACCAAATGATTTAAGTGATTTAAATGTCAATATAATGCTTTCAAATACATATCATCTATATTTAAGACCTGGTACGGAAATAATTCATAAAAATAATGGTCTCCATAAATTTTTAAAATGGAACAAGAGTATTTTGACAGATAGTGGAGGATATCAAGTATTTTCTTTAAGTAATATGAATAAAATCACTAATGACGGAGTAAATTTTAGATCACATTTAGATGGTAGTGAACATTTTTTTACACCTGAAAAGTCTATGGAAGTTCAAAGACAATTGGGATCTGATATCATCATGGCTTTTGACTATTGTCCACCTGCTGATTGTTCATCTCAAGAACTCAAAAGAGCATCACATTTAACAGAAAAATGGACTAGGAAAGCCTATGAATATCTATCTGATAAAAATAGCATTTATGAACATAATCAAACACTCTTTCCAATAATTCAAGGTGGGATTGATCATGAAGAAAGATTAAAGTGCTTAAAACAAATGATACCCTTTTCAAAATGTGGGATTGCTATTGGAGGTCTTTCCGTAGGAGAAAAAAAAGAACCTATGCTAGATATAGTTGAATTACTTGGAAAGGAAATGCCTAAAGACCAACCTAGATATTTAATGGGTGTTGGCAAACCCACTGATCTAGTTAAAGCCATTTTGCGAGGAGTTGATATGTTTGATTGTGTCTTACCAGCTAGAAATGCTAGAAACGGACAGATATTCACTCATGACGGTGTTATTAATATTATGAATAGTAATTATGCTCATGATATCTCTCCGATCGATAAGAATAGTTCTATAAAATATGCAAAAACCTTTTCAAAGTCTTATTTAAGACATCTTTTTAAAGTTAATGAAATGTTTGGATTAAGAATCGCAACGTTAACAAACATTGCATATTACATGGATTTAATTAATGAAATAAAAAATGAAATTAATAATAATACTTTTGTAAAATGGTCAAATAAATATTTAAAAAAACATGGGAATTAAAATATGCTAAAAGTAGGTCAAAAAGCGCCTGATTTTTCATTGCAAAATCAGGATAATGTTGAAATATCATTAAAAGATTTTAAAGGTAGTAAAGTGCTGGTATGGTTTTTTACTAAAGCTAGTACAGGAGGCTGTACACGAGAAGGAATTGGGTTTAATGAATATTTGAGTGACTTTGAAAAAGAAAATATTTCTATTATAGGAATAAGTAAAGATTCAACCAAAGCCCAAAAAAATTTTTGTCTAAAAAATGATTTTAAGTTCGATATTTTGTCTGACATAGAATTAAACGTACTCAAGTCTTACAAAGCTTGGGGATTGAAAAAAATGTATGGAAGAGAATATAAAGGCATTCTTAGAATATCTTATCTAATTGATGAAGAGGGGAATATTGAACAATCATACAGTAAAGTAAAAACAGCAACTCATGCATCAGATGTTCTTGAATCACTTAAATAAATTTATATATTTATTAATATTATTTTCGTGTGCATCTGTCAAAGTTCCACCAGGTGGACCAATAGATTCAATCCCACCTAAGTTAGAATCAACCAACCCAAAAATTTTAACGGGTTTAAAAAATAACCAAAAAATTACTCTTTCCTTTAATGAATTTATCAAAGAAGAATCAATAAAAAATGCAATTGAAATATTTCCAAGCATTGATGATAAAATAGATTATGAATATCAGGGAAAAGATATAATTATTACTCTTCCATCAAATTTAAGTGAAAACAAAACATATGTTTTATCTTTAAACTCTAACTTTTCAGATGAGCAAAACGTAAAGTTGAAAAATAATATTATTATTCCAATTAGCTTATCTGATATAATGGATAGTGGAATAATTAAAGGAAATATTTTTGGATCATTTAAACAGCCGTCAATCCTACTTTGGAAAGGTGAGATTGATAATGATAAAATGATAAATCAAAAACCAGATTATGTATTATCTTCCTCAAATAACTTTAATTTCAATTATATGCCTTTTGGAGTCTACACGATATTAGCTGTCGATTTGTATAATAAAAGATTGCCACTTAATGAAAATAAGGTATCATTTTATAATCAAAGATTTATTGAAGTTAAAAATAAAAATGTTTTAAACATTAATTTCTATTTTAGAGAAACTGCTATCATAGATTCATTAGAAGTTGAGGAAGAGAACTTAGAAGCAGTAGCTACTTTAGTTGGAAATTTAAAAGGCAATTTTATCTTACCTCTCATATTGGAATTAAAAGATAGTGACAATAGCTTCAAGACAGAACTTTCCATTGACGGGACTTTTAGAATTGATAATATTCAAAGTGGTAGTTACCAATTATTAGCGTATCAGGATCGTAATAATAATAAAATACTTGATACAGGTACTTTTAATAATGAAAAACTTTCAGAGAAATTTTATGTTTATCCTGATTCGCTTTCATTAAGGTCAAATTGGGAACTAGAGATACAAAATTGGGTTATCAATTAATGAAAAAAGAAGTCACAGTTGCTGTTAGTGGGTATTTTGATCCTATTCATGTTGGTCATTTAGAATATTTAAAATTAGCAAAAGACTTAGGAGATAAATTAATTGTGATTGTTAATAATAACTCCCAAGCTGAGCTCAAAAAGGGTGAATTTTTTATGCATGAAAAAGATAGGATTGAAATTGTAGCAGCACTTAGATTTGTTGATGAAGTTTTTTTAAGTGTTGATACTGACAAAAGTGTTTGTAAAAGCTTAGAGATTATTAAGCCTGATATTTTTGCGAATGGTGGGGATAGATCAATTAATGAAATTCCCGAAACTGCAGTAATGAAAAAATATAATATAAAAATGGTTGATGGATTGGGTGAAAAGATAAGAAGTAGTAGTGACCTAACTGAAATTAGTAAATGAAAAGAAAACCGAATAAAAAGAAAACTCAATTATTAGAAGATTTTTTAGAACTCGGAGAAAAATGTAATATTAAAATTATTCACGATAAAGGTGATTTTAATGGTGATAACTGTTTGCTTTTTTCAAATGATACTATTGTCATAAATAAACATAAACCACTTGAACAAAGATTATACGTTTTAGCAAAGTGTTTTAGTCAAATTAATCTAGAGAATGTTTATATTAAACCAGTATTAAGAGATTTAATAAATCAAGTTAAAACCGACAAAGTATATGAGTAATCAAAAACATTTATGGGCTCCATGGAAAATGGATTACCTAAAAAACAAGAAACAGGATTCTCAAAAGATTTTTTCCGATTTTATAAATGAGAATAATGATAAAGAAAATCTCATACTTCATCGTGCTAATCATTGTTATGTAATAATGAACTATTACCCTTATAATTATGGACATTTAATGGTTATTCCTTATAAAGAAGTTGATAAATTTGAGGACATTGATGATAAAGTTTTATCAGAGATTATGTCTGTTTCAAAAAAAGTGATGAAAATATTAAGAAGTAGTTTTAATTGTGATGGGTTTAATTTTGGAGCTAATGTTGGAGAAGGTTCTGGAGCATCAATCCCATCTCATTTACATTTTCATATAGTTCCTCGTTGGAAAAATGATACAACCTTTATGCCTGTAATTGGAAACACAAAAGTGATGGCTCAAACTTTACATGATACGTATGAGCAGTTATTAAAATTATTTAAGGATGAACTATAATGGACTTATTTTCACATTCATGGCTTCCATTTATGTATCAATATGGATTTGGTATTTTAATTTTTGGTGGAGGTCTCTTTGCTGTTTTTAAAGCCTATGGTGGAAAAGAGTTTTGGAACAAGTATAGAATATGGATTCAAATTTTAATATGGGGATTTATTTATGTTACTTCTATTCATTTGTTAATGACGGTTTCAGCACTTAATGATTTCCCCATTCTTTATCTAGTTATTTTATCATTATACATATTTAATGTGTTTTTATTAAGCAAGAAGATTACATGACTACTATACCTACATCAGAACTTTTTTGGGTTATTTTGACCGTATATGTCTTCTTTGTTTTGGGTGCTGGATTATTCTTTGCAAGAAACAATCAATCAACAGAAGACTTTTTCTTTGGCGGTAGAAGGTTTTCTTGGTGGTTAATTGGGATGTCAATGTTAGCTACAGGAGTCGGTTCACATAGTTTTGCAAAGTATGCATCTAAAGGTTTTGAATATGGTTTCTCATCAACCATGACTTATATGAATGATTGGTTTTTTATGCCATTATTATTGTTTGGTTGGATACCAATTATTTACTACATGCAGGTAAATTCCATTCCTGAATATTTTGAAAGAAGATTTAATTCCACAGTTCGAAATTTATCTACTATTACAATGCTTTTATATCTCATTGGATATATTGGGATAGGATTATTAGCACTGGGTTCATTATTGCAACCAATTTTAGGATGGGAAATCAATACAATTATTATCGTAGTTGCGATTATTTCTGGTACGTATGTATCACTAGGTGGACAAACCGCTATCATCTTTACAGATTTTTTACAAGGTGTTATTCTACTATTTGCTGGGTTACTAATTTTTGGTTTAGGACTTGCATATATAGGAGGTTTTGATCTTTTCTGGAGTAATTTATCTACCACAAATAAATTACCTTTAGCTGATTTTAATTCACCACCTGACTTTAATTTTGTTGGAATTTTCTGGCAAGATGGAGTGGTAGGTTCTGTTGGATTTGCATTTATGAATCAGGCGGTAATTATGAGATTTTTAGCTTCAAGATCAGTTACTCATGCAAGAAGAGCAACTATGATGAATGTATTAGTTTTCTTGCCAATAGGAACCGTAGCTGTTTCAAATTCTGGTTGGCTTGCTAGGGCTATTGAGAATATATCCCCTGGATTAATTACAGACTTACTTCCCAATGGAAATGCAAATGGTGTATTTACAGTGGTTGCATCTTTAGTTGCAAATTCAGAAGCAATTTTTGCATTTCTAGTAGCAGCAGTGGTTGCTGCCTTAATGTCCAGTTTGGATTCGCAAATTAATGCATCAGCAGCTGTTGCTGTAAACGATGTATACACGCCATTGAGTAAGAATCCTTCTGAAAAAACACGCTTAAGAGTTTCCATGTTTACTTCCTTGCTTGTTACTTTTGTTGGTATTCAAGCTGCATTTTTATTTGCACAATATGGAACCATTTATGAGGCACATGGAGCATTTCATAGTGTAGTTACTCCACCAATGGTTACGGTAATTTTTCTTGGAATTTTTTGGCCTCGTTTTTCATCTAGAGCAGCTGTATTGACATTTGTTCTAGGTGCAGCATTCATTTTTCTTGGGATCGAGTATCCTCAAACATTAGTTCAGCCTTTTTCTCATGGGATAGAATATATTGAAGCAAAACCATGGTCCTACATCAGAGCCTTATATAATGTTGTCGCATGTGTTTCAATAGGAGTGATTGTAACCCTACTTACTTCAAAACCAAATCAATCGCACTTTGAACAAATTAAAGGATTAACTCTTTGGACTATTAAAGATGGTCCAACATTCTTCAAAGGTTCAGAGGTTAATGAAAATGCAGGAAGTAAAATAACCTTTGATGGTAACATGATTAAAGTTGTGGATGACACAGATAATAAAATATATTTACCAGCAGATTTGATGAAAGATCTTGGTGCTAAAGAAGGAGATTTTGCATATATATCTGACACAAGATGGTACTTAGGTGGAATTAAATCTACTCATGCTTACATTGGAAAAATGTCATCAAGCAATAAAATTGAAATCTCTAAAAATGTCCAAAATCATGGTCAATTTGATCCTTCAAAAAAATTATTTATTGAGTTAGAATTATAAACTCCAAAAAAAAAAAAAAATTGACAAACATTTTTTTATTTACTTAAACTCTTAAAGTTAAAATCGCTTTTTAAGATGTTGAAGCAGGTCTTAATGAAAAAATAGACCTGGCCATGCACTTAAAAAGATTTTCACTACTTTTTAAGAGTTGAAGCAGACGTGGATGAGAAAACAAGTCTGGCCATGCGATTAAAAAAGTCTTAGGGGGCGTTTTTAAAGGTTGAAGCTAATTTTACGTAAAGGAGATTAGGCCATGCGTTTAAAAACAATTGTACTATACGTATGTGTTGCCATAACACAATTATTTTCACAAACAGGTAATTTATTAGGAACTGTTTCAGATTCAAACGGTTCCTTTCCATTACCAGGTGCCAATGTTTTTTTGGAGGGAACTAACTTTGGAGGAATAACTGATTCCGGAGGTAAGGTTTATCTTTCAAATCTACCAGCAGGTAATTATAAGCTAGTAGTTTCGTACATTGGATATGAAAATCAAGAAAAAGATATTTCCATTAATGCAGAAAGTTTGAACACTTTTTCATTAGAATTATCAGTTGGAACATTAGTTGGAAACGATATTGATGTCATTGGCAATTCTTTATCGGGTCAGGCTAGAGCGTTAAATAATCAAAAAAATAAATCAAATATTAGTAATGTAATTTCATCCGATCAGGTTGGGAAGTTTCCAGACTCAAATATTGGAGATGCGTTAAAACGTGTTCCTGGAATTGCTGTATACAACGATATGGGTGAAGCTAGATTTGGACATGTTCGCGGAACTCCATCTAGTTTTAATTCAGCAACCATTAATGGGGAAAGAATGCCTTCTGCGGAAGCTACAACAAGAAGTAACCAGTTGGATTTAATTCCTGCTGATATGATCCAAACTGTTGAAGTTATTAAAGCACTTACTCCAGATATGGATGCAGACGCAATTGGAGGTTCAATAAATCTGATTACTAGAAAAGCTGCAGGAAAAAGATCCTCTATCACTGTTGGACGAGGAGATAATTCTTTAGATGAAGCTGGAAAAATCGTACAACTTTCAGGGATGTATTCAGATAGGCCAGAAGGTAAAAATTTTGGCTACATGTTTAATTTCTCTTTTTATGATAATTGGACAGGATCGGACAATATTGAGGCTGAATGGGATGATGAAGGAAATGTTGTTGAACATGATATTAGAAAATATCTTGTGCATCGTGAAAGAAAGAGTCTTGGTTTAAGATTTGACTATAATTTGGGCAATTCAGAATTCTATGCTGATTTAAACTTTAATGACAGAGATGATTATGAAAATAGATATAGACAAAGAATCAAAAATTTAGATGAAGGTGAAGGTAGTCAAGAAATTAGAAGACAGACCAAAGCAGGTCTTCCAGGAAATGAATATGGAAGACTTGAAGATCAGAAGCTTTTTTCATACAAATTTGGTGGGACCAGTTTTTTAGATAAGCTTAAACTTGATTATTCATTTAAGATATCTGAAGCATCTGAATTAAGACCAAATGAAAGATATTTAGCATTAAGATTAAAAAATCAAACTGCCGTTTGGAATCAAAGTACTGAAAAACCAAACTTTACTTTTTCAAATGCAATCGCTGAAGACTTAAATGATTCTTGGGACTTTAGAGAAATCATTGAAGAAAAAAGAGATACGGACGAAAAAGCAAGAAGCTTCAAGATTGATGCTGATTATAGCTTTACTGATAATTTAAAGCTTGAGGCAGGGTTGAAGATTAGTACAAGAAAGAAAGAAAGACGAAATGAGTTTTACGAGTTTGAACCTGTTGATGAAGATGCTTTCTTAGTTGACGCATTTTCAAATATTGTCAATCAAGACAAAAGCGAATGGTTAAATGATGGCAATGGAACTTCCTTTAGCCCAGGTTCTTTTGTGAGTCGTGAATTTCTTGGAAATTTGAATTTATCTAATACAGAACTTTTTGAGAGAGTTATTGTTGAAGAAGAGTTGGCTGGCAACTTCAAAGCCTCTGAAGATATCACTTCATTCTATGGAATGGCATCATATGATTATTCAGACCAATTGTTAGTTGTAGGTGGAATAAGACTAGAAAGAACATCCTTATATGATTTAGAAGCAAGAAGCTATAATGAAGATAATGATCAAAATAATATCATTACAGCCGCTGATAGCGACTATACTGATGTATTACCTTCTTTACACTTGATATATGATTTAGATGGGGCATCAAAGATTAGGGTTGCTTTAACAAAGTCTTTAGCAAGACCTAATTACTTTGATACCGTTCCATATCAACAAGTGAAAGTGGAAGATGAAGAGATAAAGGTCGGTAACCCTGAACTAGAGACTACAATTTCAACAAATTTTGATATTTCTTTCGAAAGATATTACGATGATATTGGATTATTCTCAGCAGGAATATTTACTAAAGATATAGACAACTTCGTTGTTTACACATCTGGGTATGTAACTCAAGCTGACAATCTACCAGATTACGATGGTTTCCAATTAGAAAAAGCTTTGAATGGAGGAAATGCATCTTTATTAGGAGTTGAAATTGCATTTCAAAGGCAAATATTACCAGGACTTGGTTTGTATGCCAATGTTACTGCCATTGACTCAAAAATAGATAATTTAGATCCAAAGCTTCAAGAAGATAGACCCGATGTAAAAGATAATTCTATACCGGGTACGTCAGAGCTTAGTTACAATCTTTCTATGTCATACGAAAGAGGGCCAATGACCGTGCGTTTATCTCTTAATCATCAAGGAGAGTTTCTTGAAGAATTTGGTGATTCTAAATCTGAAGATAGATGGTATGATAAAGCAACATATGTTGATTTAAATGCAAATTATAATCTTAGAGAGAATATCTCTATCTATGCTGATTTCAATAATTTAACTAATCAGCCATTGAGATATTATCAAGGAAGTAGTAGATATATGATGCAAGAAGAGTATTATAATAGAAAATTTACTCTTGGAATAAAAGCTGATTTATAATAGTTAATTTGAGATAATATATTATTATTAAATAAGATTAATAATTCTTGTTTTTTAGATAATAATATCAAAAATTTCTATCATATTCCGGAGTAGCTCAGTTGGTAGAGCGAGTGACTGTTAATCACCAGGTCGGGAGTTCGAGTCTCTCCTCCGGAGCAATAATTAAAGAGTTCAATATAGAGGTAAAATAATTTGGATTTTCTTACACTATGGTCTTTATTAGGTTTTCTATTTGCAGTATATGCTGTTACTGCTAATGACAGTATTCAAACTCTAGGTACTTACATTTCATCAAACAGAGACATCAAATGGTATTGGATGTTTGTATACATGGGATCTATTTTTGTTTTTACAATGATTCAGGGATTTTATATCAACGATCCTGCTTTTGGAAGGTTAGATAAATTTGAACCTATAACTATTCAATGGTATCATGCTTTAGCTCCTCTAGTTCTTGTAGGTTTGACTAGATTAAAAATTCCAGTTTCTACAACATTCTTAGTCCTTTCTGTTTTCGCAACTTCAATTGTCATGGAACAAATGTTACTTAAAAGTTTTGTTGGTTATGCAGTTTCATTTGTCTTTGCATGTGGTTCCTGGTATTTGATAAGTAAATACTTTTTAAATGAAGGAGAGAAGGGTAAAAATAAATATAATGAATACTGGAGAGTAGCTCAGTGGTTAACTACTGGATGGTTGTGGTCAACATGGCTTAAACATGATTTGGCTAATATTATGATTTTCTTACCTAGGTATAGTTCAGTTCAAAGCTTTCAATTCCAGCTATTTGTTATACTAGTCATGCTTTTAGGTTTAGCATTCATGTTTTATGAGCGCGGTGGAAGAATACAAGAAATTGTTTTATCTAAAACAAACACGAGATATGTAAGATCTGCTACTCTAATCGATTTGGTTTATTGCTTCGTTTTATATTATTTCAAGGAAGTTAATAATATCCCAATGAGTACAACTTTCGTATTTATGGGAATGTTAGCTGGAAGAGAGCTAGGTATTTGGCTGTCAATTGGTTATGGAAAATTGACATATACTGACAGACACAAAAAAGCTATTTTCCCAATGCTTTATATGGATTTCTTACGACTAATGCTGGGTTTAATGATTAGTGTTTCTCTTGCCTCTGGAATTCAATGGTATTCCAACCTGTAATACTTTATTTTAACATATGAATCTTAAAAATAAACTTATTCTGATTACTGGAGGAGCTAAGGGTATAGGTTTAGCCACTGCACAAAGAATTCTAAATGAAGGTGGAAAAGTAATTCTTTGGGATTTCAATGAAGACGATCTTAACAAAACCGTTAACAATTTTAAAGAACAAGGATTCGATATTTTCTCACAAATTTGTGATGTTACAAACAAAGAACAAGTATATAGCAATGCAAATATCATTAAGGAAAAATTTGGTGGTATTGATATCTTAATTAATAATGCTGGTACTGTTTATACAGGATATATGCTGGATAGAAGTGATGAAGAGCTTGAAAATCTTATCAATGTAAATTTCACGTCAATGATATATACTATTCGCGCATTCATGCCAGCTATGCTTGAGAAAAATTCTGGACATATTATTAATATTTCTTCAGCATCTTCAATGACTGGAGCGCCTAAGCTAGCAGTATATGCTGCTACTAAGTGGGCCGTTGCTGGATTAACTGAATCTTTAAGACTTGAAGTTCAAAAAATGGGTAAATCTGGTGTCAAATTTTCATCAATCCATCCAAATTTCTTAAAAAAAGGTCTATTTGAAGGTACAAAATTAAATCTTTTAGGTCGTATTTTAGCTCCAGGAGTTAACAATCATGATGACGTGGCAAAAGTGATTGTAAACAGAGCAATTAAACTTGGATTTCATTCCCCTAAAGTGCCATGGATCATGAATCAAGTTGTGCTATTAAGAGCTTTATTACCGAGTTCTTTATTAATAAAATTTAGTAGTTTATATGGCTTATATGATATGATGGATGATTATAAAGGTTATAAAGATGGAAGATAATTTTGAATTACAAAGGAAAAGTATGAAGTATTTTAATAGAATATGGATGTGTACATTGTTTATTTTTTTTACGGTTGCATGCTCTAAACAAGAAACACAATCAAATGACGCTGATAAGGAGTTGATGGTAACCTTTCAAGATTCATTAAGTTATTCAATGGGAGTTAATATTGGCAAGAACTTACCTACAACAGATATAAATCAAGAGCTTCTAATTGAGGGTTTGAATGATTTTTGGTCACAAAATGAACCAAGACTTACTGCTCCTGAAAGAATGCAGATTTTAAGAGCATTTAATATTATAAACTCAGAAATGGATCGAAATCAAATGAAAGCAATGGGAGAAAAAAATGCTAAGCTTTCAAGAGAAAATAAAATGAAAGGTCAAGAATTTTTAGAAAAGAACAAAACATCAGAAGGTATAAGAGTTTTTAATAGGAGTCAGATTCAATATAGAATTATTGCTGAAGGTAGTGGAGAAATACCTGACTATGATGACGTTGTAAAGGTACACTATAATGGATATTTTATTGATGGCCATAAATTCGATAGTAGTTATGATAGAGGAGAACCTGCAACTTTTGGAGTTAATGCCGTAATACCAGGTTGGACTGAAGTTCTTCAGAAAATGCCAGTAGGTTCCAAATGGGAAGTTTTCATTCCCCAAAATCTTGCTTATGGAGTCAGTGGAGTTACAACTGATCCTAAAAAAGGTGAGTACGTTATTCCTCCTTCTTCAACCCTTATTTTTGAGATTGAATTATTAGAAATTCTGGATTAAAAAATGAGTTTTAATAATTTTATTATTTCATTAGTTACTATAATTATTTTCAGTTGTAACAATCCTAGTCATCAGGTTATTGTCTTGGATGATCCTATGTTTGTAACGGAACCTGTTGAAGACGCAGGAATGGACAGTATAGGATTTTTAATGAGAAAACATGTAATCGTTGTTACTTTGAAGGATAAAAATGAGCTTCATGTTTATAATGCGATGAATGGAAAATTGAAAAAATCTATTGTTAGAGAAGATGCATTTCCAAATGGAGTCACTACAATTAATGATCAATTTGTGTTGGTGACAGAAAGAGATAATAAACATGTGGCAGTCTTTAATTCATCAATGGAATTTTTAGGAACATTTGGTGGAGATGAATTACGAAGCCCTTATGGAATTACATTTTATAAAAAAGAAGATGGATTATATAAAGTTTTAGTAACGGATAGTTATGAATATAATAATCCGCGACAGGATAGAATTCTTACTTGGGATTTTAAAATTGAAAATGAAAACTTTGATGTAAGTTCATCAAGTGTACTTGGTAGTCCTACTTTGTACCAAGTTGAAAGTATTTACGCTGATAAATATTACCAAACTCTATTAGTTGCTGAGGAAATGAAAGAGTATCATAAGGTAATGGCTTTAGATTTAATTTCTGGTGAAATCAAAAAAAATGATTTAGGCAACTTTGATATGGGAAATGATCCAGAAGGAATAGCTTTGGTATTAAACAACGATAATACTGGATACTGGATTTGTACTGAGCAAAGTAAAACAGATAATAGATTTCATCTTTACGATCGAGAATCTTTGAATCATTTTGCTACAATGTACTTAAAAGATGTTTCTTATACTGATGGTATTACCACTGCCTACATGCATGGTAAATGGTTTTTATATGCTGTAGACAATGACGCTAGGATAGTAGCATTTGAATTGCCAGAAATCAATTAGAAATCCTTAGCATATGCTTTATTTAATTTTTTCATCCGTATTTCTTATTGGGTTAGTTTATTTTTTAAGAAATCAAATCATATTAAATATTTATAAGCTTCCTTTGATTAGGAAGTCTTGGCAACTTCCATATATGGATGCAGGTTCAGTTCAACTTAAGAATGATAATAAGCCTGTAGTTGTGTGTTGTGGCGATAGTATCACGCACGGCCATATTGGTTATGATTGGGTTGGTTCATTAAGAAAAAAAGATAATTCTAAGGTTTATATAAATGCAGGAATAAATGCTGACCTTACTTGGAATTTAAATCAAAGAATTGACGATATTTTAAAACATAATCCCGACTACATAACAATTCTTATTGGAACAAATGATGTTATTGGGAGTCAGCCAGTTAAACTAATTCAAAATTATTACATTCAAACCAAAGGATTACCTCAAATACCTACCAAAGATTGGTTTGAGGAACAGATTGAAATTTTCATCAAAACAATTAAAGAAAAAACTTCAGCAAAAATTGCCATCTCAACTTTGCCTTGGCTTGGAGAAAGAAAGGATGCTCCTATAATTAATGTGATAAGAAAGTTTAATGTTATCATTACGAATCTTGCTTTAAAATATGATTTAATAATTTTAGATTTTTTTAAAACACTTGAGAAAAATATTGAGAAAAGTAATAACACAACCGATTTTGATATAAGTATACCTTATACAACATCTGAAATTAGACGGCTTAGAGGTTTAAGAGCTGTGATACTTTATTATGTATTTGGTTGGAGTTGGAACAGAATAGGTGAGAAATATAAACTTCAATTTCTTTGTGATCACATCCATTTAAACGAAAGAGGTGGGCACTTAATGGAAGAGAAAGTTAAAAAATTTTTAACGACTTGAGTTATGAATCAAGTTAGTCATCATTCATGCTGCTTATAATTTGCCACGCAAAAATTATGAATAGTATCTCCATTTACTAATTTAATTAATATATTAAAAAGTTTCTATTAACTGATTTACGATCTGACTGAAACTATCTTAAGACCAGAACTTGTACAACTTAAAGTATAATCGATTGGGTTCATACCGCCGCAGAAAACAGTCACATAATAATTATTTCCACTTTGCCTTACACTTCCAGTAGAAAAACGACATCCGACTGCGCTTGCTCCTAAACCATAATTACTTCTAGCATGATTAAGTGCTTTCATATCAGCAGTGCTTTTGTAACACTTTGAAGAGCTACTTTTTGATTTACTTGGCGATATTAATTGAAATAAAATAATGATACTTAACAACACAACTAAAACTTTTAAAACTTTTTTTTCCATTCTATTCTATTGCTTCAATAATTTTTTTTGTAAGAATACCTAATGCTTCATTATTTTCTTCAATTCTTTTTTGAGTTTCTTTAAGTTTTTTTAAGCTAGTAGCAACTTCATCAAAATCTCCTATTCCGTCATTTACATAAAGATAAACTTCAAAATATAAAGCCGCAAATAAGGATAGATCATTACTCAGATTTTTTGCAGATAAAACAATTTCTTGTTGTTGTAAAAGAATAGTTTCTTGAAGGGTAAAATATTGATTAGCTCTATTAATAACTGAAAAGAGCGACAACGAAAGTGTTATCATCAATATTGATATTGAAATGTTTAATATTTTCTTATCCATAAATGAATTTAGTTCTTCAATTTAAAGTAAACTAGCAATTTGATGATGTACCCCGGACAGGATTTGAACCTGTGACCTACGGATTAGAAAATCGTTGACTTCTCGAGGAGAAAATTAAAGAAATATTGTTTAGTTTAAATGTGAATTATCTGATCTATTACAACTTTGACATTTACATCTACCATTTGAAAGAATTGTTTGTCCTCCATGAGAATATTTATCAACATGATCGGCATCAACTTCTTTAAATTCAATTTTTCTATCACATTCTGTACATTTTTCATTTGAATTTTTCCAAAGTACATATCTTTCCTCATCTGAGAATCTTCTATTTAAATCTTTAATTGCAACGTCATCATTCCATAATAAAAAATATTTTTCAAGACAATTATACCTTAACTCCATATTGCCAGGATCATTAGTGCTATGTTGACTCATGTTTTGATATGCGCTTAGTTCAATATTTTGTTCATTTTCATCTAACCTGTAATTATATATAAGTTCTTTATTGAATCGAGTAAAAAATTCCTGGAGTTTTCCATATATTTTTTCATGAGCATATTTAGATAAAATATTTCCAATACCAATATAATATAATTGTGTTATTGTTAGTTTTTTTAACAAGGGATCTTCTTTTTGAAACACTTTTGTCATCAAATCTAAATTCTTTGTTACATTTGAAATTAATTTCTTTGAATTCTCATCACTCATTGTTTTATTGTTTCTTACCATATTATCTAAAAATTGTTTTTTAATTTCACAAAATCTTGATAATCCTCCATTTATTGTATTTTCTTCAATTCTCAAAAGTTTTGCTGAAACTTCATAGTGTGAATATTTTTTATTTTTGAAGGTTACATATTCTTTAAAATATTTGTGTTCAGCAACATCACGAATTAATGAGCACATATCTCCGCCAAATGCATTTCTTTTCTCAGCCGAAGAAAGAGTTTCTCCATTATTTAATCTTTGAAATAATTCTTCAATATCTTCTTCTTCAGCATTTTTAACTTCTGTAATACTTAAACTAATATCTCTAAATCTTTCTTTCCAACTATCTGAAAAGTCTGAATATCTATCACCACCTTTGGGTGCATTTTTTTCATCATGAACTGATTCAGAAAACTTAAAAGAATTGCCTAATGCAAATTCATCATTCAAAAATTCCCATATAGTAGATAGTCTTTGTTTTCCATCGATAACAGCATATATATATTCATCTTTTTCATCATACAAATCATGAAGATAAATTTTGGGTGTATCAAAATAATTTAAAAGTGAATCTATCAAGAGCTGTTTTTTATCATTCGACCAAGCACCACTTTCTCTTTGATATGGTGGATTTGTGTTGATTCTATTTTTCTCTGTTCTAAAAAACCCTACACTTTTTGTTGTTGCTGTGCACTTCATATATCAATATAAAGTAATTCTTTTACAAAAAAAATACTAATAACCACAACGGATTTTCTAACTGTTGATCGAAGATCAGTGGATTTGTGTAGTTGGTGTGTAGTTGGTAAAATAAAGAGTATTTTAAAAGAGTAAAAAGGGGATTTGTCGTCGTACCCCGGACAGGATTTGAACCTGTGACCTACGGATTAGAAATCCGTTGCTCTATCCAGCTGAGCTACCGGGGCATGAGCCAAATTTAACTAATTAATAAAAACTTTAAAGCTTTTTTGTAAAATTCTTCCGAGGGGCTTCCGACGAGAAATTTCTTGCAAAAAATCTTGTTTAGTATTAGAATATTGAAATTAGCTTATTCACTAAACTTTTTAAGGAGAATAAAATGGCTGAAAAAGTAAAAACATGTGGTGTTAGTAAAGAAAGTGGCTATCTATATTATTTAGGTAAAGATGGTAATGTATGGCGCTCAGGTATGTCAAGAGGCGGATCTGGAGGCGGTAATGCAGA
Organism: uncultured Fidelibacterota bacterium; assembly: GCA_902526795.1. GTDB lineage: Bacteria > Fidelibacterota > Marinisomatia > Marinisomatales > Marinisomataceae > Marinisoma. The sequence goes on from CABZMF010000001.1 coordinate 207,906, forward strand.
GAAAGTTGCTGACGCTGGAGTAACGCGTGAAAGTGGTTACCTATATTTCATCGATAAAGACGGTGATGTATCTCGCGCACCTATGGCTAGAGGTAGAGGTTAATAAACTTTTATCTTATTTGGTTTTTATTGAAAAAGGAGCATTTCGATGCTCCTTTTTTATTTAACTATGGAATTTTTATGACTGCCAACAATCCCGCTTGAAACTATCATTCTAAAACCTTCTTCAACATCCACATCTGCAGGAGTAGTATCCTCCTTAGTAATAATAACAAAATATCCAGATGTAGGATTAGGAGTTGTTGGTACAAAAAGATGGTAGAATTCTTCATTAGTCTCATTTACAGATTCACCTGTTACAAATCCTAATGTCCACATTCCTTTTCTGGGATACTCTATATAAACAACTTTTTGAAATGAATCAGTCTGAGATCCGGACAGTGTTTCAATTATTTGTTTTGTTGTTCCATATATTGAGTCTATCAAAGGAATTTTTTTGAAAATGCTTTCAAACCAATCTACGACCCTTTTACCGATCACATTTCGGGCTAAGGCTCCAAAAATTATCAATGCAAAAAATACAATGAATAAACCAACCATGGAACTGAGTAAACCAAATCCTGGAAAAGTTACATCAACAAATTTTTCAAGCGGTTCTGCAACGGTACCTCCAATCCAAATCGTTACTTCTAAAGTAACTTGTATTACATATACTGTTAGAGCTAGAGGAACTATAGTTGCAATACCTGCTATTAGATTCGATTTAATTTTTTCAAACATAATTTAATTTATTAAAAAATAGATTCTATTTCCTATATATAAGTATAGAACTTCCAAGAATGAACAAGGTTCCTATAATTTCTTTTGTAGAAAGTACTTCCCCAAGAAAAACCCATCCGAGAAATATAGCAACTATAGGAGGAAAAATAGCTACATAAGTTACTTGTGTTACATTAAGGTATTGATACAGCCAGAAGTAAATTCCCCAAGAAATAAATCCTCCAAATACTATTAAATATAAAGTTGATAGAATGAGCTCATTATTCCATACTATGACAGATATATCTTCTTGGAAAAGGAATGATGTTGATAGCATAACAAATCCTGTTAATACTTGACAAACAGCATTCATTTGGTATGGGCCAACTTCATCATTATGTTTTTTGTAAAGAACACTCGGATATGCTGCTATAATTATTACTGCAATAAGTACAAGTATAGCTGAAAAGGATTGTGACGCTAAATCAATTTCTTGATTTGAGCTCATAATAGTAACACCTAAAAGACCAGTAAAGAGCGCTGCAATTTTATTTTTATTAAGTCTTTCAGCTGGATCATCATTAATCATAAAATGAGCCATTAAACTTGTAAAAAGAGGAAATAAGCCCCATAAAATAGATGAAATACTTGAAAAAATATATTGTGTAGCCCAATATGTCATTCCATATGATAAGCTAAAGTTTAAAAGACCAAATGATAAATATAATTTTATTGCTTGAGAAGAAGTTGGTATAGATAATTTTTTATACAATATATATATGTAAAAAATAATTCCTGAGAAAAGAAATCTCAACCCTACTCCATAAAATGGCGGAACTCCTGCATTTAAAGAAATTTTGATGAAATACCAAGTTGAACCCCAAATCAAGCATAAAGCTATGAATGGAAATAAGATTTTATTATTCATTATTTTGAAGACTGATAGATAGAAGCAAGCAAGGCACTTGCAATATATATACTAGAATATGTACCCACAATAACCCCTACCAACATTGTAAAAGAAAAAGGTCTAATAACTTCACCTCCATAAACCAATAAAACAATGATTACAAATAATGTTGTAAGGGAGGTAATTAATGTTCTACTTAATGATTGGTTGATACTTTTATTTATAGTTGATTCAAACATTACTGTACCAGACGATTTCATATTTTCTCTTATTCTATCAAGAATAACAATTGTATCATTTAATGAATATCCAACAATAGTTAAGAATGCTGCAACGGTACTTAACGTAATTTCAAATCCTGTTAATGAAAAAACTCCAAGCGTTATTATGACATCATGAACTAAAGCTAAAATCGCTCCAAGAGCAAATCTAAATTCAAACCGTACGGATATATAAAATAAAATTAATACCAGAGCAGAAATAACCGACCATAGTGCTTTTCCACTTAGTTCTGATCCTACTTTAGGACTTACAGAACCTAAAGATAATATGAAGTCATTTTTATTAGTAGGAACTTTATCTGACATTGATTTATAAAGGTGGTTAATTACTAATTGACCAAAATTCTCAGGTTCGTTATCAAGAGATTTAATTTTAATCATAACGTCACTTTGACTTCCAAAGTATTTAATTTCTTCACTACTTAAATCTAATGTTCTTTCATCAATAGATACTGACTTTAGAGCATTTCTAACTTCCTGAATTGAAACATCATCAGAGAAATTAATTCCAATTGCTGTACCGCCTTTAAAATCAATACCAAGATTTACACCAATTAAAAGCATTATAATAGAACCAGTAGCTAGTACCGAAGATAGGCCAAATCCAAAGGATTTGAATTTCATAAAATTAATATTTGTTTTCTCTAAAAACTTCATAATTATATACTAAGTTTCTCAATATTTTTTGTTGTTGTTACAAAGTCAAAAACAAATCTTGTAACAATTATTGCTGTAAACATGCTTACAATAATTCCCCAAAATAATACGGTTGCAAAGCCTTTAATAGGACCACTACCATATTGATACAATACTGCTGCAGCTATACCAGTAGTCAAATTAGCATCTACAATTGTTCTAATTGCTCTTTCATATCCTGAATCAATTGCAGCTCTTACAGATTTACCATTACGTAATTCTTCTTTGATTCTTTCGAAAATAATGACATTAGCATCAACTGACATACCAACGGTCAAAATTAATCCTGCAATGCCAGGTAATGTTAATGTTGCTTCAAGAAGGGCAAGAACACCCAATAATAAAATTAATGTCCATAAAACAGAGAAACTTGCAATTAAACCGGACATTTTGTAGAACATAACTATAAAAATAACAACTAAAAGCAAACCAATTGCCATGGATAATGTTCCCTTACTAATTGAATCTGCTCCTAAAGATGCTCCTACAGTTCTTTCTTCGGCAATTGTAACAGGTACTGGTAATGCACCTGCTCTTAAAACAATAGCAATATCTTCAGCTTCTTCAATTGAATCAAGACCCTCTATTACTGTTCCTCCGCCAAAAATTTGTCCTCGAATAACAGGTGCCATATGAACTTTTTTATCCAAAACAATAGCAATTCTATTATTTATATTTGCTCCAGTAATTCTAGCCCATTCTCTAGAACCTTCACTATTCATTTCAACTTCCACAACTGCTTGACCAGCAGTAACACCAGCTTGGCTAAGCCTCATTTGAGCATCTTCAATAACTCCCCCAGTAAGCTCAGCATTGTCAAATAAATGATATAGAGTATAAAACTCTTCTTCTTCTCCAATTTCATTAATAAGCATTAAAGAAGAATCACTCGTTAATAAAGTACTATTAGTTGCTTCCAAAATCTGCTTCACATTTTCCTGCAATAAAATATCTTTAAGTGTATCAAGATTTTCAGAAGAAATAGCTAAATTTCCACCTACGGATATTAGCAATGAAGAGAGACTAAATTCTGAATTTACATCTGATTGAAAAAGTTCATTTATTTCATCTTCTTCAACATTCTCATTTTGATTATACGAAGAAATAATACTATCAATTTGTCTTATAATGGAGTTAGTACTTTCAACGTTTTTTACTATCATCAGCTCTAATAACGCTGTACTTTGAAGTAGATCTCTAGCTCTTTCAGGATCTTCAATACCCGCTAATTCAACAATTACTCTATTATTACCTTGCTTTTGAATAGTTGGCTCAGCTACACCAAATTGATCAACACGGTTCTGGATGATTTCAATTACCCTTTTAATTGAATCTTCTGATTGAAGTGAAAGTTCGGTAATAATTTGATCTTTTGTCTTTCCATAGTTAATAAAGTATCTAGGTAATTTTAAGTTGCTATCATCCGCAATATTTTCAAAAACAGTAAAAAAATCAATTGAAGAATTATTATATTCAACTTTTAATTCATCAAGAAAATTATCAAAATTTTTATCTTTATTTTTAGCTAAATTATCTATTAGTTGAGGAAGGTCAACCTCAAGAACAATGTAAATTCCCCCTTTTAAATCTAGTCCTTGTTTAATACTTCTAGATTCGAAGTAGTCTTTTTGATCTGAAGAAAGATTGGATACGCTTTTTTCATCCATCATTGCATATCTAATAGTTGGAAGTAATGCATAAGTCCCTAATCCAAATATAAATAATATGGTTAATAATCTATTTCTTATTGAACTATTCATAAGTGAGTGAATTTAATACATTAAGATACTTTTTCACTATTTTTTTAAATTATATTTAATGCCTTTCCACAATCTTTAAAAGCATTTATGGCATACTCTAATTGTTCTCTGGAATGAATTGATGAAAGTTGTACCCTAATTCTTGCTTGATCTTTAGGAACAACTGGAAAAGAAAATGGAATAACGTAAATATTTTTTTCAAGCAACATTTCTGATAAAGCTACATTTTTTTTTGCATCGTAAATCATTATTGGTACAATTGGATGTGATTCACCCATAACTTCAAAGCCAATTTCTTTTATTTTTTCTCTAAAGAATAGTGTATTCTGTTCAAGATCCTTTAAAAGGTTTTTATTTAAGTTAATAATTTCTAATGCTTTTAAGCATGCTACAACTAAAGCAGGAGCAAGACTATTTGAAAAAAGATATGGCCTAGATTTTTGTCTTAAAGTATCAATAATACTCTTAGAAGCAGATACAAAACCTCCAGATGCTCCACCAAGTGCTTTTCCAAAAGTAGAAGTAATTATATCAACCTTATCTAATACGTTATAATATTCAGCACTACCTTTGCCATTTTTTCCAATAAAACCTGTCGCATGACAATCATCAACCATTATAATCGCATTATACTTTTCAGCTAAATTTACGATTTTATCAATTGGAGCTATTGTTCCATCCATACTAAAAACTCCATCAGTAGCAATAAGTTTTATTCTAGCTGTAGATTGACTTAATTTTTTTTCCAAATCATCCATATCACAGTTTTTATATCTAAATTTTTGTGCTTTGCAAAGTCTAATTCCATCAATGATTGAAGCATGATTAAGTTCATCTGAAAAAACTGCGTCTTTATCACTTAGAATTGTTTCAAATAATCCACCGTTTGCATCAAAGCATGAAGAATAAAGTATAGTATCATCCTTATTCAAGAATCTGCTGACCGAATCTTCTAATTCTTTATGAATAGTTTGAGTTCCACATATAAATCGTACCGAACCAAGTCCAAATCCCCATTCTTTGATGGCATTCATCGCTGCTTGTCTTATTTGATTGTTGTTAGCTAATCCAAGATAATTATTAGCGCAAAAGTTAAGTACCTTTTTACCGTTAACATTAATCTCTGCTTCTTGAGCGGTTTCAATCACCCTTTCGTTTTTATAAGTACCTTGATCTTTAATGTCACTTAATTGAGTATTTAAGATTTTATCAATTTCTTTCATTTTATTTTTTCAATAATTTTTTCAATAAATTCTTTTAAATGTACTTCAGTCGAAAAATTCCAATATTTCTTAGACATACTACAATTTAAACTTGAGGGCCATGTATCTGCAACTGATTGAAATTTTTTATCTTTATTAAAAGAAACTGTAAAAATAGGAAATTTTTCTTTCAGAACATCACTTAAATCTTTAGCAGTAAAGCTTATTTCCTGAACATTAAATACTCTAAGAGTTGAATCTATTTTCTTTACATTCATAAGCTTTACAATAGAGTAAATAGCTTTATTTATACTAATAAAAGGTAGATTTGTTTGGGGAGATAGTTTACAATCAAAGTGTTGATTTTTTAGTGCAGCGTGAATCATTTGTGGCGCATAGTCTGTAGTACCTCCTGAAGGTATTGTATCAAAACTGATTACTCCAGGGAATCTAATTGATCTAAAATCTAAACCAGAATCAATAGATTTACTTTTTTCGTGGATTTTACTCCCATATTGCTCTACAAGAAGTTTGCTGTGACCATAGATTGTTGAAGGTTTTATTATGTCTTGTTCTGATGCACATTTTATTTTTCTTGGGCCATAAACAGCTATTGAGCTTGGAAAGAAAAACTTGCATAGAAAATTCCTTTTGACAGCATTTTGAAAAGCAAAATCTATCAAATTTTTCGAAGCACCTTCATTAACTTTAATTGAAAGTCCAGGGTTTTTAATTGCAGATTGACTTAATATAGCTGCAAAATGATATACTTCAGTTATAAAATTGGTTTCAAAAATTGATTTTATTAAATCATAATTAAGTATGGAGTCTTTTATATATTTAACAGATTCAATTTTTCCTTTTGAATCATTCACATCAATAGCAATTATTTGTTTATCAAGACTTACTAGTTCCTTAAGTATTTTACTTCCAATTTCTCCATTGAATCCTGTAACTAATACTTTTTTATTCACATACTAAGTTAACTCAGATAAAATGATTTTTTAAAAACTTTGTATTACCCTTATTTAGCATTTAAATTTTTTAAACCTATGAAAAAAATTATCTCAATAATTAATCAAAAGGGTGGAGTTGGAAAAACTACTACTGCCATTAATTTGGCTGCAAGCTTGGGAATTTTAGAAAAAAAAACTTTGTTGATTGATTTCGATCCTCAGGCTAATGCAACTACAGGTTTAAAAAATTTTGACATTGAAAATGATTTTTCAATATATGATGCAATGATTGGAAATAAAAAAATAGTTGATACTATCTCTAACACAAGTCTGGAGTACATGTACTTTATAAAATCTGATGCAAATCTAGTTGGATGTGAGATTGAATTAGTTTCTCTAGCAAACAGAGAAAAGCAACTTTTAAAACTTATTAATAAAATAAAAAAAAATTACGACTATATTTTAATTGATTGTCCACCTTCCTTGGGTTTATTAACACTTAATGCATTAACAGCATCTTCAGATGTTTTAATACCAATTCAAAGTGAATTTTTTGCGCTTGAAGGTTTAAAAAGTCTTCAAGAGACTATAAAAATAGTTAAAAAAAATATTAACGAAAAATTAAATATACTTGGCCTACTTATAACAATGCATACAAAAAGATTAAAACTTTCCAAGAAAGTTGAAAAATTGTTAAAAAGAAATTTTAAAAATAAATTGTTTATAACTAAAATAAATAGGAATGTTCGTTTGGCTGAAGCTCCAGATGATGGTAAACCAGCAATAATGTATGATGTTAATTGTTCTGGAGCGAAAGATTATATGAAATTGGCATTGGAAATAATTAATGAAAAAAAATAAGCAGCTTGGTCAAGGTTTGGGAGCTCTTTTGACTCCGTCTAAATCAAAAATAGAAGACTTGAGTCAAAGCAGCATACTCCTTAGTAAAATTAAAGCAAATCCAAATCAACCTAGAAAAAATTTTGAGGATAAATCTTTAAAACAACTTGCTCAATCAATCAAAGAAAAAGGACTAATTAGTCCAATAACTGTTAGAAAATTAGATAATAAGTATATTATTGTTGCAGGTGAAAGAAGATTTAGAGCTCACAAATTATTAAAAAAGAAAAGAATTTTAGCTTATATCATCGATGCAAATTCTAATAAAGATATAATGTATATGGCTTTAATTGAAAATATACAGAGGGAAGATTTAAACCCAATTGAGGAAGCAAAAGGATATAAATATTTGAAAGATAATTTAAAATCTTCTATAACTGATATTGCAAAAACAGTTGGAAAGTCAAGACCAGCAGTTTCAAATGCATTAAGATTATTAAAGCTCCCAAATGAAATTCAAGAAAGTATTTTAAAAGGAGAAATTAATGCAGGACAAGCACGAGCAATACTTCAAAGAAAGACTTCACAAGGAATGATTGCTCTATGGGTGAAACTTTTGAAGGAAAAAATATCTGTAAGGAAAACAGAGAAGCTTGCTTCAAAAAGAAAAGTTTCCCCACAATTGCAAAATATCCAAAATAAACTTACAAGATTAATTGGTGAAAAAGTTATAATTAACCAAAACTTTAAAACAAAAAAAGGTTTTGTAAAAATTAATTTTGATAAAAAAACAATTTCTAGGGTTTTAGATAAGTTAAAATCAATCAAGGCTGACTAAAATTTAATGAAATTAAGTAAATATAAATTTTTATTTATCTCTCCTTTTTCCGATAAATCATGGCAAATAGAATTTAGTAGATTTACATTTATAGCATCAATTGTATCCATAACATTTTTATTAATTGGCTCATTTATACTGATATATTTCTCGTCTCCAATTATTAAAGAATTTTTAAGAGTTTCTACTATTAACAAGGAGATAAAAGAACAACAGGAAATAATAAATAATATAGATAAGTCTATGGAAGAGATAGCCATTATGAAATCATACATAGATACAATAATTGGTACTGAAGTCACAAGTGAATTAGATGAAAATAAAATTAGATTTATGGTTGCAAATAATTTACCAACAGTCAAACCTACAGATGGATTAATTAGTAAATTATATGATATTGAAACTAAGCATGTTGGAATAGATCTTGTAAATGAAGTTGGAACCCCAATTTTTGCAACTGCGAGTGGATCTGTAATAATAAGTGATTTTTCTGAAGATTTTGGAAATTTTATTATCTTAGATCATCAAAATGGATACATATCACACTACTATCATAATGACGAAAATTTTGTTAAGAAGGGTGATCTAGTTAATGCAGGAGATATTATTGCAAAATTGGGTAATTCTGGAATGTCAACTGGACCTCATTTACACTTTGAAATTTGGAAAGATGGACAGCCATTAGATCCCAATAATTTTTTTGACGATTTTAACCTTAAATCTGATAAATTATCTAAATGAAGATTCAATCAAAAGCAACTAATAGTCAAACTATAATAGCTGAAGACGTAGCTATAGATGGTAATGTTGTATTAAGTGGAAATGTAACTATTTATGGCGAAATTAAAGGTTCTGTCAAAACCAATGGAGCCATTCAGTTAGCTAAGAGCGGAAAAATTTATGGTGATGTTCAAGCATCAATGATACAAATCAATGGTTATATTGAGGGAGATGCACACATAAATGGTTCTGCTGAACTTTTAAAAGGTTGTGAGTTAGTAGGCAATTTAAAATACAAAATTTTAACAATTGAGGACGGTGCTCAGTTCTCTGGAAGATGTGATATAATAGTTGACAAATAATAAAAAGACTTTAAGTTCTATTTTGGCTGAAAGCTATTCTGTCTATTTTGAATTTCTTGGAATCATTATTTCTTGGCTTTTAATAGCTTTTTTATTTTTTGGTGATTTATGGAGAATTATAATAATGATTATTGGAGTTTTTCATGCTTCATATCGTGCATATCAGCAAGTAAAAAATAATAATTAGCATTTCAACTTTTTTTTCTGTTTTTCCTGACAACTTTCTATTTATATTTCGGCGATGTTGATAGCTGAAAAAGTTGGAAAAGAATGGACAATGGACCAGGCTCCACAATATGCTATTGATCACGTAGCAAATAGCAAAAAAAACATATTTGAATTTGAGTTTTTAAATTTTCTTTCAGAAAAAATTTCTAGTTTTTTTGGCATATCACCAGACTCTTTATTTTATATTGACCTTGGCATAACTAAACACGTTTTTTTACTATTCTTTGTCTCTTTCATCGTTGTCTCGTCTCTTGTAACGCTTATTCAGAGATATATAGCTCACAAAAAAAATATTCCAAATAAATTTATGAGCATTGTTGAGATGTTTGTTATTTACTTAAGAGATGACGTATTAAAAAATTTCATTGGTGATAAAGAGTATAGATCTTGGGCTCCATTAGTTTATACAATATTCTTTTTTGTTTTATTTGGTAATATTCTTGGATTAATTCCAATTTTTGATTTAACAGGTCTTATTGGAAAAGTTGGTTACAAAGCAGAAATGCTAGGCAAAGATAATATATTATACCTTTTATCAAAGGGAGGACATACTGTCACTGCAAATGTAAATGTAACATTTGCAATAGCAACTATAACATTTTTTGCATTCATAGCTGCTGGAATCCAAAAGTACGGTTTTATCCAACATTGGAAGAACTTAGCACCGTCTGGATTGCCTTTGCCTTTATATTTTATTGTAGTACCAATTGAATTCATGGGTTTATTTATTCGTCCATTGGCACTGACTCTCAGGTTAGCTGGTAATATGATGGGCGGACACATAGCCTTAATTATTTTTATAACATTTATATTTAGTGCAACTGCGGAATTAGGAGGTCTTGCTGGATTTGGTATTGCACCATTCTCAATTTCACTCGCACTAGGATTAACTATGTTAGAATTACTGGTAGCAGTGATTCAAGCATACGTTTTTGCATTACTAACAGCCGTTTTTATCGGAATGGCGATACACGTAGATCACTAACAAAAAAAGGAGTCTCACTATGGGAGCAGGTTTAGCAGTAATTGGTGCCGGAATAGGTATCGGATTAATAGGTTATGGAGTAGCACAAGCCATTGCAAGACAACCGGAAGCAGCTGGGGAAATTAGGTCTCAAACATTTCTTCTGGCTATTTTGGTTGAGGGTGCAGCAATTTTGCTTGGATTATTATCACTAGTTCTGTAATCAAAATAAGGAAATAATATGAATCCATTATTAACGCCAGAGCTAGGCACATATGTCTGGTCATTAGTTATTTTTTTAACTGTACTTTTTGTTTTGAAGAAGTATGCTTGGAATCCTCTTCTTGATTTTTTAGAAGAAAGAGAAAAGGATATTGCAGAATCTCTTAAAATGGCAGAAAGCGCAAAGTCTGACCTTGAACAAATAAAAGATGAGTCTGAGAAAATACTTAATGAGGCAAAGAAAGAAGGTAAATCAATTGTAGGAGATAGTAAGCTTAGAGCAGAAGAATCTGCAGCAAAAATTCTTAATGATGCAAAAGCAAAATCTAATGAATTTCTTGATGATGCGAAGTCAAAAATTGAGATTGAGAAGAAGCGTGCAATTAAAGAAATTAAGGAAGAAGTTGTAGATCTTAGTCTAGAACTAGCCACAAAGGTTTTACAAAGAAATGTAAAAGATGATGACAATAGTAAGTTTATTAAATCATCATTAGAAGCAGTTAAAGTAGATGAAGCAAAATCTTAAAAAGATAAATATTTATTCCAATTTATTAAATGATGCTGTTAATTCATTTAAAGATTTTATTAGTGTCAAAAGTGGATTGGAAGAATTTAATTCATCTTTAAAAGATGATTTATCAATCAATACTTTTTTCAAATCAAAGACTGTAGAAAATGCAGAAAAAGTGAGTCTTTTTGAAAAAGCTGTTTCAAGTTCAATGAATGTTATTTTAGTAGAAGTGCTAAAAGTAATAATAGAAAATGATGACATAAGTTTATTAAAAAATGTTGCTAAACATTTTACTTTACTATCAAAACAAAAACTAAATATTGCATTTGTTGAAGTAGTTTCTTCAAACGAGATGAATAGTGATCAAAAAGATGATATATCCAATTCTTTGAGTGAACTTATCAATAAGAAAATTGATATCAACTTTAATGTTGATAAAAATTTAATTGGGGGACTTAAAATTAAAGTAGACGACACATTATATGATAGTAGTCTGCAAACAAAATTAGAAAACGCAAAATCAAAATTAGTAGGGGTATAAATGGATATTAAGACAAATGAAATTGGTGATTTGCTAAGGAGTCAGATTAAAGATATCAATGAAAGTGTTGATGTTAATGAGGTTGGCGAAGTATTAGAAATTGGCGATGGTGTTGCTAGAACAAGCGGACTTGGAAGTGTAATGAGTTCTGAGCTGGTTGAGTTTCCAAATAATGTATTTGGAATGGCTTTAAATTTAGAAGAAGAAAATGTTGGTGCAGTACTATTTGGTGATAGTAGTCTTGTAAAAGAAGGTGATACTGTTAAAAGAACAGGTAAAGTTGTCGAAGTTCCAGTTGGTAAAGAACTTTTAGGTCGAGTTGTTGATCCTCTTGGCCAACCAATGGACGGCAAAGGTCCAATAAACGCCAAAGAAACTTTACCAATTGAAAGAAAAGCATTAGGTGTTATGCAGAGATTTCCAGTTAAAGAACCCCTACAAACTGGATTGAAATCAATTGATAGTATGATTCCAATTGGTAGAGGACAAAGAGAGTTAATTATTGGCGATAGACAAACAGGAAAATCAGCTATTGCAATTGATGCAATTATAAATCAAAAATCAACTCATAGTACTGATAGTCCAGTTTATTGTGTTTATGTTGCTGTTGGTCAAAAAGCATCAACAGTTGCTAAACTAGTTGCTGAGCTTGAAGCTAACGGTGCAATGGAATACACAACTGTTGTTGTAGCCAATGCTTCAGATCCAGCTCCACTACAATATATTGCTCCATATTCAGGGTGTGCAATGGGAGAATATTATAGAGATAATGGTATGCATGGTTTAATCGTTTATGATGATTTGTCAAAACAAGCAACTGCATACAGGCAGATGTCTCTAGTTTTAAGAAGACCTCCTGGAAGAGAAGCTTTCCCTGGAGATGTATTCTATTTACATAGTAGATTACTTGAAAGGGCTTCAAAGCTTTCAGAAGATTTAGGTTCTGGTTCGTTAACCGCACTTCCAGTTATTGAAACTCAAGAAGGTGATGTATCCGCTTATATTCCAACGAATGTTATATCAATTACTGATGGACAAATTTATTTAGATACAAATTTATTTAATGGTGGTGTTAGACCTGCTGTTGATGTAGGACTATCTGTTTCAAGAGTTGGTGGTAGTGCACAGATCAAAGCTATGAAAAAAATTGCTGGTAAATTGAGATTAGACTTGGCCCAATTCAGAGAATTAGAGGCTTTTGCTAAATTTGCTTCTGATTTGGATGAATCAACTGCAACTCAAATTACTAGAGGAAGACGAATGGTTGAAATTTTGAAGCAAAATCAGTATGTACCAATGACTACAGAGAAGCAGGTTGCAATTATTTATGCCGCAAGTCAGGGTTATTTAGATGATATTGAATTAGAATCAGTTAAGGAGTTTGAAGTAGGGCTTCTAGATCATTTTGAGGCTAAACATTCTGAATGTTTGCAAGAAATAAGTAGTTCAGGAGACATTTCTGATAATCTTGGTAAAAAAATGAATAAAGCAATAGAGGAATTCAAGAAAAGCTTTTAATATGGCTAATTTAAAAAATCTTTCAGAGAGAATTAAATCAGTTACGAGCATTCAGCAAGTTACAAAAGCTATGAAAATGGTAGCTGCAGCTAAAGTAAAGAAAGCTCAAGAAAAAATGGAAATTTCTAGACCATATTCAAAAAGTACTCAAGATTTAATTTGTAGAATTTTACCACAAATTAGCGTTTCAGATATTACCTTAGTTGAAAAAAGAGATGTGAAAAATACTGGTATAATTATTATAACAAGTGATCGTGGGTTTGCTGGTTCCTTTAATTCAAGTGTTATCAGATTAGCTGAAAAAGAGATTGAAAAATTAGGTAAGGACTCAGTTCAACTATTTTGTCTAGGTAAAAAAGCTTCAGAATATTTTTCAAAAAGAGATTTTAATGTAAAAGAAACTTATTTTGACTTCTGGAAAGATATGAGTTATGATACTGCTTCTAATATATCTGCTTCATTCATTAATTCATTTGAAAATGACGAAATTGATGAAGTTCATGTTATTTACAATAGATTTAAAACCCTTGCATCTCAAGATCTGATTATGGAAAAGGTATTACCTGTAGATTTTACTAAAGACTATAGTGCAACAAATTATAATTATGATTATGAGCCTAGTCAAAAAGAAATTGTTTCAACATTAATTCCAAAGCATATAAATGTGCAAATGTGGCAACAGCTTCTTGAATCTTACAGTAGCGAGGAGGCAGCAAGGATGATTGCTATGGATAATGCAACAGAGAATGCAAAAGAAATTATTAAAGAATTAAAATTAGAATTTAACAAAGCTCGTCAAGCTGCAATTACGACAGAAATGTTGGAAATTGTTGGTGGGGCAGAAGCGTTAGTTGATTAAGGGGACTAAAATGAAAAATGAAGGTAAAATATTACAAATAACTGGTGCGGTAGTTGATGTAAAATTTGATGAGGGTTATCTACCTAAAATCATGAATGCATTAAGCATCAAAAGAGATGATGGTACAGATTTAGTTTTAGAAACTGCTCAACATCTAGGTCAAGGTGTAGTTAGAACAATTGCTATGGATTCAACTGATGGACTTGTCAGAGGGGCAAAAGTCAGCGATTCTGGAGAATCAATCTCTGTTCCTGTTGGACAAGAGACCTTAGGAAGAATGTTTGATGTTCTGGGAAATCCAATCGATCAAAAAGGCAAAGTTGGTAACAAAGCAACTTCACCAATCCATAGATCAGCTCCTGCGCAAGAAAGCTTAGCAACTTCCTCTGAAATGTTTGAAACCGGAATTAAAGTAGTTGATTTAATGGAGCCATATACTAGAGGTGGAAAAACAGGACTTTTTGGTGGTGCCGGTGTTGGTAAAACGGTTCTAATTCAAGAATTGATTAGAAATATTGCAACAGAGCACGGAGGATTTTCTGTGTTTGCTGGTGTTGGTGAAAGAACTAGAGAAGGTAATGATTTATATGCAGAGATGACAGAGTCTGGAGTAATAGATAAAACTGCATTAGTTTTTGGTCAAATGAATGAACCTCCAGGTGCGCGATTAAGAGTAGGTTTAAGTGCTTTAACGATGGCTGAGTATTTTAGAGATGATGAAGGAAGAGATGTATTATTATTTGTTGATAATATTTTCAGATTTACTCAAGCTGGATCAGAAGTATCAGCACTTCTTGGAAGAATGCCATCAGCTGTTGGTTATCAGCCTACGTTATCTACAGAAATGGGTGATTTACAAGAAAGAATTACTTCAACAAAGAAAGGTTCAATTACATCTGTTCAGGCGATTTATGTACCCGCGGATGACTTAACAGACCCAGCACCAGCAACTGCATTTGCACATTTAGATGCAACTTCTGTTTTAGAAAGAAAAATCGCCGAACTTGGTATTTATCCGGCTATTGATCCTCTTACTTCAACGTCAAGAATCTTAGATCCAAGAGTTATTGGTGACAGGCACTATAATGTTGCTAGATCAGTTCAGTCAACTTTGCAGCAATACAAAGATTTACAAGATATTATTGCAATCTTAGGTATGGACGAATTATCAGATGAAGATAAGTTAGTAGTTTCAAGAGCAAGAAAGATGCAGAAATTCATGTCCCAACCATTCTTTGTTGCTGAACAGTTTACTGGAATTGAAGGTAGATATGTTAAACTTGAAGACTCAATTGCTGGTTTTGAAGCAATATTAAATGGTGAAGTTGATGATTTACCCGAAAATGCTTTTTCATATGTTGGTTCTATTGATGAGGCAATCGAGAAAGGTAAGAAGTGAGTAAGCTTTTTAAATTGGATATTGTTACACCAATTAAGACATTTAGTTTTGACAATGTTTCTTACGTCAAATGTCCTGGAGTAGATGGATACTTTGGAATAATGAAAAACCATACCAATTCAATTATAAATTTAACTGATGGTTTCATATCAGTTAGGACTGATAAAAATGAAGTCAAATTTTCATGCTCTTATGGTATTGCTGATATTAATTCTGATTCTTCTGATGATATTGAAGATAAAGTCCTCCTTCTTGTTGAAAATGCAGAAGAATTAGACAAATAATTGTTAGATTGTTGTAGATGACTATTAGAACACATAATTGTGGTGAATTGAATAATAATCATATTGACAAGACCGTTCAACTTTCAGGATGGGTAAACTCTATAAGAACCCATGGTCAGATCATATTTATAGATATTCGGGATCGTTTTGGTAAAACACAGGTTATACTTAGTTCTGAAGAATTAGTTGAAATTGGTAAAACCTTGTCAAATGAAGATGTTATTCGTGTATCCGGTATAGTTTCTGCAAGGGAAAAAGATTTAATCAATCCTGATTTATCAACAGGCCAAATTGAAGTTCTAGCTGAAAAAATTAATTTATTAAGTACTGCTGAGCCTATGCCTTTAACTATACAAGATCGGGAGGCATCTTCGGAAGAACATAGATTAAAATATAGATATTTAGAGCTGAGAAATTCTTCTCTTCAAAATAATTTAATTATTAGGCATAAAACAGCCCAGGTTGTTAGAAATTTCTTATCTGAAAATCATTTCTTAGAAATTGAAACACCAGTATTGATGAAATCAACTCCAGAAGGTGCAAGAGATTATTTAGTGCCTAGCAGAGTTCATAACGGTCAATTTTATGCTTTACCACAATCCCCGCAAATGTATAAGCAACTGTTTATGATTGCAGGCTTAGATCGTTATTTTCAAATTGTTAAATGTTTTAGAGATGAAGATTTAAGGTCTGATCGTCAACCTGAGTTTACTCAAATAGATTTAGAAATGAGTTTTGTAGACGAAGATGAAGTCAGAAATTTAATTCAAAATTTAATTATCAAAGTATTTAGAGAAATAATCAACGTAGAAATAAATGATTTTCCAGTTCTTACGTATAAAGAAGCTATTGAAAAATATGGTACTGATAAACCTGATTTAAGATTTAAAATGCATATCAATGATTTTAAGCCTTTTTCAGGTAAATCTGATTTTAAAGCATTTTCTTCCTGTGAGGCAGTAAGAATGATTCACACTCAGAAAGCTGATAAATTTTCCAGAAAAGTTATAGATGAAATGGATGCGTATGCTCAATCAATTGGAGCCAAAGGACTAGCATGGTTTAAAGTAAATAATGGTGATTTTGAGGGAGGAATTTCTAAATTTTTTGATTCTGAACTTCGCAAAGAAATCATTAATAATTTTGGAATTAAAGATAACTCAATATGTTTCATAGTTGGTGATAAACTAAATGATTCACTCAAAATTCTCGGAAAAGTAAGAAGTAGGCTAGGTGATTTATTGAATCTTAAAGATAATGACCTGTTTTCTCCTGTTTGGATTGTAGATTTTCCTTTATTTGATTGGAATCACGAAACTGAAAGATTTGATTCCGTAAATCATCCTTTCACAGCTCCAAAAGATTTTGATATCAAAAATATTCTGTTAAACCCTGGAGATATTATTTCTAAAGGCTACGATATAGTAATTAATGGCTATGAGGTGGCTGGAGGTTCAATAAGAATCCACGATCATAAATTGCAAAAAGATATATTTAAAATAATGAATTTGTCTGAAGAGGAAATTTCGGAAAAATTTGGATTTTTTATAGATGCATTAAAATATGGAACACCACCTCATGGTGGCATTGCATTTGGATTAGATAGATTGGTCATGCTGTTGGCAAAAGTAACAAATATTAGAGATGTAATTGCATTTCCAAAGACAACATCAGCATCTGCTTTGATGGAAGAAGCTCCAAACCTTGTTTCAGAAGAACAATTAAATGAACTTGGAATAAAGATTGTAGATGATGAAAAAAACGTTTGAAATAAAGGGTGTGGACTTAACTAGTCTGTATGGAGTAGGTGATAAAAATATTCTTTTTTTAGAAAAAAAACTTCCTCTTCAATTAAATATTAGAGGAAACAATATTTTTTGCCAAGGCTTAAAAAAAGATATCAATCATTTTGATTCAGTTCTAAACCAAATGATTAATTCAGTTAAAAAGGGTAATACTTTATCTCAAAAAGATATATCTCAATTAGTTGCCTTAAATGCTTCTGAACAATCATCAAAATCAAATGGTTCCATTGAGAACGTATTATTTTATGGTAAAAAGGGTCCTGTTTTTCCCAGAACCGATGGTCAGAAAGAATTAGTAAAATCTTTTTTAAAAAATGACATAATAATTTCGGTGGGTCCAGCAGGAACCGGAAAAACATTCCTTGCAGTAGCATATGCATTATCATTACTTGAAAAACATGAAATTGAAAAAATTATTTTCTGTAGACCAGCTGTTGAAGCCGGAGAAAATTTAGGTTTTCTTCCTGGAGATCTTAAAGATAAAATTGACCCCTATTTAGCTCCATTGTATGATGCACTTCATGAGTTACTTCCAAAGAATAAAATTCAAAATTTTCTAGATAGAGGAATTATTGAGATTATACCTTTAGCTTATATGAGAGGAAGGACAATAAATCGTTCAGCAATGATTTTAGATGAAGCTCAAAATGCTTCATCAATTCAAATGAAAATGTTTTTAACAAGACTAGGTATTGAATCTCGAGCAATTATAACTGGAGATGAGTCTCAAATAGATTTACCTACAAAATCTAATTCTGGGTTAGTTGATGTTTTGAAAATACTAAAAAACATTAATGACATTGGTATTGTAAAATTGGATGAACATGATATAGCAAGACATCATCTGGTTAAAGATATCATTGATGCTTATTCTAAATCAAAAAATAAATAGGAAATTATAATGACTAAAATTTTTGAGAAAATTTCAGATAAAAATCATGAACAGGTTGTTTATTGCAACGATCCATCATCAGGCTTAAAGGCAATTATTGCAATTCATAATACCGTGCTCGGTCCCGCTTTAGGTGGGTGTAGGATGTATCCTTATAAGTGTGAAGAAGATGCCCTTGTAGACGTATTAAGATTATCAAGAGGTATGACATATAAAGCTTCAATTTCAAACCTTAATATTGGAGGAGGTAAAGCAGTAATTATAGGTGATCCAAATAAAGATAAATCTGAAGTTCTTTTAAGATCATTTGGAAAGTTCGTGCAGAGCTTAGGCGGAAAATATATAACTGCCGAAGATGTGGGAATGTCTGTACATGACATGGAGTTTATTAGAATGGAAACTAATAGTGTAACAGGTATTACAAGAGCAATGGGTGGAAGTGGAGATCCTTCAATATTAACAGCTCTTGGAGTTTTTGTTGGAATGAAAGCTGCATTGAAAAAACGATTAAATATTAATTCAGTCAAAGGTTTAAAAATTGGCATACAGGGTTTTGGTAAAGTAGGTTATTATTTATGCTCACATTTAAAAGATGAAGGTGCAAAAATTTATGGTAACGATATTAATCAAGAATCATTAGAAAGAGTTAAAGAAGAGTTTGGCGTTATTCCAGTTGATGGCGATGAATTGATGTCTATGAATTTAGATGTTTTCTCTCCTTGTGCAATGGGAGCTATTATCAATCCTTCATCAATTGAAAATTTAAAGTGCAGTGTAATAGCTGGCGCTGCAAATAATCAGCTTGAAAAAGAAGATAGAGATTCAAAGCTTTTAAGTAAGAAAGAAATAATGTATGTACCTGATTATGTTATTAATGCTGGCGGACTAATGAATGTTGCCAATGAATTACAGGGTTATAACAAAGAAAAAGCCAGATACCAGGTAGAGGGTATCTACTATATTCTTATGAGAATATTTGATTATGCTGCTAATAACAATATGTCCACTCTTGAAGCAGCAAATCTTCTGGCTGAAAGAAGAATTCAAGATTACATAAAATGGAATCATCAACAATAATATCAAATGTCTAAAAATAATAAACAACAAAGAAAGTTAGCTAGAGAGGCTGTATTGCAAGCACTTTATGCAAAACATGTTTCAAGTGAAGATGATAAAAAAGTTTTACATGATATTTTTATTAGGTATGAATTTGATAAAATGACAAAAAAGTTCGTTGAAGAATTATTTAACCTGACTATAAAATTTTCTGAAGAGCTGGATAAAAAAATCGAATCAAATTTGGATAATTGGACTATTGATCGTTTAAATGTAATTGATAAACTAATAATGAAAATGTCTCTTTGTGAGATGATACATTTAAAGTCATATGATATTTCACACAAAGTTACGATCAGCTCAGCAATTGAAAATGCAAAAAAATTTAGCTCTGAAGATAGTACCTCGTTCGTAAATGGAGTATTAGATTCAATTTATAAGGAATTATAAATGAGTATTCTAACAAAAATATTTGGAACTAAATCCGATAGAGAAATAAAAAAGATTTCGCCAATTGTTAATCAAGTAAATGAATTCTATGATACTCTGGAAGGAAAAGATATAGCTTACCTTCAAAGCCGAACCAAAGAATTGCAACAAATTATTCAACAAGATATTTTAACTGAAGAAAGTGAAAAATTATCTAATATTGATGACTCAAAAGAATTAAAAAAAATCAGAGCTGAAATTGCTGAAAAAGTTTTAGGTAAGCATTTGGTAGAATCATTTGCTCTAGTAAAGCATGCATGTAGACTTCTATATGATAAAGAGTGGGATGTAGTAGGGCAAAAGATTAAATGGGAAATGATTCCTTACGACGAGCAAGTTGTTGGTGGTATTGTATTACATCAAGGAAAAATTTCAGAAATGAAAACTGGAGAAGGTAAAACCTTAGTTGCCACTTTCCCTATTTATTTGAACGCTCTTTCCGGCCGTGGAGTACATGTTATAACTGTAAATGATTACTTAGCCCAAAGAGATGCTGAGTGGATGGGTAAGGTATTTGAGACTTTAGGATTATCAGTTGGATTTATATTAAATAGCATGAATCCTGAACAGAGAAAATCTTCTTATAATTGTGATATTACATATGGGACCAATAATGAATTTGGTTTTGATTATCTTAGAGATAACATGACTATTGATAGAGAGTTTTTAGTTCAAAGAAAACATAACTATGCAATTGTTGATGAGGTAGACAGTGTTTTGATTGATGAAGCAAGAACTCCCTTAATTATCTCGGGGCCTGTTGAGACAAAAATTAATCAATCTTATATTGATTTAAAACGCCCAGTTCAATCTCTTGTTACAAAACAAACTCAACTAGTTAGCTCTTTAGTTACAGAAGCGCAAACATTCTTAAAAAATGAAGAAATTTCGGATGAAGAAAAACAAAAAGCAGGATTATTATTACTTAAAGCTAAAAAAGGTCTTCCTAAATTTCAAAAATTACAGGACATATTTCAAGAGCAAGGTACTATAAAAATGATGAATGCCGTTGAATCTGAATACATAGCAGAGAAGAAAACTTATCTTCTTGATGAAGATTTATTATTTTCTATTGATGAGCAATCTAATAGTGTTGATTTATCTGATAAAGGTAGAGAAGCATTGTCGCCGGATAACAATGATGCTTTTACAATTCCAGATTTAGGTGAATTGTTATCTGATATTGATGATAAAAATCTTTCTGATGAGCAAAAGCAATTAGAAAAAGAAAAAGTATATAAGTTACACTCAGAAAGAAGTAGCAAGATTCACTATTTAAGTCAACTTTTAAAAGCCTACACATTATTCGATAAGGATGTTGAATACGTTGTTCAAAATGGACAAGTATTAATTGTAGACGAGTTTACCGGTAGAGTTCTTCCTGGACGAAGATTTAGTGGAGGCCTTCACCAAGCTTTAGAAGCTAAAGAGAATGTCAAAATTGAAAAAGAAACTCAGACATTAGCCTCTATAACAATTCAAAATTATTTTAGAATGTATGATAAGTTATCAGGAATGACTGGAACTGCAGATACAGAAGCAGCTGAATTTGAAAAGATATATAATTTAGGAGTAACAGTCATACCAACACATAGATCTATTAAAAGAAATG
This sequence comes from uncultured Fidelibacterota bacterium, assembly GCA_902526795.1. Classification (GTDB taxonomy): domain Bacteria; phylum Fidelibacterota; class Marinisomatia; order Marinisomatales; family Marinisomataceae; genus Marinisoma. The sequence goes on from CABZMF010000001.1 coordinate 229,610, forward strand.
ATTTCAATGATGTTATTTATAAGTCTATGCAAGCAAAATATAAGGCAGTTATAAATGAAGTAAGTGAATACTATTCTAAAGGTCAACCTGTGCTCATTGGAACTATTTCAGTAGAAGTATCTGAACTATTATCAAAGATGTTAAAACAAAAAGGTATTCCTCACAATGTTCTAAATGCTAAGCAACACCAAAGCGAAGCGCAAATTGTTGCACAAGCAGGTTTAAAAAAATCAATTACAATTGCAACGAATATGGCTGGAAGAGGAACTGACATTAAATTGGGTCCAGGCGTAGAAGAATTAGGTGGATTACACATCATTGGAACAGCAAGACATGAATCTAGAAGAATCGATTTACAGTTAATGGGTCGTTCTGGTAGACAGGGAGATAATGGTTCTTCCCGATTTTATATTTCTCTTGAAGATGACCTTATGAGATTATTTAATATGGATAGACTTGCAACTTATATGGATAGGCTGTCGATGGATGAGGATCAAGAGTTAAGCGCAGGAATGCTAAATAGAGGTGTAAGTAATGCACAAAAGAAAGTAGAGGAAAGAAATTTTGCAATGAGAAAACATCTTCTGGAATATGATGATGTTCTTAATCAGCAAAGAGAAATAATTTACGATTTAAGAAATAAGGCTTTATTATCCGATTCAATTAAAGATACTATTCATGAGTTTATCGAAGATTTTATTTACGACGTCATTGGAGACTTGGATTTTAAGCTATTAAAAGAATGGGACTGGCAAAGTATAAATCAACAATTAAATAGCAATATACTTGTTACTATTGATATAAAAGAACTTGACTCTACTAATTCTATAGATGAGTTAATTGATTTTATAAATGAGAAAGCATTAAAGTACTATCAACTAAAAGAAGACATTATTCCAAAAGAATTATTAAGAAAAGTCGAAAAATTTATTGTTCTAAAAACAATTGATGAAAAATGGAGAAATCACTTACTTGGAATGGATCAATTAAGAGAGGGAATAGGTTTAAGAGCATATGGGCAAAAAAATCCGTTGATTGAGTACAAGTCTGAATCGTATAATTTTTTTCAAGAGCTTCTTATAAGCTTACGAAGCACGGTCATTCAAAGAGTTTTTCATGCCCAAATAAGTGATCAGCAACAAACTCAGCAAAATCCGTTGCAAAAAAATATACAACTTCAGCATGATGATGTTGATTCCAATTCTGATGCTACTCAGCCTGAAAAAAATCCTTCAATGATAAAATCAAATACTGATTTAAAGTTAGGCAGAAATGACAAGATTGAACTGATTTCACCGTCTGGTGAAAAAGTTAAAGTAAAATTTAAAAAAATTGATCAATATCTTTTGAAAGGGTTCACTCGTGTCGAAAACTAAAAAAAATACAAAATTTTCCACAAAAACTATTCATGTTGGAAATAAAATTGATGAAACTGGAGCAGCTGTAACTCCATTACATTTAACTTCTACTTTCAGACAACCAACATTTCGCAGTAGTGAAAAGTTTGTTTATTCAAGAACAGGAGGACCTACAATTGATGCGCTTGAAGAAAACTTTGCAATGCTTGAAGATGCTAAATATTCTTTCGCATTTGCTTCTGGTATGGCTGCAATGTCCGCAATATTTTTAATGTTCAAGCCAGGAGATCATGTTTTGATATCTAAAAACGTTTATGGCGGTGTTTTTCGATTGGTCACAAAAGTTTTGAATGATAATGGTGTTAATTTTGACTTTATTGATACAACCGATTTAAACTTAATTAAAAAATCAATCAAGGAAAGTACTAAATTGATTCATTTAGAAACTCCAAGTAATCCACTTTTAGAAATAGCAGATATTTTAGCTATATCAAAGATATGCAAATCAAACAAAATTTTATTAAGTGTTGATAATACATTTATGAGTCCATACGGTCAAAAACCATTAAATCTTGGAGCAGACATAGTTATGCATAGCACAACAAAATATATTGGAGGACATTCTGATGTTTTAAGCGGTGCTCTGATGGTAAATGATAAAAAATCTGCAGAAAAAATTACTCTAATTCAAAATACATCTGGAGCGTTGCCAAGCCCTTTTGATGCATGGTTATTGCTACGATCTATTAAAACTTTATCTTTGAGAGTTGAAAAGCATTTTAGTAATACAATGAAAATTGCAATTTGGTTAAAAAAGCAGAAAAAGGTTACAAGAGTAATTTACCCAGGTTTAAAAGAACATCCCCAGTATTCAATTGCCAAAAAACAGCAAAAAAATCCGAATGGAAACACAGTCTATGGTGGAATAATTTCATTCGAATTAGAAAAATCTATTGATATTAATAAATTTGCAAAGAAATTAAATTTTATCACTTTAGCTGAAAGTTTAGGAGGGGTAAAAACATTAATATCTTGTCCTTATTCAATGACCCATGCTTCTGTGCCAAAAAAAGAAAAAGAAACACTAGGTATTACTAAAAATCTTTTGAGACTTTCTGTAGGTATTGAAAATGCAGATGATTTAATTTCAGAACTAGATTTAGCTATAAATCATTAAATAAACATTTTTTACTAATTATATTTATATTTCGTTAAATATGCCGTGGTGGCGGAATTGGTAGACGCGCTGGTCTTAGGAACCAGTATCGTAAGATGTGAAGGTTCGAGTCCTTTCCACGGTACTTATGGAAATTTTATTTTTAGGTGGAATAATATTAGTAGCATTAATACTCTTTGTTACTGAATTATTTCCTATTGATGTCACAGCTCTATTAGTGTTAGGCCTACTGCTTATTTTAGGCTTGGTTAGCCCTTCGGAAAGTCTTCAGGGATTTTCTAACCCTGCTGTAATTACTATTGCATGCTTATTTATACTAAGTCATGCCTTGCAAAAATCGCACATACTTGAATATTTAATAATCAATATTAATTCATTAATAGATAGGTCAAGAGTATTAGGAATGATTGCATATCTATTTGCTATTGGAGTCGCTTCAGCTGTTGTAAACAATACAGCAATTGTTGCTATTTTTATGCCAGTAACAATTAGACTAGCAGATAAGTATAACATGAGTCCATCTAAAGTACTAATTCCATTAAGCTATGCTGCCATTTTGGGAGGTACTTTAACCCTTGTAGGAACATCTACAAATTTAATTGTTAATTCAATTTTAGTTGATTCATCAAATGGACAAGTATCGTTGGGAATGCTTGAATTTGCAAAGTTTGGTATTATAAAATTTATTGTTGGATTGATTTACATATTTACCATTGGATATAAGCTTCTCCCAATTAGGGTAGCTAAGTCATCAAGTATTGAAGACTATCGTCTTGATGGGTATTTAACAGAATTTAAAGTATCTAAAAACTCTCCATTGGAAGGAAAGACGCTTCTTGATAGAAAAATTAATGAAAACTATGACGTCATTGTCCTTGATGTTTTAAGAGGCGGTGAAATAATAAATTCAAATCTTCGAAATCTTATTATTCAAGAAGACGATATTCTATTTGTAAAAGGTTCATTTGATAATTTTCAAAGATTAAAAGAAATTGAAAATCTTATTATGTTAGCAGATGAAAAACTAACACAAGAAGAGCTTGAACAAGAAGATAATATCCTAGCTGAATGTCTTGTAACTGATAATTCTGAATTAATTGGTCTTACTTTACAAGAAGCAAATTTTAGAAGGTCTTTTGGAAGTTTTGTATTAGCCATAAGAAGAGAAGGCGAGATCATTCGTAGAAAGTTAGCTCATTTCATTCTAAAGCCTTTTGATACATTATTGGTTTATGGACCAAAAGATAGAATAAATCAACTTGCAAATAAGGAAGGATTCATTGTTTTAGGAAAGGTAGATGGATCTTTAGATGGACATCCATTCTGGTGGTTAAGTTTAGCTTCAATATTACTGGCTGTAACATTAGCTATTTTTAATATAATTCCAATTGTAGTTGGTGTGATTTTAGGTGTTATAGCATTATTACTTTCAAAGGTGATTACTCCAAATGAAGCATATAGTTCTATTCATTGGCAGGTAATTATAGTTATTGCTGCATTTCTTCCGATGGGGGCTGCAATTCAACGTACAGGATTAGACGTTATTATAAGTGATTCAATTTCTACCTTTGTTAATCTGTTTCCTGCTGATATTTTACCATATTTATTATTAGCACTTATTTATTTTATTACAATGATTTTAACCGAAATAGCATCAAACGCCGCAACAGCTATTATTATGACACCTATTACATTATCATTAGCGGCAAATTTTGGATTTGATCCTAAACCATTTATTTTTGCAGTCTGTTATGCTGCTTCGGCCTCATTCATCACTCCAGTTGGTTATCAAACGAACCTAATGGTATTTGGACCTGGCGGATATAGATATTCTGATTATATTAAGGTTGGTCTACCATTAGGATTGATACTATGGGTTGTTTCAGTTATAATGATTCCAATGATATGGCCATTTTAATATGCAGTGGAACGAAATAAATAATACGATTACTAAAACATTTGAATTTAATTCTTATCTTGATGGAATTGATTTTGTAAATGAAGTTGCTAATTTAGCTGAACAAGAAAATCATCACCCTGATATTGAAATAGGATATTGCAAAGTTACTATTTCTTTAACAACACACGATGCTGGCGGGCTTACAGATAAAGATTATAAGCTTGCAAAACTTATTGATGATTTAAATATTTAAATGTCATATTTAATAATAGTTTCCATACTTTGGTCCTTTTCATTTGGTATTATAAAATATGGACTTGGCGGTGTAGACTCTTCATACATCAGTTTTATAAGAAGCCTTATAGCATTTCTATTTTTTTCTTCAATTTCAATTTATAATATCAAAAAATTTAGTTTTGATTTAAAACTGGTGATTATTGGAGCAATACAATTTGGCTTAATGTATGTATTTTACATTCAGTCGTATGCATACTTACCAGCATATTTGATTGCAACCTTCACTATTACCACACCAATTTTTGTAGGTCTAGCTTCAAAATTTATTTTAAAGGAACAAATATCAAAAAATGGTATATATGCAATTATATTAGTTTTAATTGGATCATTTCTCATGCGAATGAATATTGTAAATCCGTTAAATTATTGGATTGGATTTTTACTTATTCAATTTGCTAATTTTTTCTTTGCATCTGGACAGATACTTTTTAAAGAATGGAATGCTAAAAATGATAGTAAAGATATAGTTCATAATTTTTCGCAATTATTTTTAGGAGCTACATTAATTACTTCGATTTTTTATTTTTTTAGTATTAATAATAGTTATGAGTTGACTTCAATAAACTTATTTACCTTAATATTTCTTGGTTTGATTTCAACAGGACTAGGCTTTTTGTTTTGGAATATTGGTTCATTAAAAGTATCTAATGAAAAGCTTGCTGTAATGAATAACCTAATTATTCCGTTAGCAGTTTTGAATTCTTTCTTTATTTTTGGAGAGCAAATTGATCTAGTTACATTTCTTCCGGGAATTATTTGCTTTTATTTTGCTTTAAAAGTCTTATAATCTTTTTCTATTTTTTTTATGATTATTCCTAAAAGGCTTTGACATAAGAAATGAAATTGGTCCTTCAAGAGCAATTACCAATTTCCAAATAAATGGAAAAATGAACATTTTTTTCTTTTTATCTAGAGCTTTCACAATACGATTAACGCCATCTTCAGTAGAAATCATAAAGGGTGTCATTGTACCCATAGAGTCAGTCATTTCACTTTTTACAAATCCTGGGCAAATTAAAGTAACATCAACATTTGTCGGTAAAGTTCTTCTCCAGCTGATACTAAGTGCTTTTACAGCATGCTTTGAAGCAGCATAGGCACCTGCCCCAGGCCATGCAAAATGACTTGCAACAGATCCAATAATAGCGATATGACCTTTATCATTTTTTATCATCGAAGGCATAAAAGGAACAACAGTATTGATTACACCATTGACATTGACATCAATAACTTTGTTTAATTCTGTTGGATCACCTTTGTGAATTTGATCAACAAAACCGTACCCAGCATTTGCAATTACCAAATCAATGCTCGGAATTTTGGATAAAAAGTCTTCAATTGACTCTTTGGTAGCGTGTTGATCAGTTACATCTAAGCAGTATGTAACAACTCTACCACCAAGCTCTTCACAATTCTTGGCAACATCAGATAACTTTTCTTTTCTTCTACCGCTTAATGCTAGAAAAGCACCTCTTTTAGCATATTTGTACGCAAGATGTTCTCCTATACCACTTGTAGCTCCAGTTAGATAAATATTCATGAAGAATACTACAAATTTATAAGTCACAATTCCATAAAAACTATTTATATTATCGATTGTATGGGAAAAAAAGAAATTAACGGGTTATCTCAATCAATTTTAGAGAGTTATTCTTCTCAACTTTTAGATGTATCTAAAAATATTGATCAGGATATTCTTAAAGCTGCAGAGTTAATTATCAATAACTCTGGTAAAGTTGTAATAAGTGGATTAGGTAAATCGGGACTCATTGGACAAAAGATAGTTGCAACTTTATGCAGCACTGGTACACGTAGTGTCTATATGCATGCTGCAGAAGCTATTCATGGAGACTTAGGTATATATAATCCTGGTGATCCAACCATTTTAATTTCAAAAAGTGGAAACACAGAAGAATTGGTAAAATTAATTCCTATTTTAAAAGAGTTCAAATCACCATTAATTGCCATAGTAGGTAATGTAGATTCTTTCATTGCAAAAAATTCTGATATTGTACTTAATGGAACAGTTGAAAAGGAAATAGATCCATTAGGGGTTGTTCCAACAACTAGCTCTTTGGTTGCATTAGCAATTGGAGATGCTTTAGCTTCTGTTCTTATGGTTCAAAGAGGTTTTGATAAGAAGGATTTTGCAAGGAATCACCCGGGCGGTGAATTAGGAAAACAATTAGCACTGAAAGTTAAAAGTGTTATGCATCCTGTAAATGAGGTTGCTCAAATCAATGAAAATGATTCAATTAGTTCATGTGCTAAGAAGATGACTGATATACCATTAGGTGCAGCGCTTTTTTTAGAAAATGATATATTAAAAGGAATAGTAACAGAAGGGGATTTAAGAAAATCAATAGCTTCTATCAATGATTTATCAAATTCAATTTTGGATTTTATTAATAACAATCCTATTTCAATCAATCCTTCGATATCAATACTAGATGCTATGAAAGTAATGGAAGATAGACACTCTCAAATTTCTTGTTTACCTGTGATAGATAGTGATGGAAAATGCCTAGGTCTTGTAACACTTCACGATTTATATCAAACTAAACTAGTATAAAAGGGTTATCTTACAATAACCATTTTCTTGGTTTTATTGTAATCACTTTGACCATCAACTTTAGCTCTAAGTTGATAGAAATATACTCCACTACTTACTTTTTCACCATCGTCATTTCTACCATCCCATAAAGTAGTATGTTGTCCAGCACCTTTATCACCTTCATCTAAGGTTCTTACAAGTGTACCGACAGTATTGTAGATAAGTATTTCTACATCAACGGTATTTACCATTAGTGATGGTATATCATACATGATAGTGGTTTGATTGTTAAATGGATTTGGATAATTCTGATACAAATTGAATTCGTCAGGATTTCTTAGTTGCATCATACCATTTCCAATCATACCCTCCGCATTGAAGAGTTGATAGTTTAATTCTAAATCACTGGAAATAGGAGCGCCGTCAATATTGATTACAATTTTACCATCATTTGAAGATAGGTTTCCGAATTCAACTTCATAATATTCGTTTTCTTCATTTTCATTTTCTAGAACTAGGTAGCCTTGTTTTTGTTCAGTATTGAAATCATAAATATTGTTGGTATTTCCAATTTCAAATCTTCCAGCAGTTACACCCTCAGGAAGTTCAATAATGATTTGATTACCTAAAATTTCTGCTTCAAATTCAGTTGGCATAATTTCAATATCTTCAACAGTTCTTCCCTGTGCTTTGGTCCAAAGCCACATTCTAGAAAATACACTTAAATCTTTCACATCATTTACGTTGTCAGGAGTAGAAACAAGATATGGAACAGTTCCAGTTGCAGGACCAAGATCTACTGAGCTATCAACTCCAGCATTAGGCCATGCATTTACAAATACATTGAGGTCTTCAATGTCTATATCATTATCGCTATCATAATCACCTAGATATGAAACGTAAGTGGTCACATTCTGGGAAACAAGATCAGAGTTATTATAACCACCATCTCGAGCGTATAAATATACGGTAAGTTCTGTCTGATCTGGTAAAGATAGTCCTGTTAAAGTAAGTTCATCACCAGCAGCAATTACTGCAGATCCATATGAAGTAGTTGAACTCCCTATATCAAGAACATAGTCTACTATTCCCGTATCATCGCTAAATCCATCAGCAGTAATACTTATTTCAGTTAAAGATTTCAAGTAGCCATCAACAAGGTTATCAATTGTGAACGTTCCTGCAGTAGGTGGTGATGTATCAAGCAAAAAGGATATTTCATCACTTAAAGTTTCATTTCCATCAGTATCAACTGCACTCACTCTAAAAAACCATTCTTCTCCCGAGGTAGCAGGATGGACATAGTTATCAATAGAATACGTTTGTGTATATACAAAAGTAGTATCTGGCCATGGAGTAGTTGAAGGAGATGGTTCAAAATGTGTTGAATTTACATCACCTAAATTACCTTGGCCCAAGAGTGTACTAGAGTCAGCTGTAAAACCTTCTGTTAAACTTCCATATACATTATTTGACGCAAAATCAGGTTCACCATTTCTATTCCAATACAATTCAATTGCGTCAACTTGAGCTCCGCCATCAATATCTCTTAAAGCAACAATTCCTTGTGGAGCAAGGGGGGCACCATCAGCACTTAATTGTCCTGCAGTTATTCTAAAATTATCAAAAAAAGCATATTGTTGATTAGTTGTTTTAACATGTATTGCAATTCTTATTTTGGATCCTGCATATGCAGATAAATCATATGATTGAGGAGTCCAAGTACCAGTATTTTCATCAACTATATTTGCTAGAGTAACTGTAAATTCTTCTGGAGCGAGACCACCATTTGGAGATAAAAGGACATCATATGTTTCGCTTCCTGCATTCATATTAGTGTAAAAACTTAAAATATTATCTGTACCTGGTCTTAAGTGTAAAATAGGACTTACAACCCAGTCGTCAGCATTACCGGCACCTGCCATTCCAAGACCAGCCATCCAGTGACTTCCTTCTGCAGCACCGTTTCCAGCTATGTAATACCACCAACTAAATGCATCAGCATCATTATTTTGATTAAAAATAGTCCATGAATAAGTATCTCTTCCCATGAAGTCAATTCTGCCATAAGGCGTAGATTCAAATCCTTCTTCGTATAAGGTATCTTGAACAGCTGTAGCCCAAATCAAATTATTTTTAGTGGTAACACTGTTATTAGTCCCATCATCAACTGTAAGAGATATTGAATATCTTCCAGCGTCAGCAAAAGTATGAGTAGGGTTTTGTTCAGTACTACTTGAACCGTCACCAAAGTCCCATGCCCAAGAGGTTACATTCCCCGTTGAACGATCAACAAAATCAACTTCTAAGGGAAATACTCCTGAAGTTTTACTTGGTGAAAATGCAGCATTTAAAGGCGCAGTTGAGGTAAAACCAGGTGATGTAAATTGACCTCGACCAAATGTTCCAGCAGACATTTCACCATTACTATTCATTGCAAGCATGTCAACTCGAGTATTGGCTAGCCCGTCATTAGATGGATTCCAAACTACTGAAGAACTAGTAATATCATCTGATACCCAAACACCGACTTCTGTAGCAATAGCGACTTGATTAAAATTATCTCTATTGTATAAACCCCACCTAACAGGCATATCAGGTAGATCACCTTCAACATTTACCCATCCATTTGCTCCACCCCCAGATATTGTTTCATAAATAGAATCAATACCATAGTTAGATAATGTTATTAAAATTTGATTATCATCTTTTCCAACATCAATTGATGAGATATAACCTGTAGTTGCTCCAGGACTGATTTCAGTAATTGTATAATTATCAGTATGAGCGTCTATAATTTTAAAAACTCTACCACCTGCAGTAGCTACAAATAATACCCCACTGGTATGTGGAGAAACTTTATAGGCTGAAGCACCAGAACCTAAATTAATATTTATAAAATCGTGATTGGTTAATGCAGTATAATCTTTTTGCCTCAGAATACTATTATTATCAAAAGTAGCATACAATGCTTTGTTTACTCCATCAATAACGCTTGGGTTGATGAAAAATCCTGCATCTGTTCCATCGGCATTTGTTACATTTGAGTAAAGACCAAAAGATGATCCGCCGTTTGTACTTCGAACAATATTTCCATACGTAGTAGCACTAAATTGATAAGTTGGATCTACTTGATCAATATGGGTATAAGCTCCATCTCCTCCATAAACTTCTAATCCTTCTTGCTTCCCAGCAGTATTTAATCTCCATGTTCCATTATCTTGAGCACCACCTAAGACATAATCTGACGTTGTAGGATGAATTGCAGTTGAATAAAATTGAGTTGTAACCATATTATCATTTTTCATTGTAAATGTATTTCCACCATCAGTAGTCAGAAAAACACCACCGTCGTTGGAAAAAAGAATTTTATCACTATCGATAAAAACAATATTGTGATGATCTGCATGCACGTATGGTTGTGAAAAACCTGTACCTCTCCATTCTGAGATTTCTGTCCAATTAGTTCCTGAGTCAGTTGACTTAAAGATTGATAGTGCTCCAGCTGCATATATTGTATTTGGATCATTTGGATCAATGCCTAACAATCCCCAATAATCCATTGAACCTTGGTAATCTCCAAAAGGATTACCATTTTCATCTTCCGCAATGCTTATTGGAGTCCACGTACTCCCAGCATCAGAAGATTTTGCAATATAAGTTATGTAACCTGTAGTTAAGCTTTCCATCATTACATACAAAACATTTGGATCGGAAGGAGATACATCAACAAATGTTCTATCAAAACTACCTAAGGCTCCCAAATCAAATTGTGTAAATGTTATACCATCATCGGAATAGAAAACTTGTCCACCACCTTCATTAAAAGTATTTGTTCTAGTACCTACAATAAGCCTGTTATTTGAATCAAGTTCTAAATCAGTTACATGATGATTAGAACCAGCAGAAATTTCTCCCAAAACTTCTGTCCAAGTTGAACCGCCATCTGAAGACTTCTGTAATCCATTTATACCAGAATACGAACCGTTAGAAGCGGCTCTTCCTCCACCTGCATATACTACACCAACACCATTTTCATTTCTAACAATTATCGTATCTATGAATTTTAGTTCGGTAGATGAAGAAAGTTGACTCCAAGTTGCACCTCCATCAGATGTTTTCCAAATTCCTTGTCCTTTTAATCCATGACCTCTTCTTTCACCAGTACCAACATAAATGATATTGGCATCAGTAGGATCTGATGCAACGCAAGTAATAGCTAGATTATCCCAAAAATCTGATACTTTTGACCATTCAGAAGTTGAACTTTCGATATTTGTAATTGACCATAATCCACCACTTACACCTGCAGCCCAAACTTTTGCATTTGAATCAAAATTTCCATCAAGCATTAAAGCCCTAGTTCTACCAGCTTGTTTACTTGGTCCACGCTCAGTCCAATTTATTTCGCTTTGTCTATTAAAATAGGATAAACTATTTAATTTTGCATTTTTGATTTTTAATGCTTCGAGCGCTCTTTCAGATGGAATTGTATTTGAACTTGGATCACGAGTCATTAAAAAATCATGATAATTTTTTAAATCTGGTCTAAGTTTTTTTGGAAGACTTTTGACATAACTTCTTTTGAAATATTTATCACTTAAATAATCACTTATATATGCTTCATTTTTAACTTTTTTATATTCATAAATTATGTTTTTAGCTGGTTGGTATGCTAAAAAACTAAAAATTAAAACAAACGCTAATATGTATATATTTTTTCTCATCTTTTCTACTCACTAATTAAAATATATGCTTCAACAGCATCATTCACAGTAATATCTCCACCATCAACATCAAGCATCAAACTACCAGAGCCTCCAGCTGATGGATCTAGATTAATACCTACTAATGTATCAACCGAACCATTTAAAGTAAAGTTTACGGTTGCAATTACCCCATCTCCATCATTTGATGGAAGATCACTTGATAGAGATGATGTATAAATAATAAGTCTATTTACTCCAGGATTACTTGTGGTAACTATTAGTGGATCAGTATCTCCCTTTAAAAAGTCTCCTGCTGTTACACTGTCATATGTCATTAAACTATTGTCGTAAAATATTACAACTTGAGCAGCTGCCATTCCGGTAACTCCCAAAACTTTAACGTCAAGTGAAAACGATGATCCGCTTGAAACTTCAAGATATTTAGGATCTAAAACAAATGCAGGGGTTTGAACATCTTCAACTGTAATAAATGCAGGAGCAGTATATGTTACAGTCCCACCATCTCCAGTAACAGATAAACTTACATCAAATGTTCCAGATGTAGTATAAGTGTGTATTGGATTTGTGTCAGAGCTTGTATTACCATCCCCAAAGTCCCAAGAAGAGGATGAGTATCTTATTGACTCGTTTGTGAACTCAACTCTTAAATCTTTTTTACCTGAAGTGGTATTAGCTGAAAATACGGCTGTAGGGGGTGTTGGTGAAACATTTATATAATTAGTTTTAGTTTCAACATCAGTACCATTGGGACCAGTTGCAGTAAGTGAGACAGTATATGTTCCAGCTTCATTGTATGTATATTGTACAAGAACTCCTGATGCATCTAATATACCATCACCATTAAAATCCCACTCATGTCCAGTAGTATTTGTTGATGTAGAAGTAAATGTAACAGCTAATGGAGCTCCACCGCTTAATGGATTTGCTGTAAAAAGTGCGACAGGAGGATCATTGCTAGGACCAGTGCCTCCGGAATCATCTCCACCGCCTCCACCGCCACCGCAGTTTATAAGGAATAAAAGTATAAATAGTGATAATGCTTTTTTGAACATTAGAAAATGTACGATAAAACATTGCTTGTTATCAATGATTAATTAACAATAAACATAAAATGTTAGATTCGTGTTATTTTCACATTTCTTGAAGATAAATATGATATTAAAAACTCAATGCATTTATCATTTTCACCCACAAATTCAGGAGGGTAGACTCCTTTTTTCTCCCAAAGATTATTTAATAGCATATTTATAGTTGCAGTTGCTGTAAAGCCAGTTGTTCTGGCCATGGATGAAGATTTTGAATTAATATCATTTTCGTCATAAAGATGATAATGAATGTTTTTTTCTTCCGAAAAAATATTAATGTTCAAAACTGTAAATTCAGGTTCATCATCTTCCAGTCTCCACTCTTCAAAGAGTTTATTAATAGTGCTTTCAAAATTATTATTATCAAATAATCCTTTATTTATCATGGACTTTATTAATTCAGCATGCCCAGGATACCTAAGAGTTTTTTCTTTCATATTTGGAATGTGCTTCATTGTTTTTATTAGTGATCGTAATCCATCAGTATTAAATGCTTCTAATTTACCCACACGATCAATTTCTATCACTTTAATATCAGTTAGGGCCGGTTTTGTAATTATTTTTGAATCTATCATCATCCTTGCTGGACGAGTATACTCTTCTATAACATCAATTGGAGAGAAAGGCGCTTTATAATTGAATGGAGGTATTGGATTTTTTGGAAGTCCTCCAACAGAATAATCAAAAGAGTGAATTTTTATTTTATTGTTCCAATACCCTAGAAGAAAATTTGGAATTCCAGGAGCAACACCAGCATCGACAATTGCGGTAACACCTTTTTCTTTAGCTAAGTCATCAAGCTGTAAAATATTTTCAGGTGAAAAAGAAATATCTACAACATCTTTTCCACATTCTATAATTGTTTGCAGTGCTTCATATCCTAAAAACCCAGGAACTGCTAAAAGAACAATATCAGCATCACTTATCCATAAACTCAGCGAATCTTTATCTTGTACATCAATTTTATTTATGTGTATGGATTCATTTTGTTCTTTAATTGATTCTAATAAATCTAGATTTGAATCTCCTAAGTGAACTTGATATTCTTTGGATAATTCAAGCGCCATGGTTTTACCAACTAGACCAGCACCCACTTGAAAAATTTTTTTCATTGACAGTTGCGGGATAGACGGGACTCGAACCCGCGACCTCCGGCTTGACAGGCCGGCGTTCTAACCAACTGAACTACTACCCCAAAATTATTACTTATATAATAAGGCTAAAGGAATAATTACCAAATAGCCAACTAATAATAGAAGTGGAGAAATTACTAAGCTTTGAAAGCTATTAACATCTCCCAGGTACATTATCAAATAACCCACAATTATAACGAAAACTCCAAAACCAAACAAAAGATAATTTTTTCTTTTATAAGGCCATAAAAACTTCACTTTTGTTCTACTATCTTCTTTCATAATCGTTAAGTTAGTTGCGATATTTATTCTTTGCAAAAATATTATTACATCCATTGATTTGAAAATATAAATAAGGTAATTTCTAGCCCTTATATGAAAGTAATGAATACCACAAATTCTTTGGTTTTAGCAACATTTATTATCGTTATAACGATGCTTTATTCTATAAACAATAGAACGATAAATCCTACAATTTTAACAATTGAAAAAGGAATGTCTTTAAGTACTGTTTCTCAATTATTACATCAAAAAAATATAATTGTAAGCCAGGATATTTTTAAAGCAAAGGTTATGTTAAGAGGTTTAGCTTCAAAAATACCAACCGGTAAATTTTTGCTAGAAGGAAAGGTTTCTGATTCAGTTTTAATTGATTCAATTTTTTATGAAGGTCCAATCAAATTAAAACTTACTATTCCGGAAGGTTTACAATCTGATCAAATATTTCAAAATATTAATTTGTTGCTTAAAACTAATTATGATTTTAAAAAATATTTTAATTCTAAAGAGATAATACAAGATTTTAATATTAAAGGTAAAAGTCTTGAGGGTTACCTTTATCCAGATACATATTATTTATATCACGATTCTTTGCCAGATGAGATCATTAATATTTTACTTACAGAATTTTGGAAGCGATTTGATAAAAATTTAATTAATAGAACGAATCAACTAGGACTTTCAGTACATCAGGTTGTAACTTTGGCGTCGATTATTGAAGGCGAAGCTATGTTAAGTAGCGAGCGTAAAACAATTTCTTCAGTATATCACAATAGATTAAAAATAAATATGAAGTTACAAGCAGATCCAACAATACAATATATCATTCCTGGACCCCCTAAGACGTTATCCAATAGAGATTTAAGAATTAAATCTGATTATAATACTTACCAAAATTATGGTTTGCCACCAGGTCCCATTAATAATCCAGGCATTGAATCAATTATAGCTGCGCTTTATCCAGAGGATACAAATTTTTTATTTTTTGTGGCTCAAGGTGACGGTTCACACGCTTTCACAACAAACGAAAAGGATCATGAAGAGGCTAAAAGGATTTATAAAATTAATAAAAGAAATAATAGATGAAATTAAAAGATTTAAATACTCAACAACTAGAAGCAGTTCAAATAGTTGACAAACCAGTGTTAGTTTTTGCAGGAGCAGGAAGCGGAAAAACTCGTGTCCTCACTTACAAGGTTTGGTATTTGATTAAGGAGAAGCTTTTTAAGCCCCAAGAAATTTTAGCACTTACTTTTACCAATAAAGCCGCCTCAGAAATGAAGCTAAGAATTCAAGAAAATATATCTAGTGAGGGAGTAAATGTGGGAACATTTCATTCCGTAGGAGCTCGAATGTTGCGAATGAATATTTCATCTCTTAAAGAAGGATATAATTCAAGTTTTACCATTTATGATACATCAGATCAAAAAGCAGTTATAAAAGAAGTTTTAGAAAGTTTAAATCTCTCTGAGTTTAAAGAATTAAATGTGAGTTTTCTTAAATCACAAATTGACAAGTTTAAAAATACTAACACCTCTATTAAAAAAATGGAGCAAGATGCTCAAACGTTCGAAGATGAAAAGATTATTGAGGTTTATAAAGCTTATTGTGATAGATTAAAGTCAAATAATGCACTTGATTTCAACGATTTACTTTTACTTCCAATAAGACTATTAAAAGAAAATTCTAAAATTTTAAATTTTTACCAAAAAACTTGGAAATATGTACTAGTTGATGAATTTCAGGATACAAATTCCCCTCAATTTGAAATAGTTTCGCTTCTAGCTGGAAAACATCAAAATATTACTGTAGTAGGAGATGATGACCAATCAATTTATGGTTGGAGAGGAGCTAACATAGATAATATTTTAACCAATTTTCAAGATACTTTTGCAAAAAATATCGAAATAAAACTTATAAAAAATTATAGATCAACACAAAGAATCTTAGATGGTGCATGGTCTGTTGTTTCCAATAACAAAAATAGAGCTGAAAAAAAATTAGAAGCTACTAGAGGCAAAGGTGAAAAAATTTCGCTTATTTCAGCTGGAAGTGATGAAGAAGAATCAAACGCAATTTGTGACTCAATAAAATCAGAAATAAAACTTAACAAAAATACATTTAAGGACTTTGCAGTACTATATAGAACTAATGCTCAGTCCAGGTCTATTGAGCAAGCAATGGTAAAAGAAGGTTTGCCTTATAACATTGTTGGAGGAACAAAGTTTTATGACAGAAAAGAAATAAAAGACGTTTTAGCCTATTTAACTTTAGTAGCAAATAATAATGATGATATTGCACTAAGAAGAATAATTAATTTTCCAGTAAGGGGTATTGGAGAAAAATCAATTAATATGTTTGTTGATTTAGCCATGAAGAAGAAAATTTCTTTATTTGACAGTTTAACATTTTGTAGAGATTTAAAATTGAGAGGTAAACAGCAAGATTCAATCGAAAATTTTTATACTTCTATTAAAAAATTTAGTGAATTATTAGAAACTTTAGATCCAAAAGAATTGATTAGAACCCTACTAGAAGAATTCAATATTGAAAATTATTATAAGAATAATCCCGTTGAGCAGGATCGTTATGACAACATTCAAGAATTAAAAACTTCTGTAGATAAATTTTCTGATCAAGTTGGCGGTAACTTAAAAGATTTCCTTCAAGAAATTTCTCTCTTTACTGATATTGATGAATGGGATGATAAAGAGAATTCAATAACGCTGATGACAGTTCATGCTGCTAAAGGACTTGAATTTCCTACAGTATTTATTAGCGGTTTAGAACAGGGTCTTTTTCCTCTTATTAGAATTGATGATGGACCCGATCAAATGGAAGAAGAAAGAAGACTGTTTTACGTTGCTGTTACACGAGCTATGAATCAAGTTTACCTTTTAAATGCAAAATACAGAAGGCGATTTGGAGCTATGAATACAAACTCATTTGTTCAATCAGATTTTTTGAGTGAAATTGATGAGGATGTGGTAAAATTAAAATCATACAAATCAGTATATACTAGAAGAGTTGTAGGAACTGGTAGCCAGAAAAAAATTAAAATTTCTAGAACAGTGACTGAGTTTGATGATTTCAAAATTGGAGATAAAGTTCAGCATAATCTTTTTGGTGTTGGAACCATTCTTGTTTTAAGTGGCACTGGAGAGAATCAAAAAGTTGGTGTTGAATTTGATGGAGGTTTAAGAAAAAAATTGATTGTTAAGTACGCTCGATTAAAAAAAATAGATTAAACAATCAAATTAATGTAATTTGACATATGCAAAATTTAATACCATGTAGATTTCATATTGAGGTTGAAGCTGTTCTTAAAAGTGAAGGCTTGAGAGCAACTAAACAACGTTTAAACATTTGGGATGAATTATCTTCAACAGATAAACATCGTGATATTGAAACAATTCTTGCAGACCTCAAAAAGAAAAAAATCAATGTATCAAGAGCAACTTTATATAGAACAATTGATGTTTTTGTTAAACATAATCTTCTAAAAAAGATAACTTTAGATAACGGTAAATTCTTATACGAGCATAACAAAAAAACAATTACACCTCAACATGATCATATTGTTTGTGAAGATTGTGGAGAAATATTTGAATTTTATGATAATGAAATTTCTTCAATTGAGAATAAAATCGCGGATGATTTGAATCTCAATGTCACAAAACGTGTTCATCAATTATCTGGAACTTGTAAAGATAATCAATGTTCACATTCAAAAAATTAGTTCAATGAAATCTATCCTTATTTCAAGCTTAGTAGCTGATATGAAGCTTCAAGGTTTTTATTTATGTCTTGAAAAAAAGTCTCAAAAGAAAAAAGATGGATCAACATATTTAAATTTATTACTTCAAGATAAATCAGGGTTAGTTAGAGCAAGAATTTGGAATAATGTTCAAAGACTTTCTAAGAAATTTAATAATGGAGATCCGGTTGCTGTCAAGGGAGTTACTTATAAGTATGGTGAAAGTATATTTTTAAAAATTGATAACATTTCTCGCGCAGATGAAAAAAAGTATAGTCAATATGGCTTTAAGCCGTCGGACTTGATACCTACATCAAAGAAAAAACCAAATGATTTATGGAAAGAATTACAAGCTGAAGTGAATTTAATTTCAAAGGGCCACCTAAAGAAAATAACAAAAAATATTTTAAGAGATCATAAAAATAAGTTCAAGATTTATCCAGCAAGTATTTCTTATCATTATAACTATCAAAATGGATTAATTGAGCAAACAGTTTCTCTGCTAAAAATTGCAAAGCAAATTGGTGAACACTATGACATTGATATAGATTTGCTAGTTTCAGGAGTATGCCTTCATCAAATCGGAAAACTTTATTCAATAAACCTCGGTTCTGAAATTTCCAAAGCTAACCATAAGTCTTTGGTTGGTAATGCTATCCTTTCAAGGGACGTTGTCAATAAGTATATATCTGAAATAAATAATTTTCCGGAAGATGATAAGCTTCAATTAGAACATTTAATCTTATCATATCAAGGTCGAAAAGAGTGGCAGAGCCCTGTTGAACCTCAGACGCTTGAGGCAGTATTATTACATTCAATAAATTTTTTAGACTCTAAAATCAATTTTATGAGAAGAGATGAGTTGTAAAAATTTTTTATCAATTTATTTTTTATCATCTATCCTTTTATCTCAAGAAGAAATACCATTTGATGTATCAAAACATTTTGCAGTTATCCTTGATAACAATCAATTAATTTGGAATTTAGACCAGTCTTTTGAAAAATTATTAATTGACAGATCCTCAAAAAACTTTAGAAATAAATTTACAAATTTAACTTTTGAAGAACTTCCTGAAGACTCATCATACGTTAAAAGCAAATTTATTTATGAATTTGGTGACTATGGTTTTGATAAGCTTAGTATAGGTTTAAAGAAGAATTCTAAAGATGAAATTTTTCAATTTAAAGGACAAAAGAAAAGTTTTTTTGGACAATACTCTGAATTTGCTGATTCTGAAAAACCGCCATTAAGCTTATTTTACAAATTTAATTATTCTAGGAATTTTAAAAATAATAAAATTTATTCCACTCTTGGATATTTTAGAGATGAATCAGGTTTTTATTTTAATTTACCATCAGAAATAGATTCATCTTCAAATAGTGAATTTTCAGACTTTATTTCTCTAACTATTGGAAATAGCTTTGTAAAAAGAGACCATCATTTTGATATCAGATTAAACCACTTAAGTAAATATGAGTCATCCCAAATTTCTCAATATTCTTTAAATAATAAGTATGATTTAGATAGAAATAGAATAAGTACTCACATACACAATGGAAATTTTCTTTCTTTAAAAATTGCACTCGATAATAAGCATTACAAAAATGAAAGATTAAATACAGGTTTTTCAAGAAATTCATTTATAATAACAAATGCTAATAATTTTAGTTTTGGAAATTTCGTTTATGGAATAGATTTTATTGAAGATAAAATCAAACCAAACTTTCTCTACAGAAATATTTTCCGCTCATTAAGCATTTTTTATGAAATAAAAAACCAAGCATCAATGGTTGTGATAGATTCCTATGACTTTAACCATACAGGGCAGTTTGAAGGCAAGGATATAGAAACCTGGCAAACTATTTCAACATCATATGTTTTAAGTCAAAAGATTGATTTATCTACTACTTTAAAATACGTTCGTGCTACTAATTTCGTTATTCCAAATGATTTAGGAGATGTATTTATTCCTGAGGCTGAAAGGTATAAATTTGAAGATGATCAAATGATGTCCCTTCAAACTAAATTTTCAATCCCATTTAAATACGGTTCATTAAATCTGAATCACTCCTACAACTTTTATGATAGTTTAATTAGCTCAAATAGACCTCATATTTTTGCTTTTGATTATCTTTTTAGTTTATCATTTATTAATGACAATTTGGGAATCAAGGGAAAACTCAGTTTGCAATACATGTCAAGAAATAATTCCCAATATAGTTTTAATTATTTTAAAAATATGCCTCAAAGGAAAAATAGTATTAATTCTGACGATTATTTAAATATCTCTCTTAGTACAGAAATTGCCATATCCGATGTACTATTGACAATTAGACTGAATAATGCCCTAAATAAGTTAAATGATACGGAAGATTACTCATTAAGAAATCATGAATTTTTTAATCCAATTAGTAGCTTATTAACATTTGGAATTATCTGGGAATTTGACGACTAGAGCCTATATTCCAAAATAAAATTTATGCTTCTCCCAGGCTCTGGATAACCGATAGTAGAAATATATTCTTCATCCAAAAGATTATCTACAGCCATATTAAGTACTATTGAATCTTCATCCATCCAATTGAAAACATTTGATACTCCAAGACTCAGTAATCCATATGATTTATCATTTACTTGTTCTGCGAATGAGGACTGATATTGCAAAATCCTATCTCCAACTAACTTATAGTTTAATGAAAAGTGAGTCAAATTATTCAACTTATATACAAGAAGTAAACTAGCTGAGCTATCTGGTACATATAATAGTTTTTCATCTACATCTTTATCAAGAGTCTCATACACATTATATGTTAATTGCATTTGTAAGTCTGAAAAATCTTTTAAATATTGAAAATTATAAGATGTTCTTTCAGCTGAGGAAACATTTATAGGTACATATTTAAATGATTCGTTGGGTTGCCATAATATTAAATTTTCATAATCTTTTAAAGATGCAGTTACTTTTATTTTTCCGATCGAAGATTCATTAGAAATGGATAATGCAATGTATTCACTTTCTTCAGGTTTTAAATTAGGATTACCTCCACTGTATAAACCATCTGGCCAATATAAATCATTCATTGTAGGAAATTGAAATGATGAACCTATATCAAGGTTAAAGTCAAATGAACTACCAGAATCAGCAAACTGATTTATTGCTTCAAACCCTAAATTATAAGTTGTTTTGTCATTTTCTTCCCTTGAATCGTAGCGCATCGAAGGAGAAACCTTGAAGTCGTAATCAGAATTAACATAATTACCAACAAACGAAAATGATGTTGTTTCTAGTTCTTCTTTTTGTAATTCACTGCTGTCAACTCGTTCAGATTTTATATTGAAAACAGCTTCATAATTAAAAGACGGATTTATTGTTTGATTTCCTTTGAACCCAAAAGCTGAATAGTCAAGTGCATGTTCACTATAAACCGGAAAAGATCCTTCTGAATCGTCAAATTCCTGGTAATTAGTTGATCTATTCATATATAAATCAAGTGAACCATTTTCAAAAAACTTACTGAAGGATAAAGCAAATAGATCAAAGTCATCAGTTCTTGTAGCATTTGGTGATGGAAAACTTGTACTTCCTGCTGCTCCTCTAACATTCTCAGTTAACAGTGTGAATATGTTTAGTAGGAAGTCTTCTCTAATAACAAATTTTCTGTCAACAGAAAGGAAAAATTGATCCAAATAATTATTCAATCGTTTAACATTATTTCCTGAAGAATCAATATATTTATAATCTCCATTGTATGAGGTTTTACCAAATGAAATATTTCTTTTTGAAGTTTTTCTGTTTATGGAATAATTAGCTCCGTACTGTTTAAATCCAAAATCTCCTACACTATAGAAAACATTATTATTTAAAATATTATTATTAATGTTTAAAGAACCATCAATGGAGCCAGAACCAAATTTTGTTCCAGAATTTAATCTGTAATTAACAGATTGGAGCGCGAAAGAAGGTAGTGTAGAAAGATCAACCTGACCATTCATCGCATCAGTCAAATCGATTCCATTGTAAAGAACTTTTGTATGTCTTGCATATCCACCGTCAAATGATGCAGAAGCGACTCCGGCATATCCACCATAGGTCCTTATTTCTAAAGAAGGAATTTGATTAAGAGAACCATTTCTTGAAAAAATTCCTAAATTATTTAATGAAGTCTTATTTTTAAAATAATCCTCCTTTTTCTTACCATAAACATCAACTTTTTCTAGCGATATATTTTCTTTGACCATTATTATAGATTTACTTAATTGGTCCTCATTTTTTACGATGACATCTTTAAATCCAATTCTTTGAAATAAAACATCTGATCCATTCATAATGTTAATTGAGAAGTCACCATTTTCATCTGAAATTGTCCAATTTCTTTCTTGTGACTCTGAATTTAATTCCTCAATTATAACATAAGAAATTTTAGTTCCAGATACGTCCTTAACATTACCAGTAAAAGTCTGTCCAAACAGATTTGATATTAATACTAATATTAATATATATGATTTCTTTATCATACTTTCCTCCGAAGTTTTTTATTATTGTTTACAAATAAGGTCTCCTGGCTTTTACCTAAAATGGTTTAATTCCTTCTCCAACCTCGTTGAATGGATTTTATTAAACCTCAGTAATTACAGTAGCGGGGACTGCCAAAGATTTTCACTTTGTTCCCTACATTCGCACTAAAACATTAAACTTTATTTTGTACAATGTAAATGATTATTTATAAATTATTGAATGTCAAATCAGCAATCTAATAATTTAAACAACCTTACATTGATTCTTAACGCAAGCTATTTACCCCTTGGAGTATGTAATTCCAAACGTGCAATTTGTTTATATTTTTTAGATAAAGTTGATATCTTAATGAATTATGATGATCGCGTACATTCACCGTCAATGCAAATGAGAGTACCAAGCGTAGTTAAATTAAAAAAATATGTTTCATTTAATAGTTTAGATATTGTTCTAAACAGAAAAAATTTACTTATGAGAGATCATTCATCATGTCAATATTGTGGCTCTAAATCAAATCTAACCATTGATCACATAATACCAAAACAACAAGGTGGAAAAGATAGTTGGGAAAATTTAATTATAGCATGTTCACCATGTAATTCTAGAAAAGGAAATAAAACTCCTAGCGAAGCTGAAATGAAACTTTTAAAAATACCTAAAAAACCAAATAGATTTATGTATTTTAATCAATATATTAATCAAAAAAACGAAGGATGGAAAGAATACCTATTTCAAAGTAAAAATTAAGATATGAAAAAAAGGATTTTAAGCGGAATTCAGCCTTCAGGGCAATTACATATCGGAAACTATTTCGGTATGATTGAAAGAATGATTCAATTTCAAGATTCCTCAGATTTATTTTGTTTCGTTGCAAATTATCATTCAATGACATCCATCAATGAAAAAGTTAAACTCGAAAAAAATACTCAAGAAGCTTTTATAGATTTATTAGCATTAGGTTTAAGTCCTGAAAAATCAACTTTCTGGGTGCAATCACATGTCCCCGAAGTTGCAGAATTAGCTTGGATTTTATCTAATTATGCCTCTGTTGGACAAATGCAAAGGTCAACATCATATAAGGACAAAATAGCAAATGGTCTAAAACCTAATATGGGATTATTTTCTTACCCTGTTCTTATGGCTTCGGATATATTATTGTTTCAATCTGAATTAGTTCCCGTAGGTAAAGACCAAAAACAACATCTCGAGATAACAAGGGATATTGCGATAAAGTTCAATAACACATTTGGCGATGTTTTTACAATTCCTGACATAGAGATTGACACTAGCAATGATACTATAGTTGGCATTGATAATAGAAAAATGAGCAAATCATATAATAATACCATCCCTATTTTTGCAGATAATGATACAATTAAAAGTCAAGTAATGAATATTATTACTGATTCTGCTGGGTTAAAAGATCCCAAAGATATTAACACTCCTTTATTTAATATTTATTCTCTATTCATTGACGAAGAATCTAAAAATGAACTTAAAGACAGATACAATACTCCTGGTCTGAAATACATGGAAGTCAAAAAAGAATTAGTAGATATAATTATTAGTTTTTTTGAAGAAAAAAAATCCATGAAAGAACATCTTCTTTCAAATATTGATGAGGTAAACAAAGAGATGAAATTAGGAAAAAGTAAAGCAAAAAAAATAGCTCAAAAGACTCTTAAAAAAGTCAAAAGTGCAACTGGTTTACTCTGAATGTTCAATATAAAGTTAGAAAATTTTGAGGGTCCCTTAGATTTACTATTGTACTTCATTAAAAGAGATAAAATAGATATATATGATATACCAATTACTAAAATAACAAATGAATATATTTCTGTCATTGATGAAGCAAAAAAATTAGATGTATCAATAGCTGGAGAGTTCTTATTTATGGCATCAATGTTATTAAGAATAAAAACTCAAATGCTTATCCCAAGACAAATTGATGAGGAGTCATTTGATATTGATGACCCTAGAATTGACCTAGTTGCTAAATTAATAGAATACAAAAAATATAAAAATGTAGCCCATCAATTAAAAAATTTACATCTTGAAAATAAAAATACTTTTTTTAGATCAAATATTAATATTGTTTATGATAAATCTCCTGATGTGTCTGATTATTTGAATGAGGTATCTTTATTTGATATCTCAAAAATTTTTAAAGAAGCTATTGATAATGCTCCATCCGAAGACAGCTATGAGATTTACAAGGAATTAGTTTCTCTGAAAGCTCAAAAAAATTATATTCTTAAAAGTTTTAAAAAAAAGAAAGTTTTATTATTAAAAAATTTGCTTAAAGAACTCAAAACTAAAATTGAAATTATTGTAACATTTCTTGCAATGCTTGAAATGATCAAGCAATCAGAAATTATTTGTTTTCAGAAACAAAACTTCGACGATATTAAAATTAAATTAATTGTTGCAAAAGCATGACAAAAAATCAACAAATTATTGAATCACTTTTTTTTGTTTCCACTGTTCCTCTAGTTCAAAGTGATATCATAAAAGTATTTGGAAACGAAAATGCACCAAATCTAAAAGATGAAGTTTCTAAATTAAATTTACTTTATGAAAAAAATTCATTTTTCATAAAACAAATTGGTGAAGGTTATATGATGGTTAGTAAAAAAGACTATGAACCTTTCATATCAAAACTAATTCCTTCAAAAAAATTAATGCTTTCCAACGCTGCATTGGAAGTTTTGGCAATTATAGCATATAAACAGCCTACTTCAAGAATAGATATAGAGTCCATTAGGGGAGTGGATTGTAAAGGTGTAATAAAAAATTTGTTATTGAAAAAGCTTATTAAAATTCAGGGTAGAGATGTTTCTTTAGGAAAGGCTTTACTTTATAAAACAACCGATGATTATTTAAAGCATTTTGGAATAAGCAACTTAAACGAAATGCCTACACCAGAAGAAGTTTCAGAGCTAGTTGAATCTGAAAAATTATCATAATGAAATTATTTAAGATTATATGTTCTTCAGGTGAACTCTCCAGAAGAAAATCAATTGATGCAATTAAAGAGGCCATGGTTACCGTAAATGGTAGATTAGTATTAGATCCATTTATAGATATTAGCGAAAAGGATGATATTCGTCTTGATGATAAAAAAATAAAACATAATATTAAATTGACAACTATTTTATTAAATAAACCAAAAGGTTTCTTATCAACAAAATCTGATGAAAAAGGAAGAAAAACTATTTTTGAATTAATTCCAAAGACCCCACCATTACATCATGTTGGAAGGTTAGATAAAGATACAACCGGTGCAATTATACTTACAAATGACGGAAATCTCTCACAGTTTTTAATGCATCCTAAGAATAATATAGAAAAAGAATATATTGCAACAACCGATCAGTTTATAAATGAAAAAAATGCAAAGAGAATTTTTAAAGGTGTTTTTATAGGGTCAAATGAAAAAGGAAAAGCTAAAATTATCTCACAAAAATCAATAAAAGGAAAAATTGAAGTTAAAATGATTCTAAAGCAGGGAAAAAAAAATGAAATTAGAAGAATTTTTAAGTTTCTTGACTTAAATCTATATTCATTAAATAGAACAAGAATTGGCGAAATAGAGCTTTCAAATCTTTTATTAGGTAGTTGGAGGCCATTGACAAAAAAAGAATTAAATTTTTTAGCAAAAATTCAGCCTTAAACTTCTAAAACTAAACATCTTGGTATTTCTGAAAAGAAAAACTAACTTTCGTGGCATTTATGGTAATTACTATTGATGGAGCAGCAGGAGTTGGCAAATCATCCACTGCTAAAGAATTAGCAAAACGGCTAGGATATCAGTATTTCGATACAGGTGCCATGTATAGAGCTGTAACGTTTTATTTTTTAGCTGAAAATGTTGATTTAGAATCCAACAATCAGGTTACTAAATCACTTGATTCCATAAAATTGCATATTGATTTTTCATTTGATAAGGAAATGAGAATTTTTTTAGATGATGAGGATATTAGTTTGAAAATTCGAAGTCAAGAAGTTACAAGTACAGTTAGTATAGTCAGTGCTATAAAAGAAGTACGGGATAAGATGGTTAAAATTCAAAGATCCTTTGCTGAAAATGGTAATTTCGTGGTTGAAGGAAGAGATATAGGCACAGTTGTTTTTCCTGATGCAGAACATAAGTTTTTTCTTCAAGCAGATTACGATGTAAGAGCTAAAAGAAGGTTGGCTGATTTTGAAAAAATTAATGAAGCCAAAAATATTAACGAGATAAAAAAGGATTTGGAAAAAAGAGATAAGTATGATTCAACTCGTAAACTATCTCCATTAAAAATACCTAATAATGCAACTATAGTTGACACGACTTTTTGTTCTTTTGATGATCAAGTTAACCAAATCTTAAAACATATAGAGAAAATGAATGAACGATAAAATTAAAAAAGAAAATAGTAATGAAATAAAAGAAACTACTCTAGACGAAATTAAAGTTGAAGAAGCTGTAGTTGAGCCCATCGAAAATGAAGAAGAAGAAAAAAAATCTTTTACTCATAGTTCTAAAAAAGACATTAAAAATTATTTAAGTAAGGATTTATTTGCAGATGTAAAAAGAATATCCTTTACAGATGATCAGCCATTAGATGAAAAAAATAAAGAGGTTCTTTCGGAAGAATATCAAGGAACATTTAATGATATATCGGAGAATCAAATTATATCAGCTAAAGTAATTGGAATTAGCGATAACGATGTAATGGTTGATATTGGCTTTAAATCGGAAGGGTTGATTACTAGATCTGAATTTGATAATAAAGATTTACCCGAAATTGGATCAAATATAGATATTTTCTTAGAAAAATTTGAAGATACTGATGGAAATATTACTCTTTCAAAGTACAAAGCTGACTTTATTAAAAGATGGGATGAATTAAAACATTTCTGTGAAAGTGGTGAGCCAGTTAATGGTAAGGTTATTAAAAGGGTAAAAGGTGGTTTGGTAGTTGACTTAGGTGTTATTCAAGCTTTCTTACCAGGTTCGCAAGCTGATGTTCAGCCTATAAAGAATTTTGATGATTTTGTTAATAAAGAATTTGATTTTCAAATTGTAAAAGTTGACGAAATGCGTAAAAATCTTGTTGTTTCAAGAAAAGCTATTTTAGAAGAGTCATTAAATGAAAAGAGACAAGAATTAATGTCAAAAATTGAAATAGGAGCTGAGCTTGAAGGAATTGTAAAAAATATAACTGATTTTGGTGCATTTATTGATTTAGGTGGCGTTGATGGTTTAATTCACATAACTGATTTTTCTTGGGGAAGAATCAATCATCCATCTGAAATTGTAGAAATTGGCCAAAAAATTAATGTTCAGGTCATAGATTTTAATAAAGAAACCTCTCGAATTTCTTTGGGTTTAAAGCAATTAGTAGATAACCCTTGGGAAACTATTCCAGATAAGTACAAGGTTGGAGACATTGTTAAAGGTAGTATCGTAAGTATCATGAATTATGGAATCTTTATTGAGATTGAAAAAGGAATTGAAGGTCTAATTCACATATCCGAGGTCTCTTGGACAAAAAATGTTCAAAATCTACAAGATTCTTACAAGGTTGGTGAGTCAATTGAGTCTAAAGTTCTATTTGTTGATTCAGATGAACAAAAAATTAGTCTTGGAATCAAGCAGCTTTCTGACGATCCATGGGAGGAAATATCTAAGCTCGTAAAAGTTGGAGATAAAAAATCTGGAGTGGTAAACAAGGTTACTAAGTTTGGTGCATTCGTATCGTTGACTGATGAATTAGAGGGCTTTATAAGAACAACAGATTTTCATTGGACTAAAAATCCTTTACATCCAAAAGAGTTCGTTAATGAAGGAGATACGGTTGATTACATAATTTTAGAGATTCTTGAAAAAGAAAGAAAAGTCTTATTAAGTGTAAAGGACTTAACCGATAATCCTTGGGATAGCATTTCAAGCAATTTTAGCTCTGGGGATAAAATTAAAGGTTCATTTCATAAGATGAATGACTCAGGTGCTATTATTAAATTAGATAATGATATTCAAGGTTTAATACCAATGAATGAGATATCAAAAGATCAGAAAAAAAATACTATTAGTATACTTAATGAAGGTGATTCTTTAGATTTAATTGTTGTTGAGGTTAAACCTAATGAAAAAAATATCATTTTAATGCTTGATGAATCTAATGTTGGCGATTAATACTATAAAATTCAAAAGAATATTCTATTCTTTTGTTATAGCTTTTGTTTTTTGGTTTTTAATCAAGAGTGAAGATGTGTATACTGTCAATTTGGACATCCCTTTAGTTGCTAGAAATTTACAAGAGCAAAAAACTTACAAAGAAGAAGTTCCTGAAAATATTTTTGTTACATTAAAAGGAACTGGTAGATCATTCTTTTGGTTACGATTTTTTAAAAACTTTTATTCTGATGACTATAAAGCAGTTATCGATTTAAGTAGTATTACTGATGAATATAATTTTCAGCTAGATACATACTACAAAGAAAATCCTGAAAAAATAGTATTACCCTCTTCTTTAGATTTACAGTTTGTGGAAGTTTTAAATCCTAGAAATGTTCAAATTAAGCTACAAAGATACATGGTTAAAAAAGTTCCAGTAAAATCACAAATTTTAGTCAGTACCGAACCTGGATTTATAGATGTTGGTACAAAATTTTTACCCGATTCGATTAGTATTGGTGGACCTGAAGAGACTGTTAACGATATTGAATTTGTTTTAACAGAAAATGATACACTCTCTGATTTAATTTCTTCCTTTAGTGGAAGCTGGATAATTTTAAATCCAAATAAGCTTGTAAGTTTTGATCCTAGAAGGGTTGATGGATTAATTAATATTCAGCCTATAAGTGAAACAATTATAACTAATATACCGGTTCAATTAGTAAATAAACCAAGCGATGTAAATGTTTTTGTCAATCCAGCTACTGTTTCACTTACTATAGTTGGAGGATTAGAACAGATTGCAAGTATTTTACCAAAAGACATTGATGTTATTATTGATTTTAATTTTTGGAATTCTGAAAAGCAATTCTATTCTCCTCAAATTAGTCTACCTAATTTCTTGATAGAATGGAAAGATCTATCTCCAAATAATTTAGAAATTTTAGTTATTAAAGAAATTAATTGATTATTCTTGGCATAGAGACATCATGTGACGAAACTGGAGTCGCTATTTGTAGCGACTTCAAAATCTTATCTAGTTATACTAAGACGCAATCAATTCATCAAAAATATGGAGGGGTAGTCCCTGAAATTGCATCTCGAGAACACGAAAAATATTTACCCAACATTACTAACAAAGTTCTTAATGATGCAAATATGAGATTTAAAGATATTGAAGCAATTGCAGTAACTAATGGACCAGGTTTAATGGGCTCTCTTCTTTCAGGTATTAGTTTTGCTAAAGGGCTTGCTCAAGCGCTGGATATTCCTATTATTCCAATTAATCATTTAGAAGCACATTTAAACTCAGTCTTTATAGACCATTCAGAATTAGAGGCTCCATTTATTAATCTTTTAGTATCTGGAGGTCATACACAATTATGGTTAGTTAAAAGTATGTTTAATTATGAACTTCTTGGTGAAACACTTGATGATGCTTGCGGTGAAGCTTTTGATAAAGGTGCAAAAAAAATGAATTTGAATTATCCAGGTGGACCTGAAATTGAGAATCTTGCAAAAAATGGTAATAAAGATTTAATAAATTTTCCAAGGCCAATGATAAATGATAATTCTTTTAATTTTAGTTTCAGTGGACTGAAAACCTCTTTAATTAATTGTGTAAATGAAGATAATTATAATTTTCAGGATATTGCTGCTAGTTATCAAGAGGCAATAGTTGATACATTGATAAATAAATTTATAAAAGCGATGGATAAATTTTCTGTAGACTCTGGAATTATTTGTGGTGGTGTTGCTGCAAATAAGAGGTTAAGAAAAAAGCTTAGTGAGCTTGATAAAAAAATCATTTATCCATCAATGAAATATTGTACTGATAATGCTGATATGATTGCTTTTTTGGCAGAGCACAAAATAAATAATAAAAAAATCAATTTTGATAATGATTTTAGTGCTTATTCAAGAGGAATGATTACATGATAAGTACGTTAAAGCTGATTAAAAAAATTATAATTTTAAACATTTATTTTTTAATTATAATGACTTCATGTTCAGATAAAAAAAATAACAAAGATTATTTTGAACCTGAAATTCTATCAAATGAAGTTAACTTTGAAGAGCCAATTGATTTATCTATTATGAATATTTTAATTTACCCTAATCAATTTGATAAAAATTCCGTTTATTTAGACACAGAAATTTTAAGTGAAAGAGGAGGTGAGGGAGATGTTCAGATTTCATTAATTAATGATGATAAATTAGTCGCATCTCATTCGATAAAAATTAAATCTAATATTAGTAACTATTTCCAATCTTTTTTGATATCAGGAAATATAGATTTTGATAAAATTTTTGAATTAAATATTTCTGCTTTAGAAGGAGAGGAAAATATTTCAAATAATAGATATTCATTTCACAGTAAACTTAAAATTGAAAAACCAAAGATTGCTGTTATTTCTGGAAAACTAAATTTTAACTCACCATTCATAATTAATAATCTCAATACAGAATATGATCATTTTTATCCTAACCCTTTAGACGGAAATTTAGATATTACTAACTTTTGGTTTAATGAGTATGATATACTTATTCTTGATAACTTTCCAAGTAAACCTGTGTCTGATAAATGGCTAAATTTATTTTTAAAAAAAATCTATTCTGAAGAAACTTCTTTAATTATGACTTCAAGATTTGATCAAAACTTTAATGAGATAAAGAATTTTTTTCCAATATTTGGATTAAATACAAAAGATAATATAGACCTCCAATCCTTAAATAGTTTTTCTAGATTCTCAAAACAATCTTTTAAATCATCCTTTATTATATCAAATGAGCTATATAATCATTCAGAAAATTTTAAAAAACAACTTGTTGATACAATTGATTGGATTTTGTTTGATACAAATATCCAACATTCTTTTTTCATTGCTAATAGTAATTTAAAAAAAAATAAATCAATCTTTATTTATGGATATTCAAATATTGTAGATTTAGAAATTAAAAATTTTAATGTTGAGCTGCTTCAAAATGATAGTGTAATTGATTCTTTAAAATTATTATACAATCCAATATCTGGATATTATTTTTGCCAATTAAAAGCTAGAAAAGCAGGACAGCACATTTTGAAAATCAAAGAAAATAATAAATTAATTGATACTATAAATATTAATATATTCAATTAAATGAGTAAATTATTAAATGCTAGATATAAAAAAAATTAGGGTAAATCCAGAAAGAGTTTTAAAAGATCTATTAAAAAAAGATAAAGATATTTCCCTTAAAAGTATTTTAAATATTGATGCAAAATTAAAGTCTCTCACTACAAAATTAAATGAGTTACAGGCTAAGCAAAATAGTAAATCTAAAGAAATAGGAAAGCTAAAATCAAAAAGAGATTCTTCAGACGAAGTTTTCAAAAATTTAAAAGTATTATCTGAAAAGATTAAAGAACTTGAAAAAGAGCAAAAAAAATTATCATTTTTACTAAAAAATGCTTTGCTTGAAATACCAAATTTACCTCATTCCTCATGTCCTAAAGGAAAAAATGAAAAAGATAATATTGTTGTTTTAGAAAAGAATAAAAAAGAAAATTACAATTTTACGATAAAAGATCACGTAGAGATTGGAAAAAATTTAGATATACTTGATTTTGAAATTTCTGCAAAAATGTCTGGTACAGGTTTTCCACTTTTTAAAGGAAAAGGAGCATTATTAGAAAGAGCTCTAATAAATTTTATGACTGATTACCATTTAAATAATTTTGGTTATACAGAGTTTTTCACTCCATTTTTAGTTAAGCCTGATACAGCTTTAACAACTGGTCAACTTCCCAAGTTTTCAGAAGATATGTACCATATTGAAAAAGATGATTTATATTTAATACCTACGGCCGAGGTATCTCTTACTAATATTCATAAAGATGATTTGTTCTCATTAAGTGATTTACCTAAATATTACCTAGGCTATTCTGCATGTTTTAGAAGAGAAGCTGGATCATATGGAAAAGATACAAGAGGCTTGTTAAGGGTTCATCAGTTTAATAAAGTTGAGTTAGTCAAATTTGTAGAACCAAAAAAATCTTATAAAGAACTTGATTCTCTTGTTAAGCAGGCTACAAATATTTTAGATTTATTAGATCTTAATTACAGAGTAGTTGAATTATGTTCTGGAGATCTAGGTTTTGCTGCTGCTAAATGTTTTGATCTTGAAGTTTGGTCTCCAGGAGAAGAAAAATGGCTAGAAGTTTCTTCCTGTAGCAATTTTGAAGATTTTCAATCTAGAAGAGGAAACATAAGATTTAAAAATTCAGATGGTAAAATAGATTTTGTTCATACATTAAATGGCTCAGGATTAGCCACACCAAGAATTTTTGCGGCATTGCTTGAAACACATCAAAATAATGATGGTAGTGTTAGTATTCCACAGTGTCTCCAATCATATATGGGAATTTCGGAGATAAAATAATTGCGAATTATATGGATTTATTTTAATCTTATTTTTTGGACATTATTATTTGGTCTTAGTTCCCTTTTTACAATACTTTTAACAGGAAAAAAAGAACATTTTAAGTTTTTTGGAATCATTTGGGGTAAAACTTTATCCTTCATTTTTAATATAAAGCTTATTGTTATTGGCAAAGAAAATTTATTAAATGAATCAAATTATATTTTTGTTCCAAATCATGCATCGTTAATTGATATACCTTTATTACTAATTGCAGTTAACAGATACACTGTTTTTATCGCAAAGGATGAGCTTAGAAAGATTCCAATATTTAAATCAATTCTAGATAAAGCAGGATTTATTTTTGTAAATAGAAAAGATAATGAGAGCTCTATTAATTCCATAAATAACCTAATAAATGACATAAAAGATTTACCAAGATCTGTTGGGATTTTTGCGGAGGGAACAAGAACAAAAGATGGAAATTTACAAATGTTTAAAAAAGGTGCAGCAATTTTTGGTATAAATACAAAATTACCTATAGTTCCTGTTGCGATTTCAGGAACATATAAATGGTCTCTTAAAAGTTTATTAAATTTTAAAAAAAGTGTGATAACAATAGAATTTGCTGAACCAATTCAAAGTGAAAATTTTTCTTATAACGAAAGAAAAAAGCTTACAGAAAATATTAGAACAACAATTGAAGGAATGATAATTTATTAAATGAAGTTTCAACTGAAGGATAATATAAATTTTTTAAAAAAAATTAAAGAAGAGAATAAAAAAATTGTTTTTACAAATGGATGTTTTGACATTCTTCACGTAGGACATATTCGCTATTTATCTGAAGCTAAAAAATTGGGAAATATTTTAATTGTTGGATTAAACTCAGATAAGTCAGTTAAAAAACTCAAGGGTGATAATAGGCCGATAAATATTTTTGAAGATAGAGCAACGTTGCTTGCAAGCTTAAGATTTGTTGATTTAGTTATTATTTTTGAGGAGAAAACTCCAGAAAATTTAATTAAAAAAATTAAACCAGATATTCTTGTAAAAGGTGGTGATTATAATATTGAAGATATTGTCGGCTACAAAACTGTAATTGAAAATGGTGGAGAAATCAAAGTTCTTCGATTTCACGACGGATATAGTAGTAGTAATTACATTAACAAATTAAAAAAACACTAACTTGATTATCATAGCTATAACAAATAATTTTACAACTTTATGAATTCATATAATAAAAATTTAATATTAATACTTATGTGCTCATTCATTTTTGGACAAAGTTTAAATGAAAAGCCTAAAAAACCATTTATGAATACTGATGATGTTTCGTTTTTAGGTACATCAAATAGAATCACTTCAATATTAGACGAAGCAAAGCAATTCTTGTCTGATGCAATTATTGCTGATGTAAATTTAGATACTGTTGAAGTAGTCTATAACATAAAAAAAGTCTTTGATATACTTTCAGATGTTGAACAAATAGGGGTAAGAGAGGAGCTAGACAAAATTGAATTTGAGAAGTTCCAGGATGATTTCATTAAAATTTACACTACAAGATTAAATACAATTGATAGTTCCATTCAAATATTAACAGCTGATTTAATAAGAAGAGATATAGCTAAACTAACATCCGAAAATGAATCAATTGAAATGGGTATGACAAAATTTACTATTATTGATGATAGAGAAGGGCATATTCCATTAGTTACTAACTCACAAGTTGAAAGTTATATAAGATATTTTCAGGGCAAAGGTAGGAAGGGATTTAATATATGGCTTAGAAGATATGTACAGTATAAAGATTTAATGTTACCAATTCTTGAGCAATATGATTTACCTGAAGAATTAATTGTTGTTTCAATGATTGAGTCTGGCTTTGATCCAAAAGCTATTTCTAAAGCAAAGGCTGTAGGATTATGGCAATTTATGTATTTAACGGGAAAGCAGTATGGACTAGAAAGAAATTGGTATATAGATGAAAGGCAAGACCCAATAAAATCAACTCATGCTGCAGCAAAATATTTTAAAGACTTATATGATGAATTTGAAGATTGGTATTTAGTTCTTGCGGCTTATAATACTGGACCAGGAAGAGTCAATAGGGCCATTAAGCTTCATGAAACATCCGATTACTGGCAGTTATTTTCTTTACCAAAAGATACAAAAAACTATATCCCATATTATCTGTCCTCTGCGATTATTTTACAAAATCCAGAGAAGTATGGATTTAAGATTCCAAAAAATAATCCACTCAAATTTGACAAAGTAAGAATTGAAAAAAGTTCTGATATAAATGTATTAGCTAAATCAGCAGATACAAAAGTTAGCACCATAAAAAAATTAAACCCTGAGTTGAGACAGCCTGCAACCCCTAATAATGGTCCCTACTCTCTAAACATTCCTTTTGGAAAAAAAGAATCATTTTATAAAAAATTTAATTCTATACCAGATGACGAAAAATTTGCTGTACAAAAAGTTGAACATAGAGTTCAAAAAGGTGAAAACTTTAGTTCAATAGCTTCGAAATATAGAGTGTCAATTACAGATTTAGCCAGTATAAATAATATATCAAATATTAATAAACTTTCCATAGGTCAGCGACTTAAAATTCCAGTTAAAGGTGGAATATATTCTAATTACCCTGAAAAAATAATTTATAAGGTTAAATCAGGTGATCAGTTAGGATTTATAGCTGAAAAATTTAATACCAGGAGCAGTGAAATTCGAAAGTGGAATGGAATGAAAGCAAATGATTCTTTAATAAAGCCAGGACAAAAATTAACTTTATTTGTTAAAGGTCAACCAGTTAAGGATACTCCAAAGAAAAATGTTTATATTGTCAAGACTGGTGATAATTTGAGTATAATTGCTAAAAATAACGATACAACCATTTCCAAAATAAAGAGTTGGAATAGTATGAAATCTTCGACAATTTATCCTGGTCAAAAACTGACAATTTATTTTGAATAATTAAATTATGATAAAACAGGATATAGTAGATAATGTAGCTAATGCAACTGGACTTACAAAAGTTGAAGTAGAGGCAGTACTAAATGAATCATTTAGTGAAATAATTAGAGCATTAAGCAATAACGAAAAAATTGAACTGAGAGGTTTTGGTACTTTTAGTGTAAGACATAGGTTACCAAAAAAAGCAAGAAATCCAAAAACTGGAGATCCTATTTTTTTACCTGAAAGATATGTACCTGTTTTCAAGCCATCAAAGTTGATGAAAAAAACTGTAAATGAAAAATTAATCGATTACTAAGGAGCAATTAATGCCTTGCGGTAAAAAAAGAAAAAAAAGAAAAATGAATACTCATAAACGAAAAAAACGTTTAAGAGCGGATAGACACAAGAAAAAAAATAAGTAAATAATCATTATGCAAGTCAAAAGTTTTGCAATATGGGCTAACCCTGAAAAGAAACAAGTTCCAGCACTTGTCAAAAGTGCCATAAAATGGGCAAATGAAAATAATCTTGATGTTTTTTTAGCCGAAAGGTTAAAAAGCATTGATGTTCAAAATGAAAATATCTCCTATTTTTCGTCTCAAGACCCTCCTGAAGCAGGTTTTCTATTATGTCTCGGTGGGGACGGAACTTTAATTTCTGGTGTTAGAATTTTTTCAAATCCGTCCATTCCGGTTTTAGGAGTCCATTTAGGTGGTTTAGGTTTTCTAGCACAAATTACTCCTGAAGTATTAATAGATAAACTTGATTCAGTAAAAAACGATCAATTTAAAATTCAAGATAGGTTGGTATTAACTGCAAGTATTTCCAATAATGAAGATTTATTTTTTGCAGTAAATGATTTTGTTGTACAGAATGAAACTTCATTTAGAGTTACATCCTTATCCTTATATATTGATAACAAACACGTTAGTGATTACAAGTCAGATGGAATTATTATAAGTACGCCAACTGGTTCAACTGCTTATTCTTTATCATCTGGAGGACCAATTGTACAGCCTGATGTTTTTTCAATTATTATAACTCCTATAGCTCCGCATTCTTTAACATCAAGACCATTAGTTTTGCCTTCAAATGTTGAAGTAGAATTTAGATTTAACGAGGAATCCGAAAATAATTTAAAGTTAATTGTGGATGGACAAAATATTATAAATTTTTCTAAGGAATCTACTGTCAAACTATCTAAAGCTGAACATCATTTAAAATTTATCACTTTTGAAGACTATAATTATTATGAGACTTTAAAAAAGAAAATGATTTGGGGTAGACGAGGATCATAAAAAGGAATTTAAATGCCAAAAAAAATATCAAAAGAACTCATCAAAGAACTAACTAAAAAGTTTAGCTTAGATCAACATGTTCAAGTAGTTAGAAATGCAATGATAAAAACTAATTTGAGTGAACTTTCAATGAATTGGGAAAAGTATCGTAAAATAGATCATTCTTTTTCGCATGTGATTTCAGGAGAAATGCCTGCAACCAATCAAAAATCGAGTGGAAGATGTTGGGGGTTTGCTGGACAAAATCTTTTTAGAGTTTATTTAGGTAGGAAACACAATTTGAAAGACTTTCAATTTTCTCAAAGCTACTTCATGTTTTGGGATAAATTAGAAAAAGCAAATTATTTTTTAGAATCAATTTTATCTACCATTGATGAGGATTTTGATAGTAGAATTGTCATGCATTTGCTTCAAACTCCAACCGAAGATGGTGGACAATGGGATATGTGGGCAAATTTGATTAAAAAATATGGCGTTATACCGCAAGCTGAAATGTCTGAATCTTTTTCTTCAAGCCAGTCAGCAGAGATGAATAAAATGATATCTAGGAAGCTGAGAGAAAATGCGCTTGACCTTAGAAATGAATATTCAAAAGGAGCATCAAATGAAGATTTAGATAAATTAAAACATAATATGATTGAGGAAATTTTTAGAATGTTATCAATGCACCTTGGAACTCCACCAAAAAGTTTTAATTGGCAAGTAAGAGATAAAGATAAAAAGTTTAGCAGATATGAAAATTTAACTCCACAATCTTTTTATAATGATCATGTTGGTTTAGATCTTGATGATTATGTTTGTTTAATAAATTGTCCAATGAGTAACAAACAATATAATAAAGTTTATACTGTCGAACATCTTGGTAATGTTGTGGAAGGAAATCCTATAAAATATTTAAATGTTAAAAGTGACATAATGAAGGAAGCCAGTATATTATCTATTAAAGATGATAATCCTGTATGGTTTGGATGTGATGTAGGAAAACATTTTCATAGAAGTTTAGGTGTAATGGATACAGATCTATTTGATTATGAATTGTTTTATGGCACAAATTTTAAAATGAATAAAGCAGAAAGACTTGAATATGGTCAAAGTCAAATGACCCATGCTATGTTATTTACCGGTGTTGATTTAGATGAAAATGGAAAATCAGTTAAGTGGAGAGTTGAGAATAGTTGGGGTGACAAAGGTGGAAATAAAGGCTATCATATCATGTCTGATGATTGGTTTGATGAATATAATTATGAAGTTGTTGTACATAAAGATTACTTAACGAATGAATTAAATGACATTTTTAAAAATGCTGAACCCATTCCCCTTAAACCTTGGGACCCAATGGGTGCTTTAGCAAAATAAATGGATACTTTAAGTCATGCTTTATGGGGTAAAGGCCTATTTGGTTACACAGGTTACTCAAAATTAGCTATTTTTTTTGGAGCAATGCCAGATTTATTTTCATTTGGATTATTAATTATTGTACAATTATTTAAGGGTAATTATAATTTTGATGGACCACCGATTATTGACTCAATTCCCGGATGGTTATTTTTCAATTATGATTTATTTCATAGTTTTGTTCCAGCTTTTTTAATTATTGGATTTGTTTACTTTTTCAAAAGACCTCTAGCATTTCCAATGCTTGCATGGCCTTTTCATATAGCATTAGATTTTCCATTTCATTCAAAAGAATATTTTCCTACAAAAATTATTTGGCCTATGTCTGATTTTTCTTTTGATGGTATTCCATGGTCAAGTCCAGAAGTTTGGTTCCCAAATCTTGCAGGTTTAATACTACTTTTTATATATAGATTTAAAGGATCATTTTATCCTAAAAATTGATAGAAATATATTTCTTATAATATAGCCAGCCATTTTTGGATTTTCTCTTAATCTTCTTACAGAATAATCATACCAATTATCTCCATATGGAAGATATATTCTGACCGTATTTCCCTCATTCATTAGCATTTTGAGTTTTTTGCCCATTGGTACACCATGTAAAACCTGAAATTCATACTGATTTTTGGAAACATTATTTTT
Organism: uncultured Fidelibacterota bacterium; assembly: GCA_902526795.1. Classification (GTDB taxonomy): domain Bacteria; phylum Fidelibacterota; class Marinisomatia; order Marinisomatales; family Marinisomataceae; genus Marinisoma. The sequence goes on from CABZMF010000001.1 coordinate 269,260, forward strand.
GGTTATCCACGAATATATGTTATCAATAATAAATTCATCATGCGTAGCAATTCCAACATAAGCACCTCTATTTAAAGCTTCTTTGACAAGCCTAATAAAGTTCTTTTGAATATCATTATAATTATTAAAAACAAGTTCTTGATCTTCGGCGTAAATTCCCTTACAAATACGTACATTGAATTTTTCGTTGCTCAATTTCTTTATGTCGTTATAGGATCTTAAAAGATAGGCCTGAATTACAATACCAATTTGTTCATATTCTTCGAACATTTCTTTGTAAAGTCGAATTGTTTTTGATGTATAGGGAATATTTTCCATATCTAATCTAAGGAAATTATTATTTTTTTTAGCTGCCTGCACAAGTAAAGAAAGATTTTTTTTAACTTGATCCAAACCTAAGTCTAATCCAATATGAGTTAATTTTAGAGATACGTTTGATGATAAGTTTCTTTTGGAAATTTCTTTATAAATGGAGATATATCTTTTTGTCACCTCTTCAGCTTCACGCTCAGTTTTAACATGTTCGCCAAGTATATCTATTGCAACTTTATAACCTTTATCATTTAAGTTTTTTACCTCTTTAAGCATTTCTTTATCTGTTATTCCAGCAATGTATGGAGAGGCAACAATCTTTACCAAGAATTTTGGTAAAAAAGGTATGATTTTAATTATTAAATTATTTAGTAACTTCATGCTTTATAAATTTAATAAATAAAAAAAACAATGAAAGTAGTATTAATAATAGGTGGTGCAGTATCGGGCTCAACAGCAGCAAAAAAACTAATTGATGCTGGAATTAGGTCTGTTGTAGTTGAGCAAAATAGAATGCCTTATGGTAAGATTGAAGATGGCCTTCCAAGATGGCATGATAAGCAAAGATCTGGAGAATATGATAAAATTGATGAAATCATATCTAATGAATTAGTGGATTATGTTCCATTAACGAAGCTTGGAAAAGATATTCCATTTGAAGAAGTATTAGATATGGGATGGAGTTGTATTTATTTTGCAAATGGAGCATGGAAAGATAGACCATTTCCCATCCATGAAATTGAAAATTTTGAAAATTTTCATTATCAAAACCCATATGTCTTCTGGTTTAATCACTATCATGAGGAAAATTTTGAAGGAAAAAATGTTAATGTAGTTGATAACGCTTTGGTAATTGGTGGAGGATTAGCTTCAATTGATGTTTGTAAAATAACTCAACTGGAATTAGTAAAGCAAAAAGTTGAATCAGAAATAGAAAACTTTGATATTGTTGAAATGGAGCATAAAGGTATACCAAAATACTTATCAGAACATAATATTAATTATGATGACTTAGACATAATTGGTACAAAATTAATTTATAGAAGAAATATTGATAACATGCCAATAACAACAATTCCGGAGGGGCTTGACAATGATATGATTGAAAAAAGAAAAATAGCAAGAAGAAAGGTGCTGAGAAATATGCAGGATAAATATCTTTTTGACGTTGTTGATTGTACTCAGCCTACTGATATTATTGTTGAAGGAGATAAACTTGTAGGTTTGAAAACTATCTCTAATGAAGTAGTAGATGGAAAACTTGTTCCAATTAAAAATTCTGAAAAAATTATTAATGCAAATATATTTATTAGTTCCATTGGTAGTTTACCAGAACCTATTAAGGGGGTTCCAATGAACGGTTCAACTTATGATATCATCGATCAGGAATCTGGAAAATTTAATGATTTTGAAAAACTTCACGGAATGGGTAACGCTATTACGGGTCAAGGTAATATAAAAGCATCAAGAGTAAGTGCAAAAACAGTTAGCGATTTAACAATTGATTTAATCAATGATATTGACAAAAATATTTTTGAAAAAATTAATGTTAAAGTTAAAGAATGGCAGTCAAAGTCTTCTTATAATGGTGACTATTTTGAATGGAAAGAAAAAAAATAAATTTTTTACAAAAATTTTATAGAACTCAACAATCTTTTTTAGTATCTTCACTTTCAAATTTAAACATATAAAATAATCCTAAGAGTTGATGCAAAAAATAACGATTAATAAGGGCCATAATATAAATATTTCTGGGGTTGCACCTAGTGAATTCTCAAACGCGCCCACTCAAAAATTAGTTTCGATATCCCCGCAAGATTTCAATTATATAAAGCCCAAATTATTAGTTAAAGAGGGCGATCAAGTTGAAATGGGCGATGCACTTTTTTTTGATAAATTAAATCCTGATGTCAGATGGCCTTCGATAGCTTCTGGAAACATATCAAAAATTATCTTTGGTGAAAGAAGAGCAGTTCTTGATATTATTATTGAAGTTAACCATGACAAAGAATTGAATGTTGAACCAGTAAAGCAAATTAATCTTTCATCAAAAGATGATATAAAAGACTTCATTCAAAAACATAATTTTTGGCCTTTTTTTTCTCAAAGGCCTTTCAATAAAGTTGTTAATCCTAAAGATTCACCTAAGTGTATTATTGTTAGCCTTGCTGATTCTTCACCGTTAGCAAATGATCTATCTTTCTCCTTATCAGAAAAAAGGGAGTATATTATTTCTGCATTATCAACTCTTAAAAAGCTAACTGAAGGAAATCTTTATGTCGTAGTTAGAGGAGATAATTTTTCATTTTTATCTGATTATGATTTTATCAGCCTAATTCAAGTTGAGGGACCTCATCCATCTGGAAATATTGGTGTTATATTAAACAAAGTTAACCCTATAAATCAAAATGATATTATCTGGACTTTGCAAGGAAGTCATTTACCTATTTTGGGCAAACTTTTTTCTAAAGGTATTTTAGATTTTTCTTTAAATATCAGCATCGGTGGTCCTGCTGTAAAGCCTTCATATTTTAAATCTAGAATTGGTGCTAAATTCGATTTGCATAAAGATTCTTTACTGATGGAAAATGTAAGAATTATTTCTGGTAATGTCCTTACAGGAAAAAAAATAAATATAGATGGTTTCTTAGGTTTTTATCATTCATCTTTTTCTGTAATTGAGAAATCTTTTAATAGACCTTTCATTGGATGGTTACATCCTGGTGGAAAATCAAAATATAGTGTTTTCAATGCATATTTGGGATCAAATAAAAAAAGTTATGATTTTACAACATTACAAAATGGGAGTAACAGGGCATTTGTACCTGTGGATGCATGGGAAAAGGTTTTTCCAATGGATATTTATATAAATGCTTTAGCCAGAAGTATTGAAGCAAATGATATTGATGAGATGGAACAATTAGGTATTTATGAATGTGATGAAGAAGACGTTGCGTTATGCTCTTTTGTATGCCCAAGTAAATCAGATGTTGGAGCAATAATTAGGAAAGGTCTTGATACAATATATTTTGATAAATAATTATGAACTTTTTAAGAAAAATATTTGAAGAAACTGGTAAGTATGTAGAAGAAGGCAAGCCGCTGTCTTGGGCATATCCACTTTGGGAAGCTGCCGATACAATTTTCTTTTCAACAAATAAACAAACAAGTAAAGGTCCTCATATTAGAGATAATATGGATATCAAAAGAACTATGTTTTTTGTGGTTATCGCACTAATACCATGTTATGCCTTTGGAGCTTATAACATTGGTTATTTAAATGCTTTAGCTATGGATCTGGAGAGAGGTCTTATTGGAAATACAATTTTTGGACTAGGTTATGTTATTCCAATTTTAATTGCAACTTTCGTAGCCGGAGCAATTTGTGAGTTAACATTTGCAATCATTAGAAAGCACGAAGTCAATGAGGGTTTTTTAGTTAGTTGTGCATTAATACCACTTACTATGCCACCAGACGTACCTCTTTGGCAGGTATTTATAGGCACAAGTTTTGGAATTATTATCGGTAAGGAGATATTTGGTGGAGTCGGTACAAATATATTTAATCCCGCTTTAACATCTAGAGCATTCATGTATTTTGCTTTTCCAACGAAAATATCTGGTGATAAAGTTTGGGCGGTTGGTCCAGACGGTTACAGCGGTGCTACTGCATTAGCAATTCCAGCAAACCCAACGGAATATGATACAGCTTCAAACCTTTTTGCAGCAAATAATCAGTTTGATTTTTCAATGATTAATATGTTTTGGGGTCTCATTCCAGGATCAATTGGAGAAACTAATAAGTTGTTTATTTTATTTGGAGCCTTTTTTCTAATTTATTGTGGTATAGCTTCATGGAGAATTATGGTTTCTTCTACACTAGGTTTAGTTTTTACTGCATTACTTTTCAATTTATTAAATTATTTGACTGTTGATGGAATTCTTCAGTCTGGCGGAACTCCAAATGCTATGTTAACTATTACTCCATTACAGCATATTTTAATTGGAAGTTTTTTATTTGGTACAGTATTTATGGCTACCGAGCCTGTTACTTCATCTCATACTAATACCGGTAGATGGATTTATGGTTTTTTAATTGGGGTATTAACTGTAATTATTCGTTCGATAAATCCTGCCTATCCCGAGGGAGTATTTTTAGCAATATTAATTATGAATATGTTTGCACCATTAATAGATTATTATGTAGTTCAAGCAAATATTAAAATGAGGTTATCAAGAAATGTATAGTAATAACTACACTTTGTTTTTCGTTTTCATTGTAACTGTTGTTTTGGGAACAATGCTTTCATTTACTAAGGATAATGTTAAAGACTTGCAAGATCAAAATCTTAAAGCTGATGTTCAAAAAACTATTCTTCGATCATTAAATTTTGAAGAAAACTTACTTGCTTCAAACGAAAGTATCGAACAGACTTTCAAAAATTATATTGATGCTAAATGTGTCAACATTCAAGGAGAAATTGTTAATTGCAATATTGAGGAAGTAGACATTGAAAAAAATGAAGAGGTTCTTCCTATTTACATTAGGATGAACAACAACGAGATACAAGGTATTGCTTTGCCTGTTGCAGGCAAAGGTTTATGGTCAACCATTTTTGGATATATCGCCCTTACTCCAGATACAGATTCTGTATTAGGTATTCAGTTCTACAAACATGGTGAAACACCTGGTTTAGGCGGGGAGGTTGAAAAAAAATGGTTTACTGACAACTTTGTCAATCATCCCTTGAAGAAGCCAAATGGTGAAGTTAAATATGTACCAAAAAAAATTCGAGATAATAGTGGAAAGATTGTAAGCATTAAAGTTGTCAAAGGCGGAGTTGATTATTCTGAATCAAATAGTGCTTCAATTCATCAGGTGGATGGAATTTCTGGGGCAACAGTCACTGCTGATGGTGTTACTGACTTCTTACTTGAAGATTTATTAAGATATGAGAAAACTTTAGATAAAATAAGAGATTATGGAACTATTTAATTCTGAGTCAAAAAAAATTATAAGTGATCCCATAAACGTAAATAATCCAATTTCGTTACAGGTCTTGGGGATTTGCTCAGCTTTAGCTGTTACGATTAGATTAGATCAAGCAATAATCATGACACTTGCTGTAGTTTTTGTTTTATGTTCTTCCAATGTTATACTATCTTTAATAAGAAATTATATACCTACTCGTGTTCGAATAGTTATAATGTTATCCGTTATTGCATCATTAGTTTCAGTTGTAGACGAATTACTGAAAGCATATTTATATGATATGAGTAAACAACTTTCAGTTTTCGTTGGTTTAATAATTACAAATTGTATAATTATGGGTCGTGCTGAGGCTTTTGCTTTAAAGCATGGTCCTTCAAAAGCATTTTTAGATGGTTTAGGAAACAGTATGGGTTATGGGTTAATAATTATTATTGTTTCTTTTTTTAGAGAGCTTTTTGGAGCTGGAACAATAACTCTACCAGATGGTGGAGCAGGATATGTTCTTTGGAGTATTCCTGATTCATGGTATGCAGCTGGATATGAAAATATTGGTTTATTAGTTTTATCGCCTGGAGCATTTATCATTTTAGGTTTAGTAATATGGATTCAAAGAGAGTTTGCTGGTGTTGAGGAGGATGCATAATGACTGGCGTTGAACATTATCTTAGCATTTTTACCAAAGCTGTATTTATTGAAAATATTGTCCTGGCTTATTTCTTGGGGTTATGCTCCTTTTTAGCTATTTCAAAAAAAATTGATGCATCAGTCGGAATCGGTTTAGCTGTAATTGTTGTTTTGACAATAACAGCGCCAATAAACTGGTTTCTTTGGGAGTTCTTACTTGACAAAGGAGCACTTGTATGGATTAGTGAAGATTTTAGAAATACTGATTTGGGTTTTTTAAAATTAATAGTTTTTATATCTGTAATAGCTGCAATGGTTCAATTAGTTGAAATGTTTATGGAAAGATTCTCACAATCTTTGTATAATAGTCTTGGCATTTTTCTTCCATTAATTGCTGTTAATTGTTCAATTTTAGGTGGATCATTGTTTATGGTAGAAAGAGAATACACTATTTCTGAAACAGTTGTTTACGGTTTTGGTTCAGGTGTTGGCTTCTTTTTAGCAATTGTGGCTTTAGCATCAATTAGATATAGAATAAGGTATTCCAACATCCCTCCAAGGTTAAGAGGGGTTGGAATGGCAATGTTATTAACTGGATTATTATCAATGGCCTTTATGGCATTTTCGGGGATCGATTTGTAATGAGTGATATTTTATTAGGCGTAATTGTTTTTTCATCAGTAATACTTTTGTTAGTTATCATACTGAATGTTTTAGGTGATATTTTACTTCCACAGGGAGAGGTTACATTATTAATAAATGATGATGTAGACAAATCTATCAATATTCAAACTGGTGGAACGGTCCTTTCAGCTTTAGCAGGTCAAAATGTTTACCTTCCATCTGCTTGTGGAGGTCAAGGAACTTGCGCTCAATGTAAATGTCAAGTTGTAGAAGGTGGAGGAGATATATTACCTACCGAAGAAGCATATATTTCAAGATCAGATCAAAAAGATAATTGGAGATTGGGTTGCCAAGTTAAGATTAGAAATGATATGAAAATCAAGGTGCCTGATGAAATCTTTAGTATTAGGAAATGGGATGCTGTGGTCAAGTCAAATGATAATGTAGCTACTTTTATTAAAGAGTTAATTCTAGAACTACCAGAAGATGATCCTATTAAGTTTGAATCTGGCGGATATATTCAAATTGACGTACCCGAATATAAAGATTTGAAATATAAAGATTTTGAAATTCAAGACTTATATACAAGCGACTGGGATAAATTTGATATCTGGCAACATATTGCAGAAAATAAAGAGCCAGTATTTAGAGCATATTCAATGGCAAACCATCCAGCAGAAGGAAACATGATTATGTTAAATATTAGAATTGCTAGCCCGCCACCTGATAACCCATCTGTACCTCCAGGAATAGCTTCTTCGTATGTTTTTGATCTTAAAGAAGGTGATAAAGTGACTGTATCTGGTCCTTATGGTGAGTTCTTTATAAAAGATACAGATCGTGAAATGGTTTACATTGGAGGTGGTGCTGGAATGGCTCCATTGAGATCCCATATTTTCCATTTACTTAAAACTGAAAGATCTAAACGAAAAATTTCATTTTGGTATGGCGCAAGATCAGAAAAAGAAATGTTTTATGATGACGAATTCAAGGCTCTAGCAGAAGAATTTGATAATTTTAGTTATCATGTCGCCTTGTCTGATCCTTTACCTGAAGATAATTGGAAGGGTCCAACCGGATTCATTCACCAGGTAGCTCATGATACACTATTAAGAGATCATGAAGATCCTACTGAATGTGAATACTATCTTTGTGGACCTCCTATGATGATTAGTGCAGTCCAAAAAATGCTCTGGGATTTAGGTGTTGAAGAAGATATGATCGCTTATGATGACTTTGGCTAAGAAGCTAGCTTTACTACTTTTAGTTTTATCATTATTTAGCTGCAGCACTCCGCAGAAAGAAATTGTCTCAATTAAAGGTAATACTATGGGAACAACATATACTGTAAAATTTTTTCCTTTAACTGAAAATAAGAGTGAAGTCGAAGAGAATTATGAACTAATAGAAAAAATATTGAAAAATATTAATCAACAAATGTCTACTTATATACCTACAAGCGAAATTTCAAGGTTTAATAAATGGCAATCAACCGATCTCTTCAGTATTTCTTATGATTTTGAAAAAGTTTTAGAAAAGTCTTATAAATATTACTATTTATCAAAAGGACAATATGATATCACTGTAATGCCACTAGTAAATTTATGGGGTTTTGGTCCAGATAAATTTGAATCGCCACCTTCACAAGCTGAGATTGATAGTGTCATGGTATTTATTGGACAAGATCTTATTGAATTTAATGGTGAAACTATTAGTAAAAAAGACCCAAGAGTTCAAATTGATCTAAGTTCAATTGCAAAAGGTTATGCTGTAGATAAGATATTTAATGCTCTAAATAAATATGAAGATCTTTTTGTTGAAATAGGTGGTGAAATAAGGACAAAATCAAAATTAAAAGATTGGAAGATAGGAATCAATACCCCATCTATTCTTAACTTTCAAAATGACGTTGAGCAAATTATTTCTTTAAATAATATTTCAATTGCAACTTCTGGTAATTATCGAAATTTCTATGTAATTGATGAAAAATTTTATCATCATGAAATTAATCCTAAAACTGGATATCCAACTTCATCTAATTTAGGTTCTGTATCAATTATTTCTAATAAATCATGTTTAGATGCAGATGCCTTATCTACAATGTTTTATACTACTAGTATAGAATTATCTTCGGGAATTATTGAAAGTCTGGATGGAGTAGAATCTTTATCAATATTTTTAAATGAAGATGAAAAATTTACAAAAGTTTACTCAAGCGGATTTCCTAAGAATTAAGTGTTTGTTTCACATTTTTCTTGATCACCACCACAAATTTCGCAACCGTCTGGTGAATCACCACATGCTTTTCTTAATGGTTTATTTTTAAAAATAAGACCCAGATTCATAGCTATCATTGATAACCCGATAATGAGTAGAACTGGCAATAAATTTTCCATTATAAAATTTAAAGAAAATAATACGATTTTAATAATTTTTTCATCACTTTTTATTTAAATTACCGCCTATGGATTTGTTAAATCACCCGGTTGGAATTATATCAATAGTTCTATTTGTCATTGCATACGCTTTCGTAATGACTGAGGAGGTTACACACTTAAGAAAGTCTAAACCCGTTCTTTTTGTTGCAGGAATTATATGGGCAATGATTGCTTGGGTTGGTGTTCAAACTGGAAATTCCTATGCTGTTAAAAAAGAATTGATGCATGCTTTCGACGAATTCAATCAATTAATGCTTTTTCTCTTAGTTGCAATGACATATATAAATTCTATGACTGAAAGAAATGTTTTTGAAAAACTTCGCTCTATACTATTAAATCAAAATTTTTCTTATAAAAAATTATTTTGGATTACTGGTTTTATATCATTTTTCTTATCTCCAATTGCAGATAATTTGACTACTGCCTTAACAATGTGTGCTGTTGTTTTAGCTGTTGGTAAAGGTAATAAAAATTTTACAAGTATAAGTTGTGTAAATATTGTGGTGGCAGCAAATGCAGGTGGAGCTTTTAGTCCTTTCGGCGATATAACAACTTTAATGGTTTGGCAAGCTGGATATGTTGAATTCTTTCAATTTTTAAAATTATTTTTACCCTCATTAGTAAACTTTATTATTCCTTCATTCATTATGAGTTTTTTTATTGGAGGATCTGCAGATAATGTTGATAATCCACCTGTTATATTAAAAAATGGAGCAATTACAATTAGTTGTTTATTTCTTGTTACTATTATGACTGCAATTTCATTCAAGCAGTTCCTTGCTTTACCTCCTGTTTTTGGAATGATGTTTGGACTAAGTTTATTACAATTGTATGGATACTATTTAAAAAGAACATTCTCAGCACAAAGTAATATTAATAGGGATGGATCTGATCAGCCTTTTGGAGTCTTCAAACAAATTGCACAAGCCGAATGGGATACATTACTATTTTTCTACGGAGTAATTTTATGCGTTGCTGGACTTTCAAAGATTGGTTACTTAGCATTAATTAATTCTGCACTTTATGATGGGTTAGGCTTTACTCTAGCTAATTCTTTAATGGGAATCATTTCAGCCTTAATTGACAATATTCCTGTCATGTTTTCTGTTATTCAAATGCACGATACAACAACGATGGATCTAAATCAATGGCTTTTAATTACTTTAACTGCAGGCGTAGGTGGTAGTCTTCTATCAATAGGTTCTGCTCCCGGAGTTGCATTGATGGGTCAAGCAAAAGGAATTTATACTTTTTCGAGCCACTTAAGATGGACCGGTGTAATTTTTATTGGATACGTCTTTAGTATTCTGACTCATTTATGGATTTCAGGTATGTTATAATGAGAATCACTAAAGTTACAACTAGAAATGGAGATGGCGGTAAGACAGGTTTAGCAAAAGGTGAATCAGTTTTAAAGTCAGACAATATAATTCATTGTCTTGGCGAAGTAGATGAGTTGAGTAGCATTATTGGTGTTTGCTTAACTCATTGCAATAACACTGATATTTCTATTTTTTTAAAAAAAATACAAAACGATTTATTTGACATCGGTGGGCATATTTCTATGAAATTAGATGATGATACTTCAATTGTTAACGAAAAAATGATTTCAGAGCTAGATAATCAAATTAATTACTTAAATAAAAATTTAGATCCTTTGAAAGAGTTTATCTTACCAAGTGGTGACCATTTCTCAGCTAATCTACATCTTGCAAGATCTGTTACAAGAAGAGCTGAAAGATCAGCAGTTGCTTTATATGAAAATTCCTTATCAAAAAACCCCGTTGTGATGTATTTAAATAGATTATCAGATTATTTTTTTGTTCTCTCAAGATATCATAACAAAAATAGTGATTTACCTGAAACTACTTGGAAGAGGTAGTCAATGGATTACAATCAAATACAATCAATTATAAATAAACACGATAAGATTTTTATTTCTTCGCATATAAATCCTGATGGTGACAGTGTCGGTTCTGCATATGCTGTATATAATTATTTAGACGCTATTGGTAAAGATTGCATAATTGTTAATCACTCTCCAATCCCCGAAGTGTATAATTTTTTGAATAAGGATAATATATTTAAAGAGCTTGACAGAGATTCAGCATCATTCATTGAGAAAGCTGATTTAGGATTAATTTTAGATATTGGAGATTTTTATCGTTTGGGAGACGTGGCATATTTAGTTGAGGAAAATGATATTGAAACTTTAAGTATAGATCATCACGCTAAATCAGACAATGATTTATTTACTTATGAATTTATTGATTTAAAGGCTTCCTCAGTTGGTGAAATTTTATACTCTTATTTCATCGAGATAAATCATAAAATTTCTAAAGATACGATGCATGGAATTTATACGGCTGTTCTTACTGACACTGGTTCTTTCAGACACAGCAACACAACAGATGTTTGTCACAAAGTTGCTGTTGATGCAATTAAAATGGGTTTAGACATCTCAAAAGTATACCAAAACATTTACGAAAATTCTTCTATAAGTAGAATGAAGCTTTTAGGAAATGTTATTCAAAAATTAAATTATGATTGTGATGGTGAATTGGTTTGGTTTTTACTGAATCATGATATGATAAAAGAAGTTAATGGTTCAAACCAAGATTTTGACGGTTTTACTGATTTTTTTAGAGGAATTAAAGGAGTAGAAGTTTCATTGATGTTATATGATTTAGGAGGAAAAGTTAGATTAAGCTTTAGATCTAAAGGTAAATATAAAGTTAATGAAATCGCAAAAAAAATGGGTGGAGGCGGTCATCCTTACGCTGCTGCAGCTTTAGTAGATGGCGAATTTTCGGATGTCAAATCAACTGTTTTAAATTTAATATCAACCTATATTGGTAGTACAAAATGAAAATAATTTTAGCAAAAGGTTCAGGTTATTGTTTTGGTGTAAGAGATGCAGTTAAAAGTGCATATGATATGAGCGAAAAATATGGTGAAGTTTACATGCTAGGAGATATTGTCCATAACGAAAGCGTTGTAAATGATTTAGAACAAAAAGGCGTAAAAGTCGTAGATAAGTTAGATCAAATTCCAAAAAATAAACCAGTTCTTTTTAGAGCTCACGGTACATCTAAGAGTGTTTGGAAAGAAGCAGAAGATAAAAAAATGAATATCATAGACGCTACATGTCCATTAGTTCACGAAATTCACAGAGATGTTAAAGAATTAGAAGCAGATGGAAGAAAAATTATTATTATTGGTGATCACGGACATGATGAAGTGATTGGAATAGCAAGTCAGGTTAAAAACGCTGTAATCATTTCAAATATTAAAGAAGCAAATGCATTTAGAAAAACAAAAAAAGCAGGGATTGTTAGTCAATCAACACAAACAATCGAAAATGTTCAGGAAATAATAAATATTTTAATGACAAAAGTTTTTGATTTAAGATTTGTAAATACAATTTGCTTTCCAACAAAAAGAAATCAAGAACAAATAAAAGAGCTTTCTAAAATCACCGACCTTATGATAATTATAGGCTCTTTTACAAGTGCTAATTCAAAAAGATTGACGGAATTAAGCCTTGAAAGAAACAAAAAAACTCATCAAGTGACAAATGCTTCAGAAATTGATTCCAAATGGTTCACAAATGATTTAAATTCAGTTGGAATTTCTGCTGGAGCTTCCACTCCAGATTGGATTATCGAATCAGTGGTAAAAAAAATCAGAGAAATCACAAATACATACGAAGAGGAAATTATTTATGACAAAAGAGACTTTCAAAGTTAAAGTAGGTCTCGCCGAAATGTTAAAGGGCGGGGTAATAATGGATGTAACAAATGTTGAGCAAGCTAAAATTGCTGAAGAAGCTGGTGCAGTTTCAGTAATGGCTCTCGAGAGAATTCCATCCGATATAAGAAAAGATGGTGGGGTGGCAAGAATGAGTAATCCCCACATGATCAAAGAAATTCAAGATAATGTATCTATTCCAGTAATGGCAAAGTGTAGAATTGGTCATTTTGCGGAAGCTCAAATTTTAGAAGCTTTGGAAGTTGATTTTATTGATGAAAGTGAAGTTCTAACAATGGCTGATGAATATTCACACGTTGACAAACATCCTTTTAAAGTACCATTTGTATGTGGTGCAAGAAACTTAGGAGAAGCACTAAGAAGAATTCACGAAGGAGCAGCATTAATTAGAACTAAAGGTGAAGCAGGTAGTGGTAATATTGTTGAGGCAGTTAGGCATATGAAAATGATTACCTCACAAATTGTTGAACTTAAGAATGCTGATTTGCTAAAGAAAGCTGAGGAATTTAAGGTTCCCTTAGATTTAGTGGAAGAGGTTGCAAAAAATCAAAAATTAAGTGTACCAAATTTTGCAGCCGGTGGAATTGCAACTCCTGCTGATGCTTCTTTAATGATGCAGCTTGGCGCTGAAACTGTCTTTGTAGGCTCAGGAATTTTTAAGAGTGAAGATCCATCAGAAAGAGCACATGCTGTTGTCAAAGCAGTTACACATTTTGAAAATGCTAAAGATGTTTTAACAGCATCTTATGACTTAAAAGATGCTATGAAAGGAATATTGATGTCAGATATCCCAGAAGATCAAAAATTCTCCAATAGAGGTGACTAATAGTGATTGGAGTCCTTGCTCTTCAAGGTAATTTTGATTCGCATGTTAAAATTTTAGAAAAAATTAATTTAAATCATAAGCTTGTCAAAGATTCTAAAGATTTGAGCTCGCTTAGTGGTTTGATCTTGCCTGGTGGGGAGTCAACTACTATATCAAATCTTTTGAGAAGAAATAAAAATATGATTGATGAGATAAATCTTCTTGCTAGTAAAAAGCCAATTCTAGGCTCTTGTGCTGGTTTAATTTTAATGTCTAAAAATTCCAACGATAATAGAGTACATAATTTTGATTTTTTGGATATTACTACAGATAGAAATGCTTACGGAAGGCAAGTATATTCATTTGAGGCTGAAATTAATGTTAAGTATGGAAAAATTAGTTCTAATTTAAACTCTTTATTCATTAGAGCACCAAAAGTTAATGAAATTGGTAGAAAAGTTGAAATACTTGCGACTTATAAAAACGAAATAGTTGCTGTTAAGCAGGGAAAGCATGTTGGATTATCTTGCCATCCCGAATTATTGGATGAAACTTTGATACATGAAATTTGCTTTAAAGGTAAAAAATGAAATATCTGAAAAAGATTAATTCACCAGAAGATTTAAAAGAAATTCCAAAGGATGAATTAAGTGAAGTTTGCCAAGAGCTTCGAACATATATCACAGAAACAATTAATCAGATTGGCGGTCATTTGGCGCCTACACTTGGTGCCATTGAAATAACAACTGCAGTTCATTATGTTTTTAGTGCTCCGAAGGATAAAATAGTATGGGACACAGGTCATCAAGCATATGCTCACAAAGTACTTACTGGTAGGTATAGCCAATTTCCAACAATAAGAAGATATAAAGGATTAAGTGGTTTTTTAAAACGCTCTGAAAGCGAGTTTGATGTTTTTGGAGCTGGGCATGCATCAACTTCCATTTCTGCAGCACTTGGCATGGCAGTTAGCAGAGATTTAGATAATGATAATTTTAAAGTTATTAGTATTATTGGTGATGGAGCTTTATCAGGGGGTTTGGCTTTTGAAGCTCTCAATAATGCTGGTAACATTAGAAAACAAATGCTCGTTATTGTAAACGATAATGATATGTCCATAAGTCCTAACGTAGGTGCTTTTAGAAACTATCTTGTTAAGATTGCGACAAACAAAAGATATAATAACCTAAGAAAAGGAATTTATAATACTATAAAAAAGCTACCAAAAAGTCTTAAAATTTTGGAAACAATTTTGAGAAAAGCTGAATCCAGTGCAAAAAAATTCTTTCTTCCAACAACAGTTTTTGAAGATTTAGGTTTTAGATACTTTGGTCCAGTAGACGGTCACAATATTGAAGAAATGGTTGAGGTTTTAGAAAATATAAAAGATTTAAATACCCCAGTTGTTTTACATGCAATTACCAAAAAAGGAAAAGGACTCGAATACGCTGAAGATGATCCAATCAAATATCACGGGGTTAAGGAGAAAAAGGAAAATAACCAAGTAACACAAAATCAAACACCAATTTATCAAAATGTTTTTGGTGAAGTTTTATGTGATTTAGCAGATGAAAACAAAGATGTAGTGGCCATTACTGCTGCAATGAGAGAAGGAACAGGACTAGTAGAATTTTCTTCAAGATTTCCAGAAAGATTTTATGATGTTGGAATTGCTGAGGGTCACGCAGTAACTTTTAGCGGAGGACTATCAACACAGGGAAAAATCCCAATTGTTGCTATATACTCAACTTTTTTGCAGAGAGCTTTTGATCATGTGATCCACGATGTAGCTCTTCAAAATTTGCCAGTTATTTTTTGTATGGATCGATCTGGTTTGGTTGGAGAAGATGGTGCAACTCATCACGGAGTATTAGATATCGCTTATTTAAGATGTATTCAAAATATCATAGTTTCAGCTCCAAAAGATGGAAATGAATTAAGAGATTTGATTTACACTGCTACACTCAACAAGCAAAAACCATTTACAATTAGATATCCAAAAGAACAATCTGTGAGGTTTGAAAAAAAATCTCCAAATCAAATTGAAATAGGTACATGGGAAGTATTAGTTCAAGGTAGCGATGTACTTATTTTGGCTGTTGGTTCGATGGTAAGTAAAAGCATGGAAGTTCATAGTATGCTTCTTGAAAAAGGTATTTCGTCAGAGGTGGTAAATTGTAGATTTATCAAGCCGATGGACAAGAATTATTTAAAAGAATTTTTATCAAAATTTAGTTTCGTTGTTACAATTGAAGAAGGTGTAAAAGATGGAGGTTTTGGAGAAGGTATTATCAACTATTCAAATGAAAATAGTATATCTAATAAAATATTAACTTTAGGGGTTCCAAATAGGTTTGTTGATCACGGGCCCAGAAATATTTTATTACATGAAGTAGGTTTAGATTCCATAAGTATGTTTGAAAAAATTTATAACTTTTTTAGGAAAAATAATGAGTAAGAAAATTGAAAGAAAAGTTAGTTTTAAAAGTATAAGTGGTGATGATTTGAAAGATTTCTATTCATCATCTAATAAAGAGAAAGATTATAACATTAATCCGGGAATTTTTCCTTACACTCGTGGAATACATAAAAATATGTATAGAGGAAAATTATGGACTATGAGACAGTTTTCAGGATTTAGTACACCAGAGAAAACTAATGAAAGATATAAATATCTTCTTAAGAATGGTCAAACTGGATTATCTGTGGCTTATGATATGCCAACATTGATGGGTTATGACCCAGATCATGAGCTATCATCTGGAGAAGTAGGAGTTTGTGGTGTAAATGTTTCATCGTTGGAAGATATGGAAATTTTGTTTGATGGAATTGATTTAGAAAAAATTTCAGTATCGCAAACAATTAATGGTCCAGCAATAATTCTTTTTGCATTTTATGTTGCACTTGCAAAGAAAAATAAAATTGACATAAGCAAGCTTCGAGGAACTCTTCAAAATGATGCTTTAAAAGAGTATATGGCACAAAAGGAGTGGATTTTCCCCCCAAATCCATCAGTAAAGCTTGTTGTTGACATCATAGAATATTGTTCTCAAAATATGCCTTTTTATAATCCGGTTTCAATTAGTGGATATCATATTAGAGAGGCTGGATCAACTGCTGCTCAAGAACTTGCTTTTACGTTAAATAATGGATTTGCCTACATCGAAGAGTGTTTGGAAAGAGGACTGAAAATAGATCGCTTTGCTCATAGATTATCATTTTTCTTTAATGCACATATGGACTTTTTTGAAGAAATAGCTAAGTATAGAGCAGCAAGACGAATTTGGGCGAAAAGACTCAAAAATGAGTACGGTGCAAAAAATGAAAATTCTTTAAAGCTTAAATTTCATACCCAAACAGCTGGTTGTTCTTTAACGGCTCAACAGCCAGAAAATAATATTGTAAGAACTGCATTTGAAGCAATGTCAGCTGTTTTGGGAGGTACAAATTCACTACATACTAATTCGCTCGATGAAACATTGGCTTTACCATCCGAAAAAGCTGCAAAAATTGCTCTTAGAACACAACAGATATTGGCCTTTGAAACAGGTGTACCGAATGTTGCTGATCCTCTTGGTGGATCGTGGTATTTAGAAGAATTAACTGATAAAATAGAAAAACAGGCAATGAAATACTTTGAAGAAATTCAAGAAATAGGAGGAACAATTCAAGCTATTGAAGAGGGATATTTTCAAAAAAAAATTGCTGAATCTGCTTCTATATATCAGGAATCTATTGACTCAAAAGAAAGAATAATCGTTGGGGTTAATGATTTTGTTGAAGAGAATGAAGAGTTAGATATAGAAATTTTAAAAATTTCAAAAGATGCACAAATCATTCAAGAAAACAAAGTTAAAAATCTTAGAAAAAAGCGTAATAAAAAAAACTTTGAAAAAAAGATGAAAAAATTGAGCGATGCTTGTAAAAAAGATTTAAATTTAGTTCCTTTTTTGATAGAAGTTGCAGAAGCAGGTGGTACTTTGGGCGAAATCGTAGAATTAATGAAAAAAGAATATGGAGAATGGGAAGAGTCATTTGGAATATAATTTATGAGTAAAGTTTCAACATCAATTTTAATTATTTTTATCCTCATAGTTGGTTGGATTGTTTATTTAACAAATGTTAAAAAAGATAATTCTTTAACAGTCAGATACTATTCAATTTCTGAATTAGCAAGAGAGATAGATGATATTCAAAAAGTAAAAGTTGGTGGATATATAAAGCCAAACTCAATTGAAATTTCAGATGAAGATCAGTTGGATGTATCTTTTTTTGTCTATCAAAATAATGATAGTGTTAAAGTAAATTATTATGGAATCAGACCTGATCTATTTAAAGATGATGCCGAAGTTGTGGTTTCTGGTTCTTATACAAATAACCTTATATCAGCTACTGAACTTCAAACTAAATGTGCCTCTAGATATGAAGGGGACCTTAAAAACATTGAGAAAATATAATGATTTCTCAAATTGGTAGTATCGCAGTGAGCCTAGCTGGTGGTTTAATTTTTTCTTCTTTCCTTTTTTTAGGCATCTACAGAAAATCTAAGAATGAAGTTTATTTACAAATTTCAGAAAGAGCAATTTTAGCAAGTTCTTATAGCATATTTCTTGCATTTTTTTGCTTATTAAATGAGTTACTTATAAGTAATTTTAATTTACAATATGTAGCTCAATACACAAGTTATGAAACCCCTTTATTTTTTAAGGTTACCGCATTATGGGCTGGCCAAGCAGGATCTTTACTATTTTGGTCGTTTATAACTGCTCTCTTTACAGTTACTTATATTTTCACAACCCTAAGAAAAATGAAAAGACTTAAATTTCACTCCTTCATAATAATATCTTTTATTTATTCATTCTTTATAATTCTTTCTTCTTTTATTGCAAATCCATTTGAACCTGTATCCTCTGATATTATTGTCCAAAATGGAAATGGTCTAAATCCTTTATTACAAAATTTCTTTATGGCTATTCACCCGCCGATATTATATGTTGGATTTACTGGTTCGGCTATTATTTTTGTAATGGCATTAGCAGCTTCTATTTCAAAAGATATTTCTTTTGATTGGGTTCAATCAATTAGAAGATGGTCTTTGTTCGTGTGGACTTTTCTTTCAGCTGGAATTATTTTGGGTGGATATTGGGCATATAATGAGTTGGGATGGGGTGGATATTGGGCATGGGATCCTGTAGAAAACTCATCATTAATGCCTTGGCTTACTTTAACAGCTTTTATTCATTCATCTATGATTCAAGAAAAGAGAGGAATGTTAAAGAAGTGGAATTTTTTATTAGCAACATCAACTTATATACTAGTTATTTTAGGCACATTTATTACACGAAGTGGTGTTATTTCATCTGTTCATTCGTTCACGGCTGAAAATTTAGGCCCTGTATTTTTTACATTTTTATCTCTTCTTATTATTTATACTATTTTTTGGTTTTTTAAGAGAAAATCTTATCTAGACACTCCAGATAAAATTGATTCTTTTTCTTCGCGAGAAGGAGGCTTTCTTTATAATAATTTAATTTTAATACTAATGTGTTTTACAATCATGTGGGGTACTCTATTTCCAATTTTATCAGAGGCGTGGGATGGAAATAAAATTTATGTTGGTGCATCTTTTTTTAATCAATTGAATATTCCAATTGGCCTAGTTTTATTATTTTTAATGGGTATTGGACCTTTGCTATCTTGGAATAATACTTCTAGAAATGTTTTATTATCGAGATTTAAAGTACCAATGTTTATTAGTTTTTTTAGTGGATTGATTTATCTTATTTTTTCAACCTTTTTCCAACTATATGTTTTTGTAGCTATAATGGGAGTTTCATTCACTCTAAGTTCAATTTTGGGTGAATTTTATAAATCATACAAAAGGCAAACAAGAGCATCTAATTTTCTTGACGCTCTTTTTAGAATGTTATTAAGCAATAGACATCAAAACGGAGGATATATAGTTCATATTGGAATTGTTCTATTATTTATTGGATTTATTGGAAGAGCTTTTGAAGTTGAAAAAGAATTTAGCTTATCACCTGGAGAACAGATCTATTTTGCAAATTATGTATTTAAATTAAATAGTATTAAAAGTGAGGCACGAGACAATCACTATGCTTTTTTAAGTGATATAGATGTTGTTGATAACAATAATCAATTACTAACGAATTTAAAACCTGAGAAAAGAATCTACTTTTACTGGAACTCTGATCCTGAAAAGAGACAACCTCATAGCGAGTTAGATATTCATAGTACAATTCAAAAAGATATTTATTCTATTTTTTCTGCGTATGATGCTCAAAAAAATATTGGATACTTTAAAATAATGGTTAATCCACTTGTAAACTGGGTTTGGATAGGTGGTGTATTAATGGTACTTGGTTCTTTATTCGCTTTTTGGCCCTCAAGAAAGCGAAAATAAGTGGAAATATTTAATCAATTTTTTATATTTTTCTTTCTAATATTGGTAATTTTCTATGTATTTTGGCCTTTGATAAAGCAAATAAAATAATGTTAACTGTAGATAATCTTTCTAAGTCATTTTCAAACACACCAATTCTAAAAAACGTAAATTTTTCATTAGAGTTAGGAAAAATTTGTTTGATTATCGGTAATAACGGATCTGGTAAAACTACATTTCTTAAATGCTTATCAGGATTAATGAATTATGAATCTGGAACAATAAACTTCAATACAAATAACGGATATTTATTTCTTAGTGATAAGCTTAATATTTTTGGAGATTTAACTATTGAGGAAAATTTAAAGGTCCTATCAATTTATCATAATCATACTTTTGATCAATCAGTTTTTAATGAATCCCTTGCTATTCTTAATATTAAACAATTCAAAGATTTACCTTTGAAGTTTTTATCTAGAGGAAACTTGCAAAGAAATAAATTATGTATTGCAATGAATTTAAATTGGGACTATTTATTAATAGATGAGCCTTTTAGTAATCTAGATAAAGATGGTGTTAAAATTTTTAATGAATTGTTCAATAATTTTAAATTAAAAAATAAATCTATTATTTTTTCAACGCATCAAAATGATAATAAATTATCCATTGACAAAGTAATTTCAGTGGAAGATTTCAAGGAAATTAAATGATTTTACAACTTTTAAAAAATGAATTTTATTTGGAGAGAAAGTCATCTTTTAATGTGCTATACATTTCATTTTTTGCATTTTCATGTTTAATGTTCTTACTGTTTTCTTTCCCTCTGTCAAAAGTCTATGATACAACAATTTTTACAGGTTTTTTCTGGATAATAGTTTCACTTTCAACCATTAAATTAATAGAAAATTCATTTGCAAGAGAAAAGGATTATAATATTCATGATTTAATATATTCTACATCAAGTGATTCTACATTAATATTTATAGCAAAATTATTTTCTCTCACCATTATATTATTGATGGTTCAATTTATTATTTTTATGAGTTACATGATAATATCCGATATGAACTTTGCTATTTTGATGAGATTGATAATTCTAAGCAGCATAACAAATTTTGGACTGATATCATTCGGAATACTAATTTTTTTACTAACAAATACAAATACCTCTAAAAGTTTTTTATTTCCTGTAATATTTTTTCCATTAATAATTCCAGTTCTTGTAAATGCTTCAAATATTCTTTTTGGAATAATTATTGGAGAAAAACTATCTTTATATATTGAATCTTGGATGATTTTATTAACTTTTGCCCTAATTGGAACCCTTTTAGGGATTAATTTATTTGGGAGATTAATTAAACAATAATGAGTTTAACCTTTTTTATAATAACAATTCTATTGATGATTTTCAATTTAGTTTGGATAATTTTTTTTACTCCAATGGTTCCTGAACAAGAATGGGCTCAAAAAATATTTTATCTTCATGTTCCTATTGCTTGGTCTGGTTTTTTAGCATATTTCATTGTAATGATTAGTGGAGTTTATTTTCTTTTCACAAAAAATCTTAAATACGACAGAATTGGTTTAGCTTCAGCTGAGATAGGAACTATCTTTACTGCTTTAGTCTTAATAACTGGTCCAATTTGGGCAACGCCAATTTGGGGTCAACCCTGGGTTTGGGAACCTAGATTAATTACCACATTAGTATTATTTCTAATATATATTGGATATTTTATAATGAGAAACATCGGATTATATAGACAAAGAGCAGCACTTGTTTGTGCTATTATAGGAATTATTGCATTTTTAGATATACCTATTATTTTTGCGTCCGTAAATTTTTGGGCTGCTGAGATTCAATCTCATCCCCAACTTGGAATGAACAAACAGCCTTCTGGAATTTTAAATCCTTTCTTATTCTCCTTATTATCATTCACTTTTTTAATGATTTTAATGCTATTGTTGAAAGTTGAAGTTCTGAAAAAAAAGGATATTGAGAATAAATATGTTTAATTTTTTATCTTATTTTTTGTCAGCACTTTTTGTTGTATTTATTACTATTTTTGTTTGGTTTATCATTAACATTAAAAAATATATAAATTAATTCGGGGGAATTAAAAATATGGAAAGAAAAATTGTACATGTTGTTGGGACTGGTACTATAGGCGAACCGCTAATTGGAATTCTTTGTGAGCAAAGAAGTAATTTAGGAATAGATGAAGTTACTTTTCATAAACAAACCCCATTAACAAAAGATGCTCCTAAAATTAAAAATTTAATGGCCAAAGGTGCAAGACTTGCAGTTCATGAAGATAGAGTTGAAAGTTTTAAAGAAATAGGCTTGGAACCAGAATTTACAATGGAAGAGGCTGTTTCAAGAAGCTCTGTTGTTATTGATTGTACACCAAAAGGTTTTGGACACAAAAATAAATTAGATTTTTACGAAAAATATTCAGATAAAGTTAAAGGATTTCTTGCGCAAGGAAGTGAAGATGGTTTTGGTAAAAAATATGCCAGAGGTGTTAATGACCATGTGGTAAATTCTGAAGATCAATTTTTACAAATTGTATCGTGCAATACACACAATATTGCATGTTTGGTTAATACAATAGCATTAAGCATTTCGCCTGATAATTTGGTCAGTGGAAAGTTTGTTTGTATTCGTAGAAGTAATGATATAAGTCAAATTGGAAGCTTTGTACCTGCACCAACAGTAAATGATCATGGTCATCCAATATACGGAACGCATCATGCTGAAGATGCTGCTGGGTTATTTAAAACTATGAATTTAGATCTTGATTTATTTTCTTCAGCAATGAAAGTCAATTCTCAGTATATGCATACTGTTTGGTTTAATTTGAAAGTAAAAGAGCCTACCTCAAAACAAAAAGTTATTGATCTACTTGCAAGCAATGATAGAGTATCATTAACAGAACATCATGCTGCAAATGAGGTTTTTTCATTTGGAAGAGACCAGGGATTGTATGGAAGAATTTTGAATCAAACTGTTATTGTTGAAGATTCAATTAATGTTCGTAATGACCATGAAGTATCTGGATTTTGTTTTACACCGCAGGACGGCAACTCAATTCTCTCAAGTATTGCTGCTACGGTTAGATTTTTAAATCCACATTCGTATCAAGATAAGATTAATTCCCTTGGCGGATTTTTCTTTGACAGAGTTTAATGTATCATTATAAGAAAATAATTTCAAGACTACTTGATCAAAACATTTATATTTTATCAAACGATAAAAAAGAATCTATAATAATTGATCCGGGTTTAGGTTTTGAATTAATTGATAATTATTTAAAGTCTGAAAATTTAAAACCAATAGCTGTTATTGCTACTCATGCACACATTGATCATATAGCTTCAGCAAATGATTGTATAGAAAATTATAGTATCCCATTTTACATATGTAAAGGTAATAGTATAATGCTCAATCACTATGATATCATGAAAGCTTATATGAATGTTAAATCAAAAAAACCTAATGTTAGTCACTGGATTGATGAATCAGCGGAAAAATTGACTATAGGTTCGTTTGATTTTAATCTTATCTATAATCCAGGACATTCTCCAGGATGTATGAGTTTTGAAATTGATTCTTTAATTTTTTGTGGCGACCTAATTTTCAAGGGATCAATTGGAAGAACAGATCTTCAAACATCTAATCCTGAGCATATGGAACAATCACTAGAAAAGTTTGTAAATTTATTTGATGCTAATTCTACTTTGCTCCCTGGGCATCGAGAAATTACAACATTAGATTACGAATTAAAAACAAACCCATTTTTAGTTAAATATGCAAAATAAAATTATCAAAAATCTTAAGTATTTCGATTGTGAAAAGGATACACATCTTCTTTTGGCAGTATCAGGTGGAGTAGATTCTATGGTCATGTTGCATTTTTTCCAGCAAAATAAATCTTTTTTTAATTTTTCTGTTGCCCATATTAATCACTGCTATAATGCTGATTCTCAAAAGATGGAAAAATTAGTAAAAAAACAATGCGGAAATGAAAATAATTTAATTATTGAGCATATTGAAACGGAGAGCATCAAGTCAAACATTGAATCAAAATTTAGGAAGCTTAGGTACAATGAACTTGAAAAAATTAGAAAAAAAGTTAAGGCTGATCTAATTGTTACCGCTCATCATGCTGATGATCAAGCAGAAACCATAATAATGAAAATTCTAAATTCATCTGGTTTTGATGGACTTAAAGGTATTAGAAAAAAAAATCGAAATATTATTAGACCAATGTATAATATTTCCAAATGTGAAATTAAAAAATACGCTACTAATAATCTCATTAATTATATAGATGATCCAACTAATTTAGATATTTCTTTCACAAGAAATTTTTTAAGAAATAATGTTTTTCCAGAGTTAAAAAAACTTAAAAAAGATATACATTTACCCTTTATTGATTTCTCTAAGCGAATTAATGAAGTTCATGATCTAATAGATTTTAATGTTCAAAATTTTTGTAACTCAGTTAATTACAATGCTCAAAAAGATTTTATTGAAATTGATAAGAATGAATTTTTCAATTTACCTTTTTTAGTTCAGTTTAGAATTATAACAAATTTATGTTTTAAAAAAACTTTTAAAAAAAATGATATTCGTGATTTAAAAGATTTTTTTAGAAAAAATGATACTGGAAGCACAAGAAATTTTCTTGAAAAAACTATTTACATTGACAAAAAATCATTATTCATATATGAAAGTTTAAATAAAGAATATTTTAAAAAAGTAGATCCTGGAAAAAAAATGAAAATAGATAATTTTACTTTCTCATGGAATTTCCATAACAAGCCAATAAGCTTTAATTCTAATGCTCAAGTAGAATATATTGATGCTTCTAAACTAAAAAGTAATTTAGTAATAAGATCAATACGTGAAGATGATAGTTTTTTACCTCTAGGGATGAAAGGACATAAAAAAGTTATAAAATTTTTAAAAGATAAAAATTTATCTTTAATAAATAGAAAAAAATCTTTAGTTGTTTGCAATGATAGCGAAATCGTTTGGGTTGCAGGTCATCAATTAAGTGACAGATATAGAGTAAAAGATAATTCTAAAAAAATTGTAAAATTAAATTTCTTCAGGAATTAGTTTTTTTATTATCCATTTTTATTAAATTCTCTTCCAATGAAGAATCAAAAAAACAACAAACCCAACCAAAAAAAGGCATCTTCGGGCCCAAGTTCACTACTTATTTGGGCATCAATTATACTTTTTATTATTGCATCATTTACATTTCTGCCAGATGAATCAGCTAATGAAGTTGAAATATCTTACAATACTTATAAAGAATTACTTTCTGAAAATAAGATAAAAGAAGCTTCCATTGAAAATGATAATTCTTTTCATGGAGAACTTTTTGAACCTGAAAACTTAACAAATAAAAATGGTGCGGAATTTTTAGATAGAATACTATTTGTTGTTTATTTACCTTCAGATTATTCAGATCAGATTGCCTTATGGGATGAGAAAAAAATTGAATATAATTTTGAAGGTGAGAAAATTGATTGGACAGCATGGTTATTAGGCTTTGCGCCATGGATATTGCTGATAGCATTCTGGTTATTTTTGATTAGAAGAATGCAAAGTTCTGGTAGTGGAATGAACAATGTTTTTAGTTTTGGAAAAAGTAAAGCAAAAGTTTTTTCTGGCAATCAAAAGAAAGTTAAGTTTAAAGATGTTGCTGGATGCGTTGAGGCTAAAGAGGAGCTTCAGGAAGTAATAGCTTATTTAAAAAGCCCTAAAAAATTTGAAAAACTTGGCGGAAAAATTCCTAGGGGTGTTTTATTAGTTGGCCCACCTGGAACAGGTAAAACTCTATTAGCAAGAGCAGTAGCTGGAGAATCAAATGTACCTTTCTTTAGTATAAGTGGTGCGGATTTTGTAGAAATGTTTGTTGGAGTTGGCGCATCAAGAGTTAGAGATCTTTTTGAGCAGGCTAATAAAAATCAACCTGCAATTGTTTTCATAGATGAACTAGATGCTGTCGGAAGGCAAAGGGGAGCAGGTTTAGGAGGAGGTCATGATGAAAGAGAGCAAACTTTGAATCAACTTCTTGTTGAGCTCGATGGTTTTGAGAATTCTAACAGTGTAATTGTTATGGGAGCAACAAATAGGCCTGATGTCCTAGATTCAGCATTATTGAGACCTGGAAGGTTTGATAGGCAAGTTGTTGTAGATGTACCAGATTTAAATGGAAGACATGATATTCTTAAGATTCACACAAAGAATATAAAAATAAAACCAAAAACAGTTAAGCTGTTAGATATTGCCAAAGGTACACCCGGAATGGTTGGTGCTGATTTAGCAAATTTAGTAAATGAGGCTGCACTACTTGCATCCAGGAAGAGAAAAACATATGTAGACAACGGAGATTTTCAAGAAGCTCAAGATAAAGTTTTAATGGGAGTTCAAAGAAAAAGTATGGTTTTATCTCATCATGAGAAAAAAGTAACAGCGTATCACGAAGCTGGTCACGCTGTTGTTGCTTTGTTTTCTCCTGAAGCTGACCCTGTTCATAAAGTAACAATTATTCCAAGGGGTAGAGCTCTAGGAGTTACAATGCAACTTCCAATTGATGAAAAGCATGGCTACTCTAAAACTTATATTTTAAGCAGATTAGCTGTTATGATGGGAGGAAGGGCTGCTGAAGATCTAATTTTAAATGAAATAACGACTGGTGCGTCCAATGATATTGAGCGTGCAACAAGCATAGCAAGGAGAATGGTCTGCGAATGGGGAATGAGTGATAAACTTGGACCAATGGCTTTCGGAAAAAAGAATGAAGAAATTTTCTTAGGTAGAGAAATTCAATCTCACAGAGATTACAGTGAAGAAACTGCCCAAAAGATTGATCACGAAGTCGTATCCATCATTAAAAATGCTCAAGATTCTGCAAAAAAAATATTAGAAAATAATATTGAATCATTACACCTTATGGCTGAACAATTGCTTGAGCACGAAACAATAGATGAATCAGATATTAAAGTCATAATGTCTGGTAAGAAAATCAAAAAAAAATAGTTCATGAATATCAAAAATCTCAATGATTGGCTTTTAAGTAAAAAAAAGCGATCACTTATAATGGGGATATTAAATGTTACACCAGATTCATTCTCTGATGGTGGAGATTATTATGAAAAAAATCTCGCAGTCGAACACGCATTAAAAATGGTAAATCAGGGTGCCGATATTATAGATATTGGGGGAGAATCAACTAGACCATTTTCTGAACCAGTATCTTTTGATGAAGAAATTTCCAGGGTAATTCCTGTAATTAAAGGAATCAGAGAAAATTCAGATGTATGCATATCAATTGATACAACAAAATCAAAAGTAGCTCTGGCAGCTCTTGAGTCAGGTGCATCATTTATTAATGATATTAGTGCTATGGAAACAGACCCAGCAATGGTAAATGTCGCTTTAAAATTTGATTGCCCATTAGTTTTAATGCACATGAAAGGAAAACCAAAAAACATGCAAGATAATCCTTTATATAAGTCACTTATTAAAGATATAAAAAATTATCTTTTTGAAAGGGTTGACTTCGCAATTTCCAAAGGTATTGATAGAAAAAAAATAATAATTGATCCAGGAATTGGTTTTGGAAAAACCGTTGAAAATAATTTTGAATTAATAAATAATTTAGAACAATTCGTTGAAATGAAATTACCCGTGCTTCTCGGAGCTTCAAGGAAATCTTTTATTGGAGTCACATTAGATCTTCCTGAAAAAGAAAGGATGGAAGGTTCAATCGCTGCTAATATAATTGGATTACAAAAAGGTGCAAAAATTTTTAGAGTCCATGATGTTGTTGAAACAAATAGAGCTATGGTTATTGCAAATAAAATTTTCAATTCAAACAATTTAATTAACTAAATTAATATATGAACCTTTTTGAGATAAGTTTTTTAAAGTTTACACTTACTGACCTTTTTGACTTGATTTTAGTAACCTTCATATTCTCTTATGCATATTCATATTTCAGGGGTACAAGAGGAGGTCAAATGCTCATCGGTTTGTTAATTATTTTTTTTGCAGGGTTTATTATTAATATTTTAGGATTTAAAGCTACTTCATGGCTTATAAATCTTTTTCAAACTGTATGGGTAGTAGTATTTGTAATCCTGTTTCAACCTGAAATAAGAAGATTGCTAACTTCAGTTGGTCAAAATCGTATTTTAAGAAAGCTTTTCCAAATTGAGAAAAATGAAATTCAAGAAGATATTTTATCAAGTATCGCAGAAATAAAAAGAAATAATTGGGGAGCTTTACTTGTTTTTGAAAGAGAAAACTCATTAAAAAATGTTGTTTCAGATGCTGTACCTATGCATGCTTCATTTAGTCCTGAGTTACTGGTTTCAATTTTTAATCCATCATCTCCTTTACATGACGGAGCAGTAGTTATTCATAATAATCTTATTGAGGCAGCAGCATGTATATTACCACTTACAGAAAGTAAAACTTTAAATCCTGAAATGGGTACACGACACAGAGCAGCGTTAGGAATTTCCGAGGAAAGCGACGCAATTGCAGTAGTTATATCAGAAGAGAGCGGAAAAATTTCTGTTGCAGAGAATGGATTTTTTATAAGTTCAGGCCTTTCTTTAGATGCTCTTGGTAAAGTTCTTAAAGATAAAATGAATGAATTTATTGAGGAAGTTTAAATATGTTAAAAGATAAGATTTTAGATTTATTAAATAGATCCGACTTTATGACTTTATCTACGAGTGTTGCAGGAAACCCCTCTGCAGCAAATGTTTACTTTGCTAATGATGGTTTAGATATATATTTTTTTACTTTTAATCCATCAAGAAAAGCTGTTCAAATATCAATGAATCCTAAAGTTCAAATTGTGATTAGGCCAGACGGGGAAGATGGTATAAAAGAATTGCAAATAGATGCTTACGCTTCAAAAGTTTCAGATAAGAAAGAGATAGACAAAGCAAGAAAAGCAATATTAAATGTTACAAAAGCTTTCTCTGAATATATGCACGATGATTTCTTAATTACCAATGATGTAATTGGCTATTACAAGATCAAACCAACTACAATAAAATATGTCGATTTTTTTGCGGAAAAACAATTTGAATGGATTGAAATTCCTGAAAATAGGATAGGCCTATTTACTGAAATAAAAAATAGTATTGTTAATACTTTAAAATATTGGGTTGCTGTTGTAAGAGCACCTTTCCTAACAGCAACAATTGCCCCTATAATGCTTGGTTCAGCTATTGCTTATAAACAGTTTGGTGCTTTTGATTGGTCAATATTTTGGATGGTATTAATGGGTGCTGTTTGTGCTCAAATTGGTACAAATAATATTAATGATTATTTTGATCATAAAACTAGAAATGATGAAATGAATAAGTTAGCTAGCCCTTTTAACGGTGGGTCAAGGGCTATTCAATCTGGATTAATTACCCCTACAAATATGCTCCTGCTTTCAATTTTCTTTTTTTCGTGTACAATCTTTGTTGGTCTTAATTTAAACAACCTCTTTTTTGATGGAAAGGTTGATTCAATCTTAATGTATATGGGATATTTGGGTGTATTTTTGGGAGTGATGTATACTGGATTTTTTAAACTTGCATACAATGGTCTCGGCGATTTAGCAGTATTTATTGGTTTTGGTCCTCTTATGGTGTATGGTGCAGCTTTGATGCAAAACTTAGCAGTAGCACCAACTCAATCAATTGATCCAATAGTTACAATATTTTACTCAGTTCCTGTTGGAATATTTATTGCCTTAGTCCTTTTTATAAATTGTTTCCAAGATTATAATGCTGATAAGGCCGCAAATAAAAATAGCTGGGTTGTTAAATTAGCTGGTCCAGATGAAAAAGCTAATTATAGAAAACCATTTTCAGTTTGGAAAATTTTAATGGTTATTTCATTTCTTTTGATTGTTGGAGCATCTGTTTATGCACAAAATTATTTTACATTAATAGCATTAATTCCATTACTTATTTTTAATTTTGCATCTAAAAAAGGTTCTGAGTGGTTAGTTGAATGGGAAAAAGAAGATGCTAATCTTCAGCAATTACCTTATGAACTATTAATTGTTAATGTATCAACAATTGGGATTCATTTTTTAACTGGAGTACTGTTAACAATTGGAGTATTACTAAGTGTATGGATTTAAAAGAAGCATATTCGTTATCTTTAGAAAAATATAATCAAATTAGGAGGCATCTTTGACCTTGAATCAAAGACCTCTGAGCTTAAAAAATTAAAAGAGCAAATTTCTAATCCCACAATGTGGGAAAATAAATCTGAATCTACCTCTGTAATGAAAAAAATATCTTTTCTTGAAAAAGATATTACCTTAAGAAAAAATCTTGTTCAAAAAGCTGAAGATGTAGAAGTACTTTTTGAATTCTTAAATGAAAATCAAGTTAAAGAAGAAGAAGTTAAAAAAGAGCTTAATACCTTTTCTAATCTTCTGAAGGAGTTTGAATTAAAACTAATATTAAATGGTAAAAATGATATTAACGATGCTATAATTACAATTCACCCTGGTGCAGGAGGTACAGAAAGTCAAGATTGGGCTGAAATGCTGTATCGCATGTATTCCATGTGGTCAGAATCAAAAGGTTTTAAATTTAATGTTATCGACTTCCAAAACGGTGATGAAGCAGGATTAAAAGATTGTACCGTTGAAATTTCTGGTGATTATGCTTATGGTTTATTACAAGCTGAGATTGGTATTCATAGACTAGTTAGGATTTCTCCATTTGACTCTAATAGCAGAAGACATACATCATTTGCTTCAGTGTCAGTTTCTCCAGCAGTTAATGAAGATATTGATATTGAAATAAATCAAAAAGATTTAAGAATAGATACATTTAGGTCAAGCGGTGCTGGCGGTCAACATGTTAATAAAACAGATTCAGCAATAAGAATAACTCATATGCCATCAGGTATTGTTTCTCAATGTCAAACGCAAAGATCCCAGCACAAAAATAAAGAGCAAGCATTAAAAGTATTAAAATCAAAACTTTTTCAATTAGAAGTTGAGAAGCAGATTCTTAATAAAAAAGAACTTGAAGGAGAAAAAAAAGATATTGGTTGGGGTAGTCAAATTAGATCCTATGTTTTTCATCCTTATAACATGATTAAAGATCATAGAACCAAACATGAGGTAGGAAATATAAAATCAGTTATGGACGGTAATATTGATGATTTTATATATAGTTATTTATTAGATAAAATGGAAAAAAATAAATAAGTTTTCTAAATGGAAAATAAAAGTTTAAAACAAATTATAGACAACCGACTTGAAAAGTTAAAAAAAATCCGCGAATTAGGGATTGAGCCTTACGCATATGAATATATTAGCTCTCATCACACATCAGAAATAAATGAAAAGTTAATTGATACTAAAGTTTCTTTAGCAGGAAGACTTATGTCTCTTAGAAAAATGGGTAAAGCATCATTCGCTAACATTCAGGACCAGGAGGGACGTATCCAATTTTATATTGCAAGAGACGACGTTGGTGAAGATAATTATAATTTATTTAAACTAACGGATATAGGTGATTTTGTTGGGATTGAGGGCAAGGTTTTTAAAACTAAAACAGATGCATTAACAATTAAAGTTTCCCATCTAACAATCTTATCTAAAAACATAAAGCCAATACCTGATGTAAAAGAAAAAAATGGAGAGAAATATAATTTAGTTTCAGATAAAGAATTCAGATATAGAAAAAGATTTCTTGATTTAATCATTAATCCTGAAATAAAAAAAAATTATATAAAAAGATTTAAAATAATTAATTCTACAAGATCGTTTTTAAATGATCATGGATATATTGAAGTAGAAACCCCTGTATTACAACCAATATATGGAGGGGCAAATGCCAAGCCATTTATCACACACCATAACGCATTAGATCAGGATTTTTATCTTCGTATTGCTACAGAATTGTATTTGAAGCAATTGATTGTAGGTGGATTTGAGAAGGTTTATGAACTTTCTAAAGATTTTAGAAATGAGGGTATCGATAGGAGCCATAATCCTGAATTCACCATGTTGGAATTTTATCAAGCTTATTCAGATTATAATTTTATGATGGATTTTGTTGAGGAAATGTTCAAAAAAGTTATCAAAGATCTCGATATGAAAAAAATATCATGGGATGGCCATAAAATTGATTTTAGCAAAAAGTTTGCACGAAAAACTATGGGAGAACTAATTAAGGATCAAACTGGAAATGATATTGATATCTCTGACCATTCAGCCGTCTACAAGGTTTGTAAAGATTTAAAACTGGAGGTTAGTAAAAAAGATAGCTTAGCAACTTTAATCGATGAAATCATGAGAAGAAAAGTTGAACCTAATCTAATTCAACCTACATATGTAATCAATCATCCTGTCGAAATTTCACCTTTAGCTAAAGTAAATAGAGATGGAGATAAAGATTTTACAGAAAGATTTGAATTATTTATTGCAGGAATGGAATTTGCAAATGGTTTTTCAGAGTTAAATGATCCAATTGATCAGAGAAAAAGATTTGAAGATCAAGCAAGAAAGAAAGATGGTGGAGATGAAGAAGCATTTCCAATTGATGAAAACTTTCTTGAAGCGGTTGAGACTGGAATGCCTCCAACAGCAGGGGTAGGTATTGGAATTGATAGATTAGTTATGCTATTAATTGATACTCGATGGATAAGAGATGCCATAATTTTCCCTACATTAAAATCCCTTAAATGAAGCTCGTATTATTTTTAATTAAAAAATTATTTATTTCAAAAAATAGTAGTTTAGTTTTTCGCCTTACAAACTTTATTACCATAATTAGTCTTTCATTGGGAGTTGCATCATTAAATATTGTTATAAGTTCTATTGATGGTTTCGAATCCGAAATTTCAAAAAAATTATCAAATCTGAGTGGATATAGTTCAATTAATCATTTATTTGAAGATGAAATCATTCAAAACGAGTTTAATCAACCATTCATATTTGATAAAATACCATATTTAGAAAAGGTAGCATTATTAAAATCAAAAAATGACTCCCAAAGCATCAATATAAATGCATATCCAATAAACGATTTTAATAAAATTGGACTATTCAATTCATTTGATTCTAATAAAATAAAAAATGAATCAATCATTATTGGAAAAAAATTAGCAGAAAATCTTGATCTAAAACTTGGAGATCAAGTAGTTATTTTCAATCCAAAAAAGCTTGGAAATTTTTCTAACCAAAATAGATATGACTTCTTTATTATAGCACATATTTATAATTCTGGTATAACTGAATTTGATGAGAAAAATATTTTTACTTCTTTAGAAAATCTTCAAAAGTATTTTAGTTTAGAAAATTATATTTCTGGATGGGTGAGCATAGACCCAAATGATGACATTGTAGATTACCCTTTTTATGAAATGACTATATACGATAAGTATTCGAGTCTTTTTGACTGGATAAATACTCAAAAATGGCCAATTTTATTTATTTTTAGTTTAATTGCAGTAGTATCATTTTTTGGGCTTTTAAGTTCTTTAAGTATTTTATTTGATGAAAAGAAAATGGATTTCACAATACTCAAAATATATGGATTATCTAACAAGTCAATTTCAAAGATATTTATTTTTCAATCAATGATCCTTGCATCGATTGGATCAACAATTGGTATATTGTTATCCTATGTTTTTATTCAACTCCAGAATGAGTTTAAATTAATTAGTATTGAAAAGAATATTTATTTTGTTGATTACCTTCCTATGGAATTTAATCTTAGTAACTCACTTTTAATTTTCGTCATAAGTGTAATATTAAGTTTTATTATATCCGCTTCATCTGTAAAAAGATTTGCATACTTTAATCCAATGTATGTTTTGAGGAGCAAATGAAAATTTATTTATTAATCGCTAAAAGATTTCTATTTCCAAGAAATGATTTTCGTTCAAATACGATTAATTTTATATCATTTATTGGTCTTTTCATTGGCGCTGCTGCAATAGTGTTATCTGTTTCTGTACTTAATGGTTTTCAAGGAATTTTACAAACTGAAACTAAAAAAATTTATGGTGATTATTTGGTTGAAAATATAAGCAATGCTGGTTTTTTTAATGATTTAAATATAGATAATGAAAATTATTCAATTTTCAAGGAGAATGAATTTCTAATTGTATCTAATAAAAAACAGAACTTAATTGAATTTAAATCTGTATCTAATGAATCTTTGAATGATTTTTACGAACTTGATTTACAAAATAATTTCAAGGCATTATCCAACGAAGAGGTAATAATTGGTAATTTGCTTGCAAATCGACTAAATGTTGATATTGGAGATAGCATTCAATTAATATCTAAAGATTTTAAACTTAATCCCTATAGTCTTCCTGATATTTATGAGTTCAGGGTTGCAAATATTTTTTCAAATAGAATTTTAAGAGCTAATGATTTTTTAGTATTTGGAGTAAATAAAGAAATTTTCAAAAAAGCGAATCTCTCTGCAGAGATAAATGGAAATATTGGAAGCATTAATGATTCATCAACAACATTCTTATCTTGGAAAGATAGAAATCGTCAGCTTTTTGAAGCAACTGAAATTGAGAAAAAAATAACTTTTTTTACTTTATTGTTAATTATTATAATCGCCTCATTTAATCTATCGTCATCAATCATGCAGATTTCATCAAAAAAAATAAGGGATCTAGCAATTTTTTTATCAATTGGTATGAAAAAAAATGATATCAAAAAAATATTTATAATTTACAGTTATTTAATCGGGCTTTCTGCATTATGTGCAGGCATTCTTTTTGCTTTATTAGTAATTTTATTACAAAATAAATTATCATTAATAAAATTATCTCCTGAATTTTACTTAGTTGATACTTTACCAATGGAAATATTTGTTTTTGATATAGTACTACTTTTATTTGGTTCAGTATTTTTAATAGGAATTTTTACAAATGTTCCTTTGAGATTCATAAACAATTTGAGTCCTGTAAAAATAATTAATAAACAATTATGATTGTAGATATAAAAAAACTTAAAAAAACTTTTTTAGATGGAAGTAAAAAACTTCACGTTTTAAAAGATATTAATCTTCAAATAGATAAAGGTAGTATTGTAACAATAAAAGGTCCCTCAGGTTCTGGAAAATCAACATTATTAAGTATTATTGGAACCTTAGATAATGCTGATAGTGGAGAACTTATCATTAATGGCATTAGTATTAAGGAAAACATCGATATCGATAAGCTTAGAAATAAGAGCATAGGTTTTGTATTTCAATTTCATAATCTAATTTCTGAACTTACCCTCCATGAAAATGTTAGTCTTCCAAGAATGATAGCCAAAGAACAATTAAACAAAGAGGAGCTAATCGAACTTTTTGAATACTTTAATCTTAAACATAGAATGAATTCATTCCCAAATGATTTATCAGGAGGTGAAAAGCAAAGGGTTGCAGTCATGCGTGCTATTATTAATAATCCATCAATTATTATTGCAGATGAGCCAACAGGAAATCTTGATAAAGAAAATGCATTAAAAATGATGTCTCTTTTTCAAAAATTGAATACGGAAAAAAAACTCACAATAATTATTGCAACGCACGATGAGCATATTTTTAATATCGGTCACAAAAAATATCAATTGGTTGACGGTGCTCTTAAATTGGTTCATTAGTATGACTTAATGGCATATAATTTGTCAATTATGTCATTAAATATTCTTTGGCACCATCTTTGCAACTATATAGTTGAAAAAAAATTTTAAGGAGAATTATAATGGGAAAAATTATTGGTATAGATTTAGGAACTACAAATTCTTGCGTTGCTGTGATGGAAGGTGGAGAACCAACCGTTATTACAAGTCCTGAAGGTGGTAGAACAACTCCTTCCGTCATTGGATTTACAAAGGATGGAGAAAGGCTTGTTGGTGATCCTGCTAAAAGACAAGCAGTAACTAACCCAAAAAATACTATTTATTCAATCAAAAGATTTATGGGAAGAACCCCTGCCGAAATCAAAAAAGACATTCAAGAGGTGCCTTATAAAGTATCTGTTGATGGAAAAAAAATTAACGTAGAAGCAGATGGTAAAAAATATCAGCCACAGGAAATAAGCGCGATGGTACTTCAAAAAATGAAACAAATGGCTGAGCAATACTTAGGTACAACTGTATCAGATGCTGTAATTACAGTTCCAGCTTATTTTAACGATTCGCAAAGAAAAGCTACAAAGGATGCTGGAAAAATTGCGGGTTTAAATGTCAAAAGAATTATTAATGAACCAACTGCTGCTTCATTAGCGTATGGTTTTGATAAGAAAAAAGATGAAAAAGTTGCTGTATTTGATTTAGGTGGTGGAACATTTGATATTTCTATACTTGATATATTAAATGATGAAGGCCAAAGTATTGAAGTAAATGCTAGTAATGGTGATGGAAGGCTTGGAGGTGACGATTTCGACCAAAAAATTGTCGATTGGCTTGCTGATGAGTTCAAAAAAAATGAGGGTATTGATTTAAGAAAAGATCCAATGGCATTACAGAGATTGAAAGAATCAGCTGAAAATGCAAAAAAGGAGCTTTCTTCATCAAAACAATCAGAAATAAACTTACCATTCATTACTGCTGATTCATCAGGTCCTAAACATTTAAATATGACCTTAACAAGAGCAAATTTTGAACAATTAGTTAGTGATTTAGTCGAAAGAGTTGTTGCGCCCTGCAAACAAGCTTTAAAAGATTCAAAATTATCACCTTCAGATATCAATGAAGTTATTCTTGTTGGTGGTTCAACTAGAATTCCAGCTATTCAGGATAAGGTAAAAGAGATTTTTGGTAAAGAGCCAAATAAAAGTGTCAATCCAGATGAAGTGGTTGCATTGGGAGCTGCTATTCAAGGAGGTGTTCTTGCTGGTGATGTTGACGATGTTCTATTACTTGATGTAACTCCGTTAACCTTAGGAATTGAAACAATGGGTGGCGTGTCAACTCCATTAATTGAGAAGAATACTACCATACCTACCCAAAAGTCACAAATTTTTTCAACTGCTGCTGATAATCAACCAATGGTTGAAATCCATGTTGTTCAAGGAGAAAGATCTCTTGCAAAAGATAATAAAAGCTTAGGAAGATTTCATTTAGATGGAATTCCTCCTGCTCCAAGGGGTACACCTCAAATCGAAGTATCTTTTGATATGGATGCTGATGGAATCTTAAATGTCAAAGCTGTTGATAAGGCTACTTCAAAAGAGCAAAGTATTAGAATTGAAGCTCAGAGTGGTTTATCTGAACAAGAAATTGAAAAAATGGTAAATGATGCAAAAAAGCATGAAGCAGAAGATAAGGCCAAAAAAGAAGAAATTGATACTAGAAATCAAGCTGAACAACTTGCTTTTCAAACTGAAAAACAAATGAAGGATTTGGATGATAAGTTATCTGAAGACGATAAAAGTGATTTGAAAGAAGCTTTAGAAAAGCTTAAAAAAGCTAGTGAATCATCAGTTGTTGAAGATATTAAATCAGAGATGGAAAACCTAAATTCTGTCTGGAGCTCAAAAGCTTCATCAATGTATGATTCTTCTAACGCTAATTCCGAACCAAAAGATTCTGTTAAAGACTCAGGTTCAAATTCAGAAACAAAAGATGACAAGAAAATTAAAGATGCTGATTTTGAAGTAGTTGAAGACTAGTTTTAGATTTTTTATTAATCTATAATTACTTAGTTTTTTAAGTATGAATAGTACAATTGTTAAATTCTTAAAGACAGCTGTTAGCGTTGCTGTTGCATTCTTATGCTTTACAGTTATTATATTACTAGCTTTTTACTTTTATCTTTCAGATGGAGTTGAGTTTAAGCTTGATAAATCAAATCAAACTTTAAATAGCCTAACAAAAAGATTCGAACTCGATTTTAAGGAAACTTCTTCAATTTACTTTAAAGCTAGAGAAGAAAATATTGATGCATATATCACATTAGAGGATGTAATAATTAAACGTTCTGGAAATATTTTAATCAATTCTAAAAATATAACTTTAAATACCACCCTAAATTTTGCTAAAACAGTACAGTTTGTATTTGAAATTGTTTTAAATAATAATACAGATTTAAATTTGATTAATCCTGTAAGCATAAAGCTTCAAAATCCAGTTTATAACCTTGCTAGTATTAATAATCAAAAAGCTGAAATTGATAGAAGTGAAAGATTTTTTCCTGTAATTATTAAAGCTGAAAATGGAATTTTATTTGATGGAGATATAGAAATTGGTCAATTTGACTTAATCTTAAATTTAAACCAATATTCTGAAAATCCTACCATCGAAAAGTATAAGCTCAGATTAAAATCATCTGAAAACTTTCCTCTTAGTTATATTACTAAGTTTTTCGAAGATGTAGAAAGCATTGGAGATTTAAAAGAAGAAGTATCATTTGACATTACTTTAGAAGATGCCAATGTGAATAGTTTTGATTTAACTCAAAAACTTAATGGAATAATTCAAATCAGAAATACTACATTGAGATTGAAAACTTTTCCAGTTGAATTAAAACCTGAGCCAATTAGAAGATTAGATTTAGATTTAAATATCATAAATAACATTGGACAAGCAACTTTAGTTGGAACAGTGTACAATCCTAAAAAAAACTTGGGTCTCCAAACAGAGCCTAACTTACAGATTGGAGGAACTTTAAACTTTGAAGAAATTTCGAAACCTGAACTGAATTTAATCGTTAATGGTTATGATATATACTTTGCTAAGCTCGAAAATTTGAACTTAAATGGTATCACGGATTTAACAGTCTCAATAATTGGTAAAAATGTATTAGATTTACAGGGTTCCTTAAAGATTAAAAAAAGTAATGGTTTTTTAGTCCCATTAAAAGATACTGAATTTGAAACAAAACATAGAGTAAGAAACGGTTATGAAAAAAAATGAATTAGATAGACTAAATTCTAAAATTCAAAAGAAATCTATTTTTATTGAATCTTTGAGAGAAAACATTTCAAAAGTTATCGTTGGACAAAATGATTTAATTGATAAGATCCTAATTTCTATAATTTCAAATGGTCATATATTACTTGAGGGCGTACCTGGATTAGCAAAAACTTTAACAATTAACACGGTAGCTAATTTAATAAATGCTGATTTCAAAAGAATTCAATTTACTCCAGATATGCTCCCTTCAGATTTATTAGGTACACTTATTTATAATCAAAAGACGGGAGAATTTAACACGAAAAAAGGTCCTATCTTTTCAAATATTATTCTTGCTGATGAAATCAACCGTGCTCCTTCAAAAGTTCAAAGTGCTTTATTGGAATCTATGCAAGAAAAACAAGTT
This sequence comes from uncultured Fidelibacterota bacterium, assembly GCA_902526795.1. Classification (GTDB taxonomy): domain Bacteria; phylum Fidelibacterota; class Marinisomatia; order Marinisomatales; family Marinisomataceae; genus Marinisoma. The sequence continues at coordinate 308,571 of CABZMF010000001.1, forward strand.
ACAATTGGAGATAACACTTATAAACTATCAAAACCATTTTTAGTATTAGCTACTCAAAATCCAATTGAACAAGAAGGTACTTACCCTTTACCCGAAGCACAAGTTGATAGATTTATGATGAAGGTAATTATAGATTATCCCTCAATTGATGATGAAAAAGAAATCATTCATAGAGCCAATACTCAAACTGATAGTAAAATAAAATCTGTTATAAAAACAAAAACAATTCTAGATGCACAAAATCTTATTAATGATATATACATAGATTCAAAAATCTCAGAATACATTTTAAATATCGTTTTTGCTACAAGAAATCCGAAAGAATATAATTTGTCAAAACTTATCGATTTAATTTCATTTGGAGCATCTCCAAGAGCGTCAATAAATTTAGTTTTAGCATCAAAAGCTAAAGCATTTATTGATGGCAGAGGTTACGTCATTCCCGAAGATATAAAGTATGTTGCTAAAGATATTTTGAGGCATAGAATTTTACTTACATATGAGGCTGAGGCAGAGGACATTACTTCCGAGGATATTATTGATCAACTTCTTCAAGAAGTTCCTGTTCCTTAATAATTAAACAATGTCAAAAGAAATTCTCAAAAAAGTTCGTCGAATTGAAATAAGAACTAAAAATATCGTTAATGACTTTTTTGGTGGAGATTATCACTCAAATTTCAAAGGAAGAGGAATGACTTTTTCTGAAGTAAGAGAATATGTTCCTGGTGATGATGTTAGATCTATTGATTGGAATGTAACAGCCAGAACTGGAAAACCGCACATTAAAATTTTTGAAGAGGAAAGAGAGCTATCTGTATTAATTCTTATCGACGTTAGCAGTTCTGGAGTTTTTGGTTCTAAAAAAGACTTAAAAATTGATTTAGGTATCGAAATTGCAGCTATGTTAAGTTTTTCAGCTATTAAAAATAATGATAAAGTTGGACTCGCATTATTCAGTGATAAAGTTGAAAAATATATTCCACCAAAAAAAGGAAAGAAACATGTCTTAAGACTTATTACTGATATTATGAATCATGATTTTGATAATAGCAATAAACGTACTTCAATTAAAAATGCAATTGATTTTGCAAACAAGATATCAAAAAGAAAAAGCGTAATCTTTATAATTTCAGATTTTATAGATGATAATTTTTGGAATGAACTAAAATTTTTAAATTTTAAGCATGATGTGGTTGGATTACAGATTTATGATTCTTACGAAAAAAATTTCCCTGATATTGGTCTAATAAACATTCATGACTCGGAAAGTGGTAATTCTACTTGGATTGATACATCAAGTAAAAAAAATAGAGAGAGATTTAAAAAAAATTCAAATGAGAAGCTTAATAATTTTTCAAAAAAATGTAAAAATATTGGTTTTGATTTATTACAAATTAATACAGATGATGATTATATAAAGTTTCTCATGCAATTTTTTAGATCAAGAGCAAAAAGAAGCTAATGAAATGTTTTATTTTAATTTCTCTAATTTTTATTTTTTCTTGCCAAGAAAATATAAAAGATCCCAGTATATTTTTCAAAACTTCCCCTGAAGCTACTCAAATTGGTTATCCAGTCACTCATAACATAACTATTAATGATTTAGGAGATTTATATAGTCTTGATTCAGTTGAATGGGCAGATTCGTCTTTATGGTTGTCTGATTCTTTAAAAGTTTTTATTAAAGAATCACAAATTGATACTTTTAAAAATTCAATATCTATTAATTATCAAATTACTTTTTGGGATACAGGTACAGTAGTGATACCACCTTTAAATGCTAATATTAGCTTTCCAGATTCTGTAAGTAGTACGATTTTTAGAACAGACTCATCATTTGTTTATGTATCAACAGTTATCGATAGTTCAATGAAGAATATTATTGATGATAAGCCACTTAAAGATATTCAATTTCCAATTGAAAGATTAAAGTTGTTTTCATTGTTTTTAATAATAATTTTTATTCTACTTGTTGCTCAATTAATTAGGAAAAGAAACACTAAAAAATTGTTAAATAGAAATTTTTTTAATTTTAATCCAAAATCAAAAGCCTTAAATGACATTAAAAAAATTGATTTAACAAAAAATTCTGAAGAATTCTTTTTTGAAATTTCAGAATTACTCAGGAAATATTTCCAAAATAATTTTTATATAATATCTTTTGAAATGACTTCGTCAGAATTAAAAGAATTTTTTAAAGATAAAGATCTAAATAAATTATTAAATGAGATAGACCAAGTGAAATTTGCCAAAAAAGACCCAAACTTAGCTCAAAAAAAAGAAATTCTTGTTCTTCTAAAAAAAGTTATAAGAAAACTTCTATAAAGCAATTAATTCAATTAATTTAAATGTATGAGTACTACAGCAGATATTAAAAATGGAGCAGTAATAAATTTTAAGGATACCCGAATGAAAATTATAGAATTCCAACATGTAAAACCTGGTAAAGGGCCAGCTTTTGTTAGAACAAAACTAAAAAATATTCAATCTGGTAAAATAATTGATCACACTTTTAATTCTGGAGCAAAAATAGAATTCATAAGGGTTACTTCCAGAAAATTTCAATACCTTTACAGAGATGGAGATAGTTTTGTTTTTATGGATCATAATACATATGAACAACTCAACGTAGATAAATTATTAATGGATAATGGATTTTTTTATATTAAGGAAGGCGATAGTATAGAAATTTCTTTTGATAATGATGAGATAATTAGTTTACTTTTACCCTCAAAAACTATTCTTAAAGTAACTCAAACTGATCCAGGTCATAAAGGTAACACAGCAACAAATGCATTAAAGCCAGCTGTCTTAGAAACAGGGTTAGAAGTTCAAGTTCCATTATTCATCAATGAAGGTGATTTAGTCAAAATAGATACTAAGGATGGTTCTTACTCAGAAAGAGTAAAACAATAGCTAAATGTGGAAAGATAAAATAAAAGAAATTATTTATATGCTAGAAAATAGTGATATTAATGAAATTGAAGTAAGATTTTGGTTTAAAAAAATAAAGGTTACAAAAAAACCTCCTGTTTTAAATGTTGATCCATCTAAACTATCTTCTGAAAACCTAAATATTCCAAACCTGAACAAAGATATTTCTTCGAAAGAAAACTTGAATGAGCATAAAGATACTCATTCTGAAAATTTAATAGAAATTAAGTCTCCCATGCCTGGAACTTTTTATTCAGCTCCTGATCCTGAATCAACTTCTTTTGTAAATATAGGTGATAATGTTAATGCAGGCGATACAGTCTGTATTGTAGAAGCTATGAAAATTATGAATGAAATTCAGGTTGAAGAATCTGGTATTATTGAAGAGATTTTAGTTGATAATTCAAGCCCTGTTGAATTTGATCAAGTTCTATTCAAATTAAAACCATCTAATTAATCATGTTCAAAAAAATTCTTATTGCAAATAGGGGTGAGATTGCTATCAGAGTAATTAGGGCATGTAATGAGATGGGCATTAAAACAGTTGCGGTTTATTCTAAGACAGATAATAATTCATTACATGTAAAGTTTGCGGATGAAGCCATATGTATTGGGAAAGGTCCTGCTCTAGAAAGTTATCTCAATATTCCCAGAATCATTTCTGCTGGAGAAATTACCAATGCCGATGCTATTCATCCAGGTTATGGTTTTCTTGCTGAAAACGCACAGTTTAGTAAAATTTGCAAAGAAAATGGATTTACTTTTATTGGTCCAGACTCAGAGATTATTGATTTAATGGGTGATAAAGTAAATGCAAGAAATGCTGCAAAAAACGCAGGAGTCCCAATAATTCCAGGAAGCAATATTCTATCATCAATTGAAGAATTAAAAGAAATTGCTGAAAGAATAGGATATCCTGTAATGTTAAAAGCTGTTGCTGGTGGTGGTGGAAAAGGTATGCGAATTATTGATAATTCAAAAGAAGCAGAGAAAGGCTTTAATATTATTCAAAATGAAGCAGGAATGGCATTTAATAATTCAGAAATTTATGTTGAAAAATTTATTGAAAATGGTCGCCACATTGAAGTTCAAGTATTATCTGACAAATTTGGTAATCATATTCATTTAGGTGAAAGAGAATGTTCTATTCAAAGAAGTAATCAAAAATTAATTGAGGAATCTCCATCACTTTTTGTAGATGATTTTTTAAGAAGTGAATTGACCTCTAACGCTTTAAATTTAGCAAAAAAAGTAAACTATGTTGGTGTAGGAACAATTGAATTTTTGGTTGATGAAGAGAAAAATTTTTATTTTATTGAAATGAATACAAGGATTCAGGTTGAGCATACTGTAACCGAAATGGTATATATGATAGATCTTATTAAAGAACAAATTAGAATACATTTTGGAGAAGTGTTACCTATTAAACAGAAAGATATATCTATGAATGGTCATGCTATTGAATGCAGAATAAATGCAGAAGATCCTTTTAATGATTTTATTCCATCACCGAAGAAAATTGAGTCATTGAATTTTGCTGGAGGCATAGGTGTAAGAATTGATTCATTCATTTATGCAGGATATCACATACCTACCAATTATGATTCGATGTTAGGAAAATTAATTGTTCATTCTTCTTCAAGGGAAAAAGCATTAATTAGGATGAAAAGAGCGCTTCAGGAAACCTTTATAGAAGGTCCAAAAACAACATTACCGCTTTTAAAAATTATTTTTGAAAATAAAGACTTTAATAATGGAAATTTTGACATAAATTTTTTAGGTAAATTTCTAAAAAAAATAAAGGAAAAAGAAAATGAATCATCCTGATAACTTAATGTATACTTCAGAACATGAATGGGTAAAAATTGAAGATAATATAGCAACGGTTGGTATTACTGATTTTGCACAAGGTGAACTTGGAGATATTATTTTTTTAGAGTTTCCTGAAGTTGAAGAAACATTTAATGAAGGGGATGTTTTTGGCACCATAGAAGCAGTAAAGACTGTATCTGACTTATTTATGCCAGTTTCTGGAAAAATTGTTGAAGTTAATGAAGCATTAAATGATGACCCTGAAAATGTCAATTCAAGCCCATATGATGGAGGTTGGATGGTTAAAATTGAATTATCCCCAAAGTCTGATAAAGATTCGTTGCTTGATTCAAAATCATATGTTGAAATGATTAGTTAAACATGCTTAAAAACTTAGAGCATTTCGTTCAGGTTTTAAAAATTGAAAAAAATTATTCTTCAAATACGATTGTTTCATATTTATCTGACTTAAAATCTTTCGAAAAATATTTATTAAAAAGAAAAATTACGTTCAAACAAGTAGCTGATAAATCTGAACTAGTTAAAAAGTATTTTAGATACTTGAGTAGAAGCAAAATTTCGTCCAGTTCAATTAAAAGAAAATTTTCATCACTTTCTTCATATTTTTCATATCTCATTGACAGAAGAATAATAAAAAGAAATCCATTAAACGGAGTTTACACACCAAAGTTAGCAAAAAAATTACCTACTGTATTGACAGTAGATGAAATAAAGAAAATATTTAAACAGTCTGAGAATACGGATAATGAATTACTTGGTTTAAGGGATAGATGTATAATTGAATTACTTTACTCATGCGGTTTAAGAGTAAGTGAATTATGTGATTTGAAAATAAATAACATTCAGTTTGATTTAAACGTAATACGGTTTTTCGGTAAGGGAAATAAAGAAAGAATAATTCCATTAACATTTTACGCAAAAGAATGGATTGAAAAGTATTTATATCAATCTAGACAAATACTCTCAAACAGAAAGGCATCTGAGCAGAAATATGTTTTTTTAAGTAATAATGGAAAAAGATTAACTCGGGCAGCAATTTGGCAGTCTATTAAAAAGTATGTTAATGCTGCTGGTATTACTAAGACTGTCTCTCCACATACTTTTAGACATTCCTTTGCAACTCATCTTGTAGATGGAGGAGCAAATTTAATTGAAATACAAAAATTACTTGGTCATTCAGATATATCAACTACAGAAATATATGTTCATCTATCAAAAGAGTTTATTGACAGTGAATACATGAAAGCTTTTGATAAAAAAAAGAATTAATTATCTTTAACATATGGGAATAGCAAGTTTACCTTTAGAAATACAATTGATTTTGGTGCCTACGATCTTGTTTGCACTCACTTTTCATGAATATGCTCACGCAAGAGTAGCATATCTTCTTGGAGATTATACTTCATATTATCAGAATAGAATGAACCTAAATCCTTTTAATCATTTAGACCCATTTGGAACTTTTGCACTATATTTTCTTGGGTTTGGGTGGGCTAAACCAGTACCTGTCCTAATGCAAAATCTTAAAAACCCAAGGTCTGATATGATGTTAATTGCTATGGCTGGACCTGCATCAAATATGTTTCTTGCATTTGTAGCATCTATAATTTATCGTTTAAATTTTTATCTTCAGTTAAGCGAGGAGGTTATTTTCCCGTTAGAAATATTTATACAAATAAATATAGTTTTGGCTATTTTTAATTTATTACCATTAAATCCTTTAGATGGATCAAGAATTCTACCATTAATTGTTAAAGATCCAAGAACATTATATAATATTGAAGTTTATGGACCAAGAATTTTAATTGGTCTCATAATTTTAAATTTGATTGGTATTCCTATTTTATCTACAATTATTTTAACTCCCGTTTCAATTATTTTTCATTTATTAACCGGTACATAATATGAAAAAGATTTTTTCAATTTTTGGTCCAACTGGAATTGGAAAATCTAGTTTAGCAATAGAATTAGCCAAAAAGAGTAACGGCGAAATCATTGGTGTTGATTCTAGGCAGATTTATAAAGGAATTGCAGTAGGTACTGCTCAACCTAGCCCCACGCAAATAGAAAGAATTCAACATCACTTAATAGGTATTAAGGAATTAAATGAAAAAATATCTGCTGGAGAATACATCACATTGATTGATGAAAAAATCGATCAAATTTTATCAGAAGGTAAAACACCAATTCTTTGTGGTGGGACTGGTCTTTATTTTAAATCGTTGATTGAAGGTATCTTTGAAGGTAGTCATACAAATGAAAAAATAAGAAATAGTTTAGAAGAAGAGTACGAAATAAATAAAGAAAAATTATATGAAAGACTTCAAAAATTTGACCCTAATTATGCTACCAAAGTTCACATAAATAATAAAAAAAGGTTAGTCAGAGCGCTTGAAATTTTTAAAACAACAGGAAAAACAATGTCTGAAAATTTTGATTTAATTCCCAAAACCAGTAAATATGCAGATAATTATTACTTTGTTTATTTAAGAATGAATAATGAATTATTACATCCTCGAATTTATAAAAGAATAGGTGTTATGATCGAAGATGGTATGGTAAATGAAGTTCAAAAAATATTAAGTAACAAAATAGATATTTCACATATTAATTATATTGGTTTTAAAGAATTATCGTCTTTTCTTAATGATAAAATTTCAATAAATGATGCTATTGAAAGTATATTTATTAGAACAAGACAGTATGCAAAACGACAAAAAAAATGGTTTAATTCAAATAGTTATGATTTATCATTTGATTTAGATAAAGTTTCTGAAAATGATATTGTTGATAAATTGATTCAAATAAACTAATTTTCGCAAACATTTGGAGAATTAAATGCTAAAAAGCAAACATCTTATAGGTCTTGAACATTTTCCAACCTCTGATTTAAATAAAATAATTGACACTTCTTTTAAATTCAAAGATATCCTTAAGACCGAAGACAGAAAAGCTATTTTACTTAAAGGCAAAACCATCGTTAACATGTTTTTTGAAAATTCAACTAGAACAAAAATTAGCTTTTCATTGGCTGAAAAAAGACTTGGTGCAGATAGTATTAATTTCTCTGCTTCAACAAGTAGTGTAAAAAAAGGCGAAACTTTAAAGGATACTGTACAAAATATAGAATCAATGAAGATAGATGGTGCTGTTATTAGGCATGGAGACCCTGGATCTGCATTAAAGCTAACTGAATATATTGATGGATCAGTTATCAATGCAGGAGATGGTTCTCATGAACATCCAACTCAAGCTATTTTAGATATGGTTACTTTAAAAGAAAAGTTTGGAAAAATAAATGGTCTTAAGATTGGTATAATTGGAGACATTTTAAATAGCAGAGTTGCAAGAAGTGATATTTTTGCTTTAAAAAAACTTGGAGCTGAAATTGTTGTTTGCGGACCAAGTACTTTACTTCCGAGTGATGCAAAAAAATTAGGAATAAATATTACATATAACTTGAATGAAGTTTTGAAATGGTGTGATGCTGTAATTGCTTTACGTATTCAATTAGAAAGAATGCATTTAGGAAGAATTCCTTCAAAAAGAGAATATCATAGTGAATTTGGATTGACTTTTGAAAGAATAAGTAAGTTAAAGAAAGATATTGTTATAATGCACCCTGGTCCAATGAATAGAGGTGTTGAAATTGATAGTAAAGTTGCTGACTCTGATAATGCTGTTATTCTTGATCAAGTATTAAATGGAGTCGCATCTAGAATGTCTATTCTTTATTTATTGCTTGGCGAAGGAGGTATGAAATAATGATTCCAAGTAAAAGTACAAGAAAAGTTTTATTAAAGTCAGGCAGAATTATAGATCCTTTTTCTAAGAAAACATTCATTGGAGATATCCTCATCGAAAATGGAAAAATTGCTAAAATTGGCGAAAAAATACAATCAAAAGGTAAAGACTTTAATATTGTAGATTGTAAAGGATTAATTGTAACTCATGGTTTTTGTGATATTCATGCTCATTTCAGAGAACCTGGAAGGGAAGATAAAGAAACCTTAGAGTCTGGTTCTTATGCAGCCCTTGGCGGTGGATTTACACAAGTATGTACAATGGCAAATACCGACCCAACAATTGACTCGCCTGAACACATTTATTATGTAGTAAGTAAAAGCTCAAAACTTCCAATAGATATTTTTCCTATAGGCGCTGTTTCGAAGGGTTTAAAAGGTGAAGATCTTACTGAAATGTTATTAATGCAAAAAAATGGAGCGATAGCTTTTAGCGACGATGGTATGCCAATTCAAAATGCTCAATTTATGAAACTTGCCTTGACGTACGCGAAAATGCTCAATGTTCCAATTATGAACCATGCTGAAGATATTTTTTTAAGAAATAATGGAGTAATGAATGCATCTTCAACATCAAATAATTTAGGACTTAAAGGTAATACTAGTTTAGCAGAAGCTGTAATGGTTTATAGAGATTTATTATTAGCTCAATCATTAAGTTCAAAACTCCATTTACTTCACATATCTACAAAAGAGACAGTTGAATTATTAAAAAAATTTAAAAATAAAAATTCACCAATTACTGCCGAAGTATCTCCTCATCACCTTTTTTTTATTGATGAGGATGTAAATAAATTTGATACAATGATTAAAGTTGCTCCTCCTGTAAGAGGAAAGGATGATAGAAAAGCATTAATCGAGGGAATAAAGTCTGGTCTTATTGATTGTATTGCAACCGATCATGCTCCTCACACGATTGAAGATAAGGAAACTACTTTTAATGATGCAGAATTTGGAATGATAGGACTTGAATCCTGTTTTGGTGCCGTAAATAAGGTCTTAGTAAAGGAGAATGGTATGAGTTTAAAATCTTTAATTGAAAAACTTACTGTAAATCCAAGAAAAGTAATGAGCTTAGAACAGAATTTATTCTCTATCGGATGCAAAGCACAAATTACTGTTTTGAACCCCAATGAAAAATGGACTTTCAAAAATGAACACATTTTATCAAAATCATCTAATTCCCCATTTTTAGGAAAAGAGCTAATTGGTAGAGTGAAATATGTCGTTTCAAAAAATCAATTTTTCTCATTATAAAATCCCTATTTTAATCATTGACTAATGAGAACACATCGTTTAAGTTTTGAAGCATTTTTATAAAATTATGAATAAGATGACAAAAACAATATCTGGAAAGAACGTTAGCCAGCAGTGGTGGTTATTTGACGCATCGGACAAGGTGCTAGGAAGATTTGCATCTGAAGTTGCGCAGGTCCTTAGAGGTAAGCACCGTCCAGACTATTCTCCTAATATTTATATGGGTGATGCTGTTATTATAGTTAATGCTGATAAAATAAGAATCACTGGAAATAAATCTGAATCAAAAAAATATTTTAGACATTCAGGCTATCCTGGTGGAGTTAAATATGCAAGCTTTAACGACTTGATGAAAAATGATTCAGACAAAGTTCTTTTGAGTGCCGTTAAAGGTATGTTACCAAAAAATAAGCTTGGAAGGGAAATTTCAAAGCATATTAGAATTTATAAAGATACAAATCACGGTCATGAAGCTCAGCAACCAAAAGAATGGAGTTCTAATTGATGAACAATGAATTTTATAATGGCGTTGGAAGAAGAAAAAATTCTATAGCAAGAGTTTATATTAAAGATGGGAAGGGAAAATTTTCGATAAACAACGTTTCTAATGATATAAATACATATTTAAAAAGGGAATCCCTTGTCATTCATGCAGTTAAACCACTAGAGGTCTTAAATCTAAAAGACAAATATGATATAAAAATTAATGTTGATGGTGGTGGATTAACTGGACAAGCAGGAGCAATACAATTAGGAATTGCAAGAGCTTTATTAAAAATAGACAAAGACTTTAGATCTCAGCTTAAATCACATGGACTATTAACTAGAGATGCAAGAGAAGTTGAAAGAAAAAAATACGGTCAACCGGGAGCCAGAAAAAAGTTCCAATTTTCAAAAAGATAAAAATATGCAAAAAGTCACCAAAGAGGATTTACTTAATTCAGGAGCACATTTTGGACATGTCAGCAGCAAAACTGATCCAAACTTTAAAGACTTTGTTGTTTCTCAAAAAAATGGTATTGATATAATTAATTTAGATGATACTTTAAATGGGCTAGATAAAGCTTCAAATTTTATATCCAAGATTGTTCAAAGAAATGGAGAAATTCTTTTTGTTGGTACTAAAAAACATGCCAAAGATGTTATACAGCAGGAAGCAGACAGATGTGGAATGTTTTATGTTGTCGAAAGATGGTTAGGGGGTACATTAACTAATTTTTCTACAATTAAAAAAAGTATCAAAAGATTACATTCTCTAGAAAAAGATGGATCTGCAATTTTTGAAGATCTCACAAAAAAAGAAATTTTACAGTTGAACAGAGAAAAAATTAAGCTTTCAGACCAGCATAGAGGTATTAAAGATATGAAAAAGCTTCCTAGCGCTATTGTTATAGTTGATGGAAAGACTGAATCTATTGCAATCCAAGAAGCAAAAAAACTTGAAATTCCAATTATTTGTATTGTTGATTCAAATACTGACCCATTACTTTGCGATTATCCAATTCCTGCAAATGACGATTCAATTAGGACTATCCAATTAATTGTCAATGAAATCGCAAATATTATTATTTCTTCTAGTAAAAAAGACGATGATAAATCTGATAACGCTACAGACGATCCAGTAGTTAAAAAGGATAAGTAAATGAGTGTAGATGCAAAGTTAGTCAAGACTTTAAGAGAAAGAACTGGTGCTGGAATGATGGATTGTAAGAAAGCATTAGTTGAAGCAAAGGGTGATCTTGATTCTGCGGTTGATTTTTTAAGAAAAGCAGGAATCGCAAAAGCAGAAAAAAAATCGTCAAGAGCAGCCAACGAGGGAATAATTTTTTCCTATATTCATCATGGAAACAAGTTAGGTGTATTAGTTGAATTATGTTGCGAAACAGATTTTGTAGCTAAAACAGATGGATTTAACGATTTAGCTGCATCAATAGCTATGCAAGTTGCAGCATCTAACCCTATTGCTATAGATGAATCTGGGATAGCTCAAGAGATTTTGGATAAAGAAAAAGAAATTTTTATGGAACAGGCTAAATCATCTGGAAAGCCTGACAATGTCATTCAAAAAATAGTAGATGGAAAGTTAAACAAGTTTATTGAAGATAATTGTCTAATCAATCAATCTTTTGTAAAAAATCCTGATATGACTATATCTCAACTTGTTCAAGAAGCTGTAGCAAAACTTGGTGAGAACATTACGATAAGCAGATTCGTTAGATTTGCTCTTGGTGAACAATAAATTGAGTTAAAAAATGTTAAATCAAAGTATCGACTCAGCCAGATCTAAAATGGAACAAACTATTTCTTTTGTAACAAGTGAAATCAGTAAAATAAGAACTGGAAGAGCAAATACAGGAATTTTTAATAATATATTGGTTAATTATTATGATAATGATACACCTCTGAATCAAATTGCAAATATAGCAGCTTTAGATGCAATTACGATTAGTATACAACCTTTTGATAAAACTGTTATTGATGATATTGAAAAGGCCATATTGGAGTCCGATTTAGGTTTTAATCCAACTAATAATGGCAATAGTATAATGATTACTTTTCCGCCCTTATCTGCAGAAAGAAGACAAGAATTAGTTAAGGTGTCTTCGAAAATTATTGAAGATGGTAGGATATCAGTTCGTAATATCAGAAGAGAAATTATTCAGTCTGCTAAACGTATTGAAGATGAACAAAATATTTCAGAAGATAATATGAAAAATTTCATGGATGACATTCAAGATGTTACCGATTCTTTTATCAATAAGCTAAATTCTATTCAAAAAGAAAAAGAAGTAGAAATATTAGATAACTAAGTTATTTACTTACTCGCATTTAGACCAACCGCAATCTTTACAAATTAAGCATCCACCTTCGTTAACAATACCATTTCCATCACACTCAGTGCAGTGCTGGCCATATTCTTTGGCTTGGCTAGTTCGCGTCAGAGGAGTTTCTTCAGCTATTTCAAACTGGCTTTTTTTTTTACTAGGAGGAGCATCGCCATTGACAAATGTTTCAAGCGCTCTTCCTATGGCATCAGGCGTTGACAGAATTAGTTGACCGTCTTCCCATGTAGGGTTTGGTCCGCTGATTCCTTTGAGCTGATTGATTATACTATTCGGATCCACGCCGGAACGCAATGCAAGAGATATTAATCTGCTTATTGCTTCCGTCTGTGCAGCAACTGTTCCACCTGCTTTACCTATTGCAGTAAACACTTCACAAAGGCCATTTTCATCTTCATTTACAGTCACATATAAAGTACCATCCCCTGTTCTCATTCGTCTTGTTTTTCCTTCCGTAGTGGATGGACGTGTACGAGCAGTTTTCATTTCTTCGCTTTCGGAGGATTTTTCTTCGCCTTCAGATGACTTATCATCTGTTATTAGAATACCTTCTCTTGAACCCTCTCTGTACACAGTAATACCTTTGAGATCTGCCTTGTAGGCCGTCATGTATATGTCTGCTACTGTATTTACTGTTGTTTCCTCCGCAAGGTTTACTGTAGATGAAATTGAGCTATCGATATATTTCTGGACAACTCCTTGCATTTTGACTCTAAAAAATGGATCAACATTGTGCGCTGTAACAACATATTTTGGTAAGTTTTCATCTGTTCCAAACATTTCTTTTACCACAGGGTGATAAACGGTAAATGTATCAAACTCTTTTCCTAGGCTATCATTCTTTTTTACTTTTCTTTTGTATGATGTTGCAAAAATAGGTTCAACGCCAGATGTTACTCTTGCGACAATTGCACCACTTCCTGTTGGGGCTACTGTTGTTAGAGTACAATTTCTGACTCCATGATTTTTAATTTTTGTTTGTAGTTTTTTTGGGAGATCTTGTACAAAAAGACTCTGTGAATATCCGTCCCAATCAAAATTTGGAAACTGGCCCTTTTCTTTTGCTAGTTCAACACTTGTTTCATATGCTGTGTCTCGGTGTATTTCCATAATTTTTCCGATAGTCTCAAGTGCTTCATCAGAATCATACTGTATCCCCATTTTAACAAGCATATCACCTAAGCCCAGTATTCCTAGGCCAACTCTTCTATCATTCTTGGCATTCTGTTTTTGTTCTTCAAGTGCATGTCGATCAAGATTATAATCAATCACATTATCTAAGAATCTGGCTCCAACCGCTGTAGTTTCTTTGAAATCATCGAAATCGAAATTTCCATTTTGATCTACAAATCTTTCTAAGTTTAATGCACCAAGGTTGCAGCATCCACCATCTGGTAATGGTTGCTCTGCGCATGGGTTAGTTGAAACTAGAGGACTGCAGTATTCTGCGTTATGATATTTTGTCATTGTATCCCAGAACAGCAAACCGGGCTCCGCGCTTGCGTGTGCATGTTCGATGATTTTCATCCATAGCTCTTTTGCTTTTACTGTTGTGTATACTTTTCCACCCCACTGTAGATCAAAGTCTGAATCTGATTGAACTGCACTCATGAATTCGTCTGTTAATAAAACTGAAATATTAGAGTATTTAACCATATCAATATCACCGGTTTTAATCTCGATAAATTTTTCAATATCAGGATGATCAACTCTGAGGGTCTGCATATTGGCGCCTCTTCTGCCATGTTGTGCTATTGTGTTAGTGTTTTCACTAAAAAGATTCATAAAACCAACAGGACCACAAGAATTTCCACCAGTCCCAAGAATCTCATCTCCACCTGGCCTCAGAATTGATAAATCATGACCACAGCCACCACCATATTTATAGGTCATCGCTTCTTCAATGACACAATCATATATGGACTTAATAGAATCGGTTTTGATACCTACAACATAGCAATTGTTTAATGTTGTTGTGATATCTTCACGACCCGCACCGTGCATAATTCTTCCGCCAGGAACAAATTTAAAATTTTTCAATGCTTCGAAGAATGCTAACTCCCATTTCTTTTGTAGCTTAGGGGTTTTCTCAACACTTGCTAATGCCTTTGCCTGACGATTCCATAGGTGCCATGGATGCTTTTCGCCTGGCGCTAAATATTTCATTTCAAGAACGCTTCGACCGAGGTCGTCTTCTTTATAATAATTCTCTACTGTATATTCTTTTGGACAACCTTCCTCGTTTGTATTGGTATCGATAGATTCCTTGATGTTAAAACCCAAAATTTGATTCTTGAGATCAGAATCAATCTTCGGATTTTTTTCTGTTTCATTTGGAAAGTTTATTTCAATTGCTTCCGCCATAATTCTTATTTTTCATACCCCTGTTACGTTAATATATATCGGTGTCTACAGACACAATTCTCCAAAAGAGATTATTTTTTTTGCAAATACGTAGCTTCCGAAAAGCTAATTGGCTGGCTTTTCAAATTATTTAATTTTTTTTATCTTAGTCAAGTGTAAAAATGAAAAATCTTATTTTTTTTATAAATATGGTGCATAACACAAGAAAAGGCGATATAGTTACAAAATTATGCCTACTTGTTTTGAATTGTTTTCTGTGGTAATATTTGGTGCTATAATGTATAAATGACAGATATACAATTGAAAAGTAAATTCACCTTAAACGACAAGTATACCCTTCTGGAGGGTAGGATAATACTATCTGGTATTCAAGCTCTCGTACGCCTTCTGCTTGATCAAAATAGATCAGACCTAATTAAAGGGTTAAATACAGGGACCTTAGTTTCAGGGTATCGTGGATCACCAGTGGGTGTTTTGGATATCAATCTTGTTCGAAACAAAAAATTATTAGACCAACACAACATAAATTTTATACCTGGCGTAAATGAAGATCTTGGTGCCACTCTAATATATGGTAGTCAAATGGCAGGTATGGTTTCAAATGTCAAATATGATGGAGTACTGGGTATGTGGTATGGAAAAGCCCCTGGAGTAGATAGATCCGGAGATATATTCAGACATGCCAATTTTTTAGGTGTTGGAAAAAATGGTGGAGTTTTGGCTGTTGCTGGGGATGATCCGTCATGTAAATCGTCAACGCTTCCTTCTCAGTCTGAGCCAGCATTATTTGATGCAATGATGCCAATTTTTTATCCAGGAAATGTCCAAGAAATTTTAGATTTAGGAAGATACGCATATGAAATGTCACGTTATTCAGGCTTATGGTCTGGCTTTAAAATTGTTACTGATATTGCAGATGCATTTGGAAGTGCAATTGTGCACCCCGAAAGAATAAATATAAATATTCCTAATTTTGAATATAATGGTGAACCTTGGAAGCATACTCAGAATGCTAAATTAGTTGGACATCATAGTTTACCAACAGAAAAGGAAATCCACCTTGGAAGAATAAAAGCTGCTAAACAATTTTTAGCTTCAAATAACATAAATAAAATAACTATTAAGTCTGAAAAAGATTCTATAGGAATCATCACTGCTGGAAAGACTTATTATGATCTTGTAGAGGCTCTTGACTCTCTCGGCTGGCATGAAAATTTCTTAAATGAAAAAGGAATTAGAGTATTAAAACTTGGAGCAACCTTTCCAGTTGATAGTCATATAATTAACAAATTTTCCAAAAGTTTGAATGAAATTTTTGTAATTGAAGAAAAAAGATCATTCATTGAAATGTTAGTAAAAGAGGAGGTTTACAATTATCCAAATAAACCATTAATAATTGGAAAAAATGATGAAAATAACCAATCTTTAGTACCTGGATATGGAGAACTTACTGCAGACGATTTATCAAAAATTATTTTCAATAGATATTCATCAAGGTTAGGGGTTGAATCAGATAATAATAAAATAAAAATCATTTCAGAGGTGGATAAAAGAATATATGGTGAATCGTTAACTTCTAGATCTATGTATTTTTGTTCTGGATGCCCGCACAATACTTCAACAGTTAAGTTACCTGAAGGCGATTCAGCATTTGGAGGTATTGGCTGTCATTTGATGGCTATGTTTGTTGATGATGGTAAAGCTTTTGGAACGACACATATGGGAGGTGAAGGTGCCCAATGGGCTGGAATGGAGCCATTTATTGAAAAAGAACATATGTTCCAAAATATTGGTGATGGTACATTTTTTCACTCTGGTTCTTTAGCATTAAGACAAGCAATTGCAACAAATTCTCATATAACTTATAAAATATTATATAATCGTGCTGTTGCGATGACAGGCGCACAAGATCCAGATGGAGCCCTAGATTTACCAGAATTGACAAAATACCTTAAATCACAGGGAGTTAGAAAAGTAATTATTACTACAGATGATACTTCTGCATATAATTCTATTGAAAAATCTAGATGGGATAAAGATATTGAAATTTTACATAGAGATAAAATTGTTGAAGCTCAAAATAAATTGAAAGCAATTAAAGGTGTTACTGTCTTAATCCATGATCAATCTTGTGCTGCCAATCTAAGAAGATTGAGAAAAAGAGGATTAGTTCATGAACCAAAAAAGAGAATTTTTATAAATGAGGCAGTCTGTGAAGGTTGTGGAGATTGCGGAGTTAAATCTAATTGTCTAAGTGTTCAACCTATAAAGACTGAATATGGAAGAAAAACCCAAATTGATCAGCCTTCATGCAACAAGGATTATTCATGCGTTGAAGGAAATTGTCCGTCTTTCATACAAGTTATTCCTTCAGAAAATGATGATAAAAGAAGATTACCAGAAATAGGATTTAATGCCTCTACTATTCCAAATCCAACTAAAATTCAAAAAGACGTTACAAATATTTTCATGCTTGGGATCGGAGGAACTGGTGTTGTAACAGTAAATCAAATAATATCTACAGCAGCATTTATTGAAAATAAGAAAGTTATTGCGCTTGATCAAACAGGTTTGAGTCAAAAAGGTGGATCTGTAGTTTCACATTTAAAAATTGTAAAAAACGATAAAGAGTTTTCTAGTAGAGTAGCTAATGGTGAATCTGATGCATACTTGGTTTTTGACCTTTTAACGGGCGTTAACCCAAAAAATATGGCAAAATTAAGTGCAAAAAATTCTACCTCAGTTATTTCCACTTCTGAGATTCCCACTGGGGATATGGTTAGGTCAACAGCTGAGGAATATCCTGAGACGTCATTTATGATAGATTTAATTAGAGAATACTCAAAAAATAATACTTTATTGAACGCAACAGAGTTATCTGAACATTTCTTTGGAAGTAATATGCAAGCAAATTTTATTATTATTGGTGCAGCTTTTCAATCTGGTTGCATTCCAATCTCAAGTGAATCTATTGAAAAGGCTATTGAAATTAATGGTGTTGCAGTAAAGCAAAATACTGATGCATTTAACATTGGAAGAAAAGTTGTTGCAGATCCTCATTGGATAAACACAATTGATCTTTATAGATCAGGAAGTTTAGCTTCAAAGCCAAATCTTTCTTCAAAAGCAATAAGTCTTATAGACTCAATTTCCCCAGATAAAGAATTAAAAAGAATTCTTGAACACAGGACTCAAGAGTTAATTGAATACCAAAACTTATCTTATGCTAAGGAGTACATAACTTTTATTGATAACGTTTACAAGAAGGAGCAAAATTTAAGATCTAATTCAGAGCTTACTCAAAATGTAGCAAGGTATTTATATAAACTTATGGCAACAAAAGACGAATATGAAGTGGCAAGGTTATCTCTAAAAGCTGAGCTTGACACAGCCATAAGCCAAGAATTTGGTAAGTCTGCAAAAATTAATTATATGCTTCATCCACCATTTTTAAAAGCAATGGAGAATATACCAATTTTAAATAAGCTTCCAGGAGTCAAATCAAAATTAGCACTCGGTTCATGGTTTAAAGTTTTCTATATAATCCTTAAAAATATGAAGTTTCTCAGAGGAACACCATTTGATTTTATGGCATGGTTTAGTAGAGATGTTAGAAAAGCAGATTCTAAAGCACTAAGACACTATAAATCTACTATTACTAATAACTTAAATGAAATAGGAAATGGTAAATACCAAAATCTTAAAGATTTCTCTGTTCTACCTGACATTATTAGAGGATATGAGGAGGTAAGGTTGGAAACTATGACGGAATATTATCAAAAATCTGAAAATATTTTCAAGTCTTAGAAATTTAATACTATTTTAACTTATACAAACTTATATTAGATAAACTTATAAGACAAGAAATGTACATGCTAAAAAAACTATTTGTAGTACTTTTGTGTGTTGGTATATCATTTGCTCAACATAACCACAGTCATCATAACCATAGCCTTTCTCATAATGAACATGGAGAAGAATATATCAGATGTGCAACAGATGAGCTAGAGCAAGAATTACAGCTTTTAAGACCAGAGTTTATTGCAGAACGTGACGCACAAATTGAAAAAGCAAGAAAGCTTTTGAGAGAAAACCCTCAATGGAGAACCGATAGCAGTACACAAAATACAATATATGTGCCTGTGGTTTTTCATGTTTTATATTTTAATAATGGAGATAATACTTCAGCTTCTCAAATTGGCGCAAATTTTGACCAAATTAATTTAGACTTTCAAAATATAAATCCTGATGGCGATGAAATTCCATCAGCCCCAAATCCAAGTGATGCACCCTTCGATCCAGGCATTGATTATAGCCATCAAGCTGTTAGAGGAACTCACAATGTTGTTTTTGTCGGAGCAGCAGGAGAGACTACGGGAAGTCAACTAATTGAAGGTACTACAATTTTAAGATACCAAATAAATCAATCCAGTGTAGGTGGTGTTAGTGATGCGAGCAGTATTGCAGGAAGTACCACTCCTGACCAAAGTTCATGGCCTGGAGGTTCCGGAGGATATAAAAATGGTTATCTTAATATTTACCTTGCACCATTAACCGGTGGATTGTTGGGTCAAGCTTATCTTGGTTTTCCTGAGTCTGTTGTTCTTAACGATAGTGTTGGTTCAGTTGAAAGTCCTGGTACAGCTGGAGGATACAATAGAGGAAGAACTTTAACTCATGAGTTAGGTCATAATTTTACATTTAATCATATTTTTAATTCTAACAACTGTGGAAATCAACTTTGGAGTGATATCCCTGCTCAATATGTTAACAATCGTGGCGCTAATATCTATGAATGGCCTACTGGAAGTGGAAATTTTTATGGGAGAGAAGCTGAAAACAGTTGTATTTCTACAAGTGGTAAAGGCGACCAATTTATGAACTACATGGACTATGTATATGATGACCAAATGAGAATGTTTTCTGAGCAGCAAGCATTAGATGGATATGCATGGGCACAATCAAGAAACTGGGCTCAAGTTGTAAGTGGTGTTAGTACTCAGATTTCATCAAGTGTTTCCTATGCAACCTCTGATGATGGGTTTACCGTTGATGTAAACTTTGGAGAACAGGTTTCAGGGTTTACGCAAGATGATTTAGTATTAACTAATGCAATAGTTACAAATTTCAATGATGCAGATGGAACTAATTTTAGTTTTGATGTAGAAGCTATTGTAGATGGTGAAGTAAAAGTATCAATTGCAGCAAACAGTTGTGTTGGTGTTGATTCTGGAAATAGTAATTTTGAATCAAATGAAGTTGTTGTAATTGTAGACAGGGTAGCACCAATAGCTGGATCATTATCAATTGATAATATCCAGGATTCACAATATATAACAAAGGCTCCGTCTTTAAACATTTCATTAAATGACTTCACTGATGCTACTAGTGGAGTTGGATTGTATTATGTTTCTGTAGGGCTATCTCCTCAAGGGCAGGAAATTTTACCATTCACAGCATATTCAGACTCTGGAATAAATTTAAATAATTTAGGTTTGCTTGATTATCAACAATACTATGTTAATGTCTATGCTCAAGATTTGGTTGGTTTAAATTCTTCGACAGTCAGTTCAACATTTTATTACTTTGGTACTTTACTCGGAGATACGAATAATGACTGGATAATTGATTTTGAAGATTATGCAAGTTTCATTTCAAATTTTCCAGGAGTTGATATTGCTCCTGTAACCGGAAGTGCACCATATTTCTTCCCGAACTTTGATGGAGTTTCTGATGCAAATGATTTAGCAATGTTTGAATCAATGTGGAATTGGTCAATATCTGAAAATGGCAGAACAGTACCAAATTATACAGTTCAAGGCACAGCTCCATATTTGAGAATATTAAATGGGCAATTAATCGTTAGGTTCCCGCTGGCTGCATCAACAGCTCAGTTTTATTTTGAATACGACACTGAAAAATATTTGATTGACTATTTATCAAGTAACCTAAGTAGTAATGTTGTTTTAAGTGCAAATAGTCAAGAGGATGGAATAATTCAAGTTGAAGCAGCAGACTATCGAACTGATAGAACAAGTCCATTGGAGATGGCGTTTAGTTTCCAAAACTTGACAGATAACTATGAGTTTATGAGAGTTAGTTATTCTTCATATAGTAAGTCCAATCTTCTTGTATCTGAAGGATATAACTTAATTCAAACTGCACCATCAACATATCGTTTGTCTCAAAGTTACCCTAATCCATTCACTGAAGGTGGTACAACTATTGAATTTGATATGCCAGTTACTGAGCAAATTACAATGGTAATACTTGATGTTAGAGGAAGAGTTGTGAGAACATTAATTAAAAATGAGCAGCGATTTGGTTATCAATCTGTAGTTTGGGATGCTAAAAATGATGATGGTGATAAAGTTAGTAGTGGTGTCTATTTTTATCAGATAAGATCTAACAACTTTAATGCTGTTGGCAAACTTGTATTTGTTAAGTAGATTACTTAATGCTAACTGAAAGACCTACTCTATCAGACATAAAAGATGCTCGCTTCAGAACAAAATCTATTGTTCGTAATACACCAATTTTAACATCAGAATACTTTAATGATCTGCTTGGCATGGAACTTTTCTTCAAGTGTGAAAATTTTCAGAAAACTGGATCTTTTAAAATTAGAGGAGCATCGAACGCAATTTTTTCTCTCACCGAAGATGAGGCAATTCAAGGTGTTGCATGTCAATCTTCTGGAAATCATGGTGGAGCAATAGCATGTGCTGCCAAATTAAAAGGTGTTCATGCAGATGTGGTTATGGCAAAGAGTGTTTCAAAAGCTAAAATTCATAATGTTAAAAGATATAATGGAAACATGATTTTTTGCGAATCGATGAGTGAAAGAGATGATTTATTTTTAAAAACTGTTAAAGAAAACAATAGAATATCAATTCATCCATATGATAATTACGATGTGATAGCTGGTCAAGGTACCATTGTACTAGAAATTGTTGAGCAAGTCCCTGAATTTGATTCTGTTGTTGTTCCAATTGGAGGTGGCGGTCTAATTAGTGGTATCTCATTAGCTCTTAAAGAATTAAAGCCATCCACTAAGCTAATAGGTTGTGAGCCTGAAAATGTTGATGATACATTTCAAATGTATAAAGCTAATAAACGCATTGAAATGGCTCATAGAATATCTGTAGCAGATGGTTTAATGGCTATTGTAGGCCAACTAACACTACCCATCATTCAAGAAAATGTTAATGATATTGTATTAGCTTCGGAGAAAGAGATTATTGATACTACACGTTTAGTATGGGAACGCATGAAAATTGTTATAGAACCTTCTTGCGCATTAGTATTAGCTGCGGTAATTAAAAATAAAGAAAAGTTTACTGGACAAAAAATAGTATTGGTTATAACAGGTGGTAATGTTGATCTCGTTACTTTACCTTGGTTGGAAGTTGGAAAAGATTAATTTTTATAATTAGAATCAGATATAAAAAAAGCCCTCAAATTGAGGGCTTTTTTTATTACTTAAATAATTAAGTTTACAGATCGTATCCTACACTAAGTGAAGAGAATCTACCCATTAGTGGCATTAGAAATCCTTCTCTGTGAACAACATCTGTAATGTTGTCTATATTTAATCCAACTGATAAACCATCTACAGATTTAACATCCCAGTTAGCATTAACACTAACTGTGTAGAAACCTGGTATATGACCTGAATTGTCTTGCCATCCTTCTGCAAAGAAAGAATCTTGATATCTTAAATTTGCTCCGTATGAGACATTATCATCAGTATGACTAAACCCAGCACCTAATTTGAATTGAGGAGTGTTCATATATACAGTTTCCTCAACACCTTCGAACATTGAAGTTACTTCCTCATCACTAAGATAAGAACCATTAATAGTGAAGTTCCAATCTGAAGATGGGAAATAAGTTAATGTAGCTTCAATACCATTAAGGTCTAATGGTTCGGTAAGCTGTTTATAACCCATAATCCAATTACCACCATAGATATTTTGTTCTGGAGTAATTGCACCAATTGGTACTTGACCTATACCAAGTAACATCTGAGCAGCTAATTCATCTGCACCAGTACCATTTCCATTACCACCCAATGCTGGAGCATCCATAACTGAAATTAAACCGGTAAGATTTGCATCACCAGCCATTCCTGTCATTAATGCAGCAACATAACTTTGTGCATCACCAGCAACTGAAACTGAACCTGATAATGATGTTTTTAGTCCAGTTACATAATTATCAACATTTAATTTATAAACATCTACAGATAATGCCATGTTGTCTGAAACTAAACCATTATATCCAATCTCTGTTTGTGTCCAAGTTGTTTCTTGAATTTTTGGAATATCTGGATAGTTAGTTGAAGGGTCAACTACATTGAATCCTAAATCTGTCACAACATTACCAAAACTACTTGGCATTGCAGTTGCAGCTAAACCTAGAAGTGCCTGTGCAGCAGCACCAGCTTGTGCAGCTCCATAAGCAGCAGCGCCTGCAACATCTCCTGTTGCAGCTGCATAAGCAGCTCCTACAGCTTGTCCATAACCGCCTACAAGTGCAGCACCATTATCACTAGCTAAAAACAATCCTGCAGTGATAGGAGCCCATACACCAAATGCGGCAGCATTAATTGTACTATTATTAAGAGCATAATTAGTATTTACATCTAGCCCTAGTGCTGTAGACCAATTTGATCTAAATGTTGGAGTACCATTGGCATCTCTATCATAAGTCCAACCAGTTGTAGTTGAACCCATAGCTTTAATCTGGAAATCTGGATTGAATGGTAACACTACTCCAGTTGGATTAGTTGCGCTAGTAAAATCAATTCCAAAAACATTACCGTATACGAAGTCTCTACGAACAGCAATATCTAGATTTTTAGTAAAGTTTCCAGGAAGGTCAATATTTTGACCATATGTTAAACGAAAACTTCCTCTAACGTCATTTGGTGACCAAACCATTCCAAACTTAGGAGCAAAAACACCATCAGTTCCTATATCTTCTAAATAGTTATTTTGATCGTATCTACCAGTAGCTACAACTTTAAATTCGTCACTAAATTTCTTTTCATATGAGTAGTAAAGTCCCATATTATCAAAGTTATCAATATCCTCGTTTTTACCATTAATAGTTCCATTTGTTTCTGGAGTTCTGCTTAATACGTCTAAGCCTAATAAAAGCGATTGGTCATTTTTTAATTCAAGAGCATGTTGAAGTTGAAATGCAGTATTTTTAGACTGATCGTAAATAATATTTCCTGTTGAAAGGTTATATGTAGTTTTCTGATCATTTACATTTGAGAATAAGTTAACAAATAAGTTACCTCCTAAAATGTCTTGTCTAAAATAAGAAACTTGCATTTGATACAACCATGCATCGTCTGAATGTGCTCTTCCAATACCGGTAAATTCTAATGCACTAATATTTCCAGCTCTTAAATTAACTGTAAGATTAGATTTTAGATCAGGACGAAACACAGTCTTTGAATCAAAGAATGTTGCTTCTGGTGAAAAAGGTTCATCTGCAGAAGCAGTATTAGGTGATCCACCAACTGGGTCATTATATCCACCACGTGTATAATCTACATATGGATAAGTTACAGTTTGTTCACCTCTTCTAATTAATAGTGGTTCAAAATAAGTATGACCGTCTAAAGCAGCGTCAGCTTGAGTTCTAGGCATATTAGATGCCCAGTCATCAAAAGTAGTATGAGTAACTGTAAATCTTGTAGCAGCTCTACTACCAATTTGACCTGCAAAACGACCATATAATTTCAAATAATTTCTTTCACCAGCAGTTACTTCAACTCTGGGACCTTGATTGAAAGGAGATTTTGTAAACATGGAAATAACTCCTTGTTGGGTATCTGGACCATACATAGGTGGCGCAGGACCTCTTAAAACCTCAACTCTTTCAATATCATCGTCTCCAGGAGCCATGAACTGTAGTAATTGAGCATTAATAACTGGAGCACGTGACCATCTGTTATCAACAACAGCATGAACCGCACCAGTAAAAATACCATTAAATCCTCTTACTGTCATATTTTGTGATTCTAGACCAGTTTTCATTGTTTCAATTCCAGCTTTGTTAGCTAAAATATCTACAAAGTAAACAGCATTTCGTGCTGATAATTCATCAGCTGAAATAACTTCAACACTAGCAGGGGCCTCAGTTATCAACTCTCTTTTAAGAGAAGCTGATACAACAACTTGATCAAGAACTAAATTTCCTTTTTCAAGAGTCAAATTAACTGAACTAGAAGCACCACCACTTACTGTAACTGAAGCACTAGCATCATCATATCCAATAAAAGATGCAGTAACAGTGTAAGTACCATCACCCAGGCCTGAAATTGAGAATGATCCATCTTGATTAGATGAAGCTCCAGCTTCAGTACCTTCAACAGCTACATTTGCTCCAGCTAATGCGTTTCCTTCATCATCAGAAACAGTTCCGACAACACTTTGCGCTATAAGCGATGTAACTGAAAAAACTAGGGCAAATGTATATTTAAAACTCTGTTTAAATTTCATTATTTATACCTCTTTTTTATTATTATTAGTTAGTTGTTTTACGCGCACTTTTTGCACGAAAATTTTAATTATTTTCAAAGGTAAAGCCATAAATGAAAAAAACCAAACAAAAAATCCGTACTATTATTAACTTAGTTTTCAATGCAAGTAATTAAAAAAATAGTAATTTTAGTAATTTTTACAATAAATGCTCATTCTCAAACAATGGAACAATTAATGGAAGACAACAAAAAAAAATTAACAGATATGCAGTATTATGTGACACAGGACTGTGGAACTGAACCAGCCTTTAACAATGAATATTGGGATCACAAAGAACCAGGGATATATGTAGATGTAGTGTCGGGAGAAGCCCTATTCGCCTCTACACATAAATATGATTCAAATTCTGGATGGCCGTCATTTTACCAACCAATTGAAGAAAAAAATGTAAAATTTGAACAAGATTATCAATTAATATTGCCTCGTACAGAAGTTAAAAGTAGTCAAGGAGATTCGCACCTTGGACATGTTTTCAATGATGGTCCAAACCCAACTGGATTACGATATTGTATAAATTCAGCTGCTTTAAAATTTATTCCAGTCAAAGAAATGGAAGAAAAAGGGTATAAAAAATATCTATACCTCTTTGATACTTAATGGAAAAAGAATCTCGATTAAAAGCATTTTTAGCTAATCCTTCTAAATCTATGTGGAATATGGCCCTTCCTATTATTGCAGGAATGATGGTTCAGACACTATTTAATGTAGTTGATATAATGTTTATTGGATGGTTGGGTGCTGATGAAGTTACTGCTGTTGCATTTGTAAGTCCTTTATTTTTCATAATTATTGGTCTTGGAGTTGGAATCGGCACTGGAGCGACTGCTACAATTGCACAATATATAGGAAAAAAAGATAAGACTAATGCTGAAAAAACTGCAAACCAAACCATTTTAATTGGTTTTTTCAGTACAATAATATTAACTGTTCTTGGTGTAATTTATGGAAGAGAATTACTATATGTTTTAGGAGCTGAAGGCAATATTTTATCAATATCATATTCTTATTTAAGAATTTTAACTTTTGGGCTTGGACTAGTCATTTTTTCAATGTTTTTTAGAGCAGTTTTAGCTGGAGAGGGCGAAACAAAAATTCCAATGATAATAGGTCTAATTGGAACAATATTAAATCTTATACTTGATCCAATACTTATCTTTACTTTTGAATTAGGTGTTCGAGGAGCAGCATTTGCTACAATTATTAGTCAAATAGTTATGGTATTTTCATATTTATTTATCATTTTTATTAAGAAATCAACATACATTGAATTTAATCTAAGAGATTTACAATTTGATAGATTCATCTTGTCAAAGATCTTTCAAATAGGAATTCCATCTTCTTTATCAATGTTAATTATATCATTTGGTCAAGTTGTAATGAACAAGATTCTTGTAAATTATTCAACTGAAGCCGTTGCTGCTTATCAAATTGTTTCTCGTCTCGATATGTTACTCTTTATGCCAATATTAGGAATTGCTATTAGTTTAACAACTATTGTAGGAATGTTTTATGGTTCCCAGGAGTTTGAAAAGCTATTAGCAGTTGTTTATTATGGAATTAACAGGGCAGTTGTTATCACAACAATGAGCGTAATTATATTATTTTTATTAGCCAATAATATTTTACCAGTCTTTAGTTCAAATTCATTGGTTATTGATATTGGTGTAACATATTTAAAAATTATTATTTTAGCATATCCAGCTGTTGGAATTAGTGTGATCTGTTCAAGGGTTTGTCAAGCACTTGGTCAAGGCATGCCTTTATTGATAACTACTATAACAAGGGTAATTTTGCTAACGGCTCCAATGTCATATTATTTTTATTTAATTGGTAAACCAATTGAATGGGTTTGGTATTCTCAGGTTTTTGCTATTTTAATTGCAGCAGCCATATCTTATTTTTGGATGAGATTTTATTTTAAAAAGTTTAATATTTTTGGAGCTTAGCTAAAAAGTTAATTTAATGAGAATTTTTGAAAATCTTTCTGAGGTCAAAGAATTGACTGGTCAAGAACTAGGAGTCAGTGATTGGCAAAGAATAAATCAAAGACAAATAACAAGATTTGGAAAAGTTACAGGAGATGAACAATGGATTCATATGGCTCCCATAAAAGCAAAACTTTTGTCACCTTTTAAAAGTACGATTGCACATGGTTTCCTTGTACTTTCATTGCTTCCAAAGTTTTTAGAAAAAACATATTCAATAAAATCAGCGAAAATGGGAGTTAACTACGGATTAAACCGAGTTAGATTTACTGCACCTGTTCCTGTTGGAAGTTATTTAAGAGGAAGAGTATTATTGAAAGATTATCAAGAAATTAAAAATGGTGCTAAACTAACCGTTGAAATTACGGTTGAATTGAAAGATAATGATAAACCTGCTTGTATTGCGGAACAAATTTTTTTGATTTATGAATAGTTTAGATAATCATATTTCTAATTTGTATTTAATAAGGCATGGTCAAGCATCATTTGGTGAAAAAGACTATGATAATCTAAGTAAAAAAGGTATTAAGCAATCTACCATTTTAGGAAAAAAATTATTAAAGCAAAAAATTTCATTTGAGACAACAATAATCGGGCCATTAAAAAGACATAGACAAACTTTTGAAAGAATAAATGAAGGATATGGTGGAAGTTTAAATAATCCAGTTATAATTGAAGAATTTGCGGAAAATCAATTAATGGATATTGCTCAATACTTCATACCAATAATGTTAGGTTCAGATAAAAATCTAAAAGAAATTTTTGATTCTGTACCATTTTGGAAAAGAAAAAGACTATTTTTGAAATATTTTGATATTATAGCGAAACAATGGATACATAATGAACTAGATTTATCAGATAAAGGATTTGAAAGCTACGATAGTTTTAGACAGCGCATAAGAAAAGCTGTCAAAAAAGTATCATCCATCATGAAAGGAAATTCAAATACAATGGTAGTTTCATCCGGTGGAGCTATAACAGGTGTATATGCTGAATATTACCCATTAAATGTTGAAGAAATAATGGAATTAAATTTCAAAATTAAGAATGCATCTGTATCTTTATTTAAGAAAGAAAATGATACTTTTACATTAGATTCATTTAATCGTAGTTTAATACCACGTTACTTAGAAACTTTTATTTAGAGAAATTATGGCACTATCAAGCGAAAAATTTAAAAAAATAAAATCTAGAATTCAAAAATTTGTAAATGAGGAAATGGTTCCTCACGAACAAGATTATAACGTAAATCATAAATTTGCGGATCATTTAACATCTTTAGAGGAAAAAAGAAATCTTGTGAGAAAAATGGGTTTATTTGCGCCACAAATTCCAAAAGAGCATGGAGGTTTAGGATTAAGCTTACATCAACTTGGACAAATTTATGAAATTCTTGGGAAGACTTTTTACGGATTATATGTATTTAATTGTCAAGCACCTGATGCTGGAAATATGGAAATTTTAATGGAGCATGGATCTAATTATCAAAAGCAAACATTTTTGAATCCGTTAGTTGATGGAAAAATAAGAAGTTGCTTTTCAATGACAGAACCTGAATTCTCAGGATCGAATCCTTTAATAATGGGAACTACAGCAGTTAAAGATGGATCAAATTATATCATCAATGGCCATAAATGGTTTACTTCATCTGCAGATGGTGCTGATTTTGCAATTGTAATGGTTATTACAGACCCAAAAAATGAAAATCCATATATGAGAGCTTCTCAAATAATAGTTCCAACCAAAACAGAAGGATTTAATTTTATTAGAAATATATCTGTGATGGGAGACGAAGGAGATGGATGGAATGCTCATGCAGAAATAATTTATGATAACTGTATTGTTCCTGAAGAAAATATTTTAGGTCCTTTAGGAGCTGGATTCAAGATAGCTCAAGATAGGCTTGGTCCTGGTAGAATCCACCATTGTATGAGATGGATAGGAGAATGCGAAAAAGCTTTCGATATGATGTGTGAAAGAGCTGCATCAAGAGAATTAGCACCAGGAAAGCCATTAGCTTTAAAGCAAACAATTCAAAATTGGATTGCTGAATCAAGAGCAGAAATTAATGCTTCTAGATTAATGGTTTTAGATGCAGCAAAAAAAATTGATAATGAAGGCGTACATTCAGCAAAAGTCGAAATTTCAACTATAAAATTTTATGTAGCACAAGTACTGCAAAATGTACTAGATAGAGCAGTACAAGTTCATGGCGCATTAGGAATGACCGATGATACTCCACTTGCATCTCTATATCGGCATGAAAGATCTGCTAGAATTTATGATGGAGCAGATGAAGTTCATAAATCAAGGGTTGCAAAAGAAATAATGAAGCAATATTTGAAATAGGGTTTCAAACTTTTGAGAGTTCCTCTAAAGCTTAGATTCTTCTATTTACTTTCATTCTTTTTAAAGAATAATAAAACTCCAAATTTTTCTATTGATATTCCTATAAATGTTCGAGATGGTGAAGAGTTTCCTATTAAAAACCTTGAAAATTTTTTACGAGAAAGAAACTTTGAGAATGATAGTCTAATTCTCAAGCAATTTCCTAGCGGATATTCAAATTTAACTTATTTTCTAAAGTCATCAACTAAAGAATTTGTTCTAAGAAGACCCCCTTATGGTGCCAAAAGCTTAAAAGGCGGCCATGATATGCTTCGAGAATATAATGTATTAAGAAATTTAAAATCTCAATTCAATAAAGTTCCTGAAGTACATTTATATTGTGATAAAACAGACGTCATTGGAGCTCCATTTTACATAATGGATAGAGTTGAAGGATATATCATTAGGCCCAACTTACAACATAAAGATTCTCCAGGTAGAGAAGTAATTAAAAATATTTCAAATTCTTTGGTTTCAACGCTTGTTGAATTACATAATGTTGATATAAATAAAGCAAATCTAAACAGTCTCGGAAATGTTGAAGGTTATATAAAAAGACAGATAGATGGATGGATTAAAAGATATAATCATTCAAAAACTGACTCAATCGCAGATATGGATTTTATTGCATCTTGGCTTGACGAAAATCAACCATCAGAAGTAAAGGGTTCAATAATACATAATGATTTCAAGTATGACAACTTAGTCTTAGATAGAGAAAATTTTTCAAAAATTATTGCTGTTTTGGATTGGGAAATGGCAACAATTGGTGATCCTTTTATGGACCTAGGAACTACACTCGGATACTGGGTAGATAAAAATGATCTTCCAGAATTAAAACTTTTTCAATTAAGTGCAACAACATTAGATGGAAATCCCTCAAGAGAGGGTATTTTAGATATGTATGAAAGAAAATCTGGTAAAACAATACCCAACCCTGTCTTTTATTATGTTTATGGTTTATTTAAAATAGCAGTTATTGCGCAGCAAATTTATTTTAGATATAAAAAAGGTTATACAAAGGACAGAAGATTTAGCTTACTTAACTTAGCTGTAATGTCGCTATCGGTAATGGCTAAACAGGCAATAGTGAAAAAAAGGTTAAGTGATTTATTTGAATAAAAAAAAGGCCTTCATTTGAAGGCCTTTTTAGTAAAAATGAATTGATTATTTTGTATCCATCTTAGCAGCAGCGTAAACAATCATACCAATAAGAATTTTATTTACAAAATCAGCTAAATTGTAAACTTGATTAGTTAGATCCATATCAACTCCACCTGTAGTAAAGTACCCAAGGAAATAACCTATAGGATAGATTGCCCATCCAAATGTTACAATTTTTTTCATGCCATCAAATGCGTAAGCAGCAGCAGCATTTTTTGAACCTGCATTAACTTCAGCAGCTTCACCTGACCAGATTTCTCTTAACATTAATCCCCAGCAAAGCATACCGCCAGCAAAACCAACTACTGGTGTAACTAAAGCGTCTGCATTTGCAACATTTACTTCACCTAAGTAACCAAAAATTAACATTAAAACTGAAAAACCTAGTAATCTATTAAGTACACCAGCACTTACAGCTGTGACAGCAGCAAGTACGATGTAGAATTCTACCATTTGAAGAGGAACAGTGATTAACCAATCAATGTATCTAATTGATACAACATCAGTTGCATCTAAATTACCTCTCATATAGTAGTAATGAACCGCAGCGATAAAGCAAACCATACCTGAAACTGTCAATGCAGTTTTCCATTTTGGATTAACATTATCTCTTTCTAGCCATAAGAAAAGACCAGTTGCGAGTAAAGCCATATTTGTTACAAAAAATGTAAACTCTGTAAAGCCCATACTTTATACCTCATATTTTTGTTATATTATTGTAAATATAAAGCAAAAATTATTTAAAACTCAAATTATTTTAAAAATATGTTAAAAAGAGAATTTCAGGAAATATATGGTAAAATAAATCTATTGATGAAAAAAGCTTTAGAAAATTCAGCCCATCCCTATCGAACATTTTCGTTGGCATCTTTAGATAAAGAAATGCCAAAATTAAGGACAGTTGTTCTAAGAGAATTTTCATTTGAAAACTTTTTTCTTGATTGCCATTCAGATATAAGGAGTCCTAAGGTTATTGAGTTTAAAAAAAATAATAAATTTTCAGCTCTATTTTATTCATCTGAAGAAAAAATACAATTAAGGTTTAACGGTAAAGTAGAAATTTTTCATAATAACTCTATTACTAAAAAAAGGTGGAAATTTATAACACCTTCTTCAAGAAGATGTTACATGGGTCCTTTTAGTCCGTCAGATCACCTTGAAGAATATCACTCAAATATTCCTGAAAACGTTAAATTTGAAAATCCGTCCAAGAAAGAGTCTGACAAAGGCTATGAAAATTTTGTTGTTATTCGATGTCATTTTGATGAACTAGATTATTTAAAATTAAAGTATAGCGGTCATTTAAGATGCAAACTAATTTTTGAAAATAAAAATATTAATGGCGTTTGGTTGGCTCCATAGTTATGAAAAGTACTATTATTTTAATGACTATCTTTGTGGTTTTAGGAACAGTATTTAATTTTTTAACAATAAAGCGTTTTTTAAAGAAAAGAAAAAATGAAGAAAATTAAATCAATCCTATTTTTTTTAGTATTAACTTTTTCTATGATTTTTTGTTCAAAAAATTCCGACGTTGTATCAATGTATGAATTTCAAAATAACATTTTAAATGAAAAATCTATAGTTCTTGATGTTAGAACAGAAGAGGAATATTTTGGGCCTCTTGGGCACATTGATGGTGCAATTTTGATACCTATTGATGAACTAGGAAATAGACTTAATGAATTAGAAATTTACAAAGAAGAAACTATTTATGTTGTTTGTAGAAGTGGAAATAGATCCAACTTTGGAAAAAATATTTTAAATGAAAATAATTTCAAAGCTGTAAATGTTGACGGTGGAATGTTAGAATGGAAGACGGATTTATGAGAGACAAGAAAGAAATAGTTCTTTTTTATAAAAAGTCATTTTTAACAATTCTTATAATTTTAATAATACTTTTAATCCCTTTCTTTTTTTATGCGAATTAAGCAAAAGTATATTATTGATTTTGCAAAGGGAGTCACATGGCTTTTAGTTATCAGTCTAATTTTTTTATATAATCAGACTGAAAATCTAACTGCATGGATATATTTTTGCCTACATGGATCTTATGGTTTAATGTGGGTTTCAAAAAGTTATATTTTCCCGGATAAAACCTGGGAAAGCAGAGTGGGTATTCCATATGCATTACTGATTTTGTTTGGTTTAATATTATATTGGTCGCCAGCTTTCATTATTAATATTACAGCTCACCAGGCTTCATTAGAAATGATCGTTTTAGCAATTTTTATTTTCATAATAGGTGCATTCTATCATTTTGCTTCAGATATGCAAAAATTCATTTTTTTAAAATATAAATCAGGTTTAATAACAGATGGATTCTGGAAACAATGTAGGCACCCAAATTATTTTGGAGAGCTTTTAATTTATTTAAGTTTTATAATTCTTGTACTTGAGTCCTCATTATGGTGGATTCCAACTTTAATCCTCGGTTTGTTTATCGTTTCAGTATGGATTCCTAATATGATAGCGATAGAAAAGTCTTTATCAAGATTTGACGAGCATGAATCTTATAAGAAAAATACCGCATTAATAATCCCATATATCTTATAATGAAATCTGAAATTATTATCTTTTACGATGGGATTTGTATTCTATGTTCTAATGCTATCAATTTTGTCCAGAAAAATGACCAAAAAAATTTATTTTTTTTTAGTCCACTACAATCTAACTATGCAAAGAAGACTATTGATAAAAAGTTTATTAGAGAATTAAATACTGTTGTTGTAATGAAAGATGGAAATCTCTTTACCAACTCCAAAGCTGCTTTTATTGTCTTGGATGCTTTAAATCATCCAATAAGATATTTTAAATTTATTGTACCAACTTTCATTGCAGATATTGTCTATAAATTCGTTGCCGGAAGAAGATATAGCTGGTTTGGAAAAAAAGAAGAATGTATTTTTCCAGTAGGTAATTCAAAATTTTTAATTGATTAATGAAAAAAGAGCAATTTTCAAGATTTTATAAAATGGAAACTAGATGGTATGACGAAGACATGCTTGGTCATATTAACCATGGTACAGCCGTTGCTTATTTTGAAGATGCTCGTATAAGACATGCTCATGATATTGGTCTATTCCCATACAATAATGATAAATTTCCATTTATTGTTGCATCAATGACATTCAATTTTTTAAGACAAATTAAACATCCAAAGAATATTACAGTTGGATTAAGAGTTTCAAGAATTGGAGGTAAAAGTTTTGATTACGAATATGGATTATTTATGGAAAATGATGATGAATGTGCAATTTCATGTCAAATGACAATGGTGTGTTTTGATTTTATAAATCAACACAGCGTAAAAGTCTTTGAAGAAGTTAAAAAAGAATTTAAAGGGGAATAAAAATGCAAATAAATATCGAAAATGAAATTAAAACTATTAAAATGGGTGATAAAGGTCCCAATCTTTTAAGCGTCGAAAGGGCTAATGAAATAATTTCAGAGCTTAATAAAAATGATTGTAAGGCAGTTATAATATTAGGAAATGAAAAGGTTTTCAGTGCTGGATTAAATCTTAAACACCTACAAAAGGCCAAAGAGGCGAGTGAAGTATCTTTGATTTTCAAAACACTGAGGGAGTTATTGGTAGCATCAAGAAAGTTTCCAGGTCCTGTCATAAGTATTGTTTCAGGACATGCAATTGCAGGTGGTTGCCTTTTAGCTCTTGCTTCAGATTACAGATATGGTGTTCATGGAATGCATAGAATGGGTCTTAATGAAATGGCGATTGGTATTGATCTTCCGCCAGATATGTTATCAATAATTGCACATACTATAAGTAAAAATCATTTATTTGAGGTTGCTACACAATGTAGAATGTATACACCTACGGAAGCACTTAAAAAGGGTCTTTTACATGAAATCGTAGGCTATAGATTTACAAGTAAAAAGAAAGCAACTTTAAAAGCTTTAGATAAGGCAAAGAAACTTGCAAAGTTTTACATTGATGCTGGCGAACCTTTTGTTAGGTTAAAGCAATCTCTTATGCATGATACAGATTTTGATTATCAAATTCTAATTGATAACTGGTTTAGTTCAGAAACTCAGGACAAAATCAACTCAGTCATGTCTTCCTTAAACAAAAAATGAAAATAGTTGTTGCAGGTGGCACAGGTTTTATCGGAAAAAAAATTGTTCGATCTTTAACTGGAAAAGATTTTACAGTTTTTGTATTAACCAGAAATATTAAAAAACATAAAAGATTATCAACTGAAAATATAAAGCTCATTGACTGGAATACAGTTAATCCTGCGCTTTTGAAAGATGTTAAAATTCTTATAAAGTTAAATGGAGAAAAAGTTGATCAGTTTTGGACAAACTCTGTAAAAAATAAAATTTTTGAAAGCAGAATTGAAACAACAAAAATGCTTTATGATTTTTGTATAAAAAATGAAATTATTCCTCAAAAGTTAATAAATGCATCCGCAGTTGGTATTTATGCATTAAATAGTGCTAAATATAATTTTTCTTCAGATGAAAAATCACAAAAAGGAGATACTTTTTTATCAAAGGTTTGTGACGCAAATGAACAAAGCACAAAAATTTTTAATAACTTTAAAAATACTAATATAATTCAACTTAGAATAGGTGTAGTTTTAAGAAAGAAAATAATTTCCTTATTATCAATTAATTTATTCTTATCATTGCCAATTCCTGGGAAAAAAAATAATTATTTTCCTTGGGTTCATGTTGATGATATTGTTGGTTTTATAGAATATAGTATTGATAATAATCTTAGCGGTGTTTTCAATTTAGTTGGTCCTGAACTAACAACTCATCAAATATTTTTTAAGGCAATTTTAAATAACACAAAAAGCTTCATATCTTGGGTTATTTTTCTACCAGATTGTATTACAAAATTATTTTTTAGAAGTATGAGTGAAATGTTTCTTTTTGGTCCAAAAATAGAACCTCTTAGAACACTTAGAAGTGGATATAATTATAAATTTTCATCTTTATCAGATGCTTTATCTAATTTGTCTGAATAAATAGCTTGGAAAATTTTTAGAATTTGGTAAATTTTGAGCTGTGCAATACTTTAATATCTTATCAAAAGGATTTCGAATTGACAGCTAAAAAAATCTCAAAAAAATTATCGAAAGAACTTCAAAATCTTGAAAATATGGGACCAGATGCTCATGCTGCTGAGGTTGAGAAAGAACTCAATGCAGAAGAAAAAAGAAAAAATGCTTTAGGAAGAGCAGACGAGCGAATTAGAAGATCTAAGGTTTCAAGTGGAACAATTAGTATGTATTTATCAGAAATATCTCAATATGAACCACTGCCTCCGGACAGAGAAGTTGAACTTGCTGTATTGATTGCAAAGGGTGATAAAAAAGCAATGAAAGAATTAGTAGAAGCAAATCTAAGATTTGTAGTTTCTGTTGCAAAGAAGTATCAAGGAAATGGACTTTCACTTTCAGATATTATAAATGAAGGTAATTTAGGTTTAATAAAGGCTGCTAAAAGATTTGATCCATCAAGAGGCTTTAAATTTATATCCTATGCTGTATGGTGGATTAGGCAAGCTATACTTCAAGCTTTAGCAGAACAAGGTAGACTTATAAGGTTACCACTAAACAGAGTAGGTACTATAACAAAAATAACAAAGGCTGCTGAAAAACTAGAAGCAGAGATGGGTCGTCCTCCAAAAGTTGAAGAGATTAGTCATCAGCTCGATGTAAAGTCCGAAGAAGTATTTAATGCCTTACAATATTCAAGAAGACATAGCTCTCTTGATGCTCCTTTTGCTGAGGGAGAAGATAGTTCTCTAATAAATGTTATCGAGGACGAACAAGAAAAAGATCCAGATAACAAAGTTATGGATACTTCTATGAAAGAAGAAATAGCCTCTGCATTAAGTACCTTGACAGAAAGAGAACGTTCAGTAATTGAAATGTATTTCGGAATAAATCGTGATAGGTCTTTTACATTAAATGAAATTGGAGAACAATTTAGTTTGACCAGAGAACGTGTAAGACAGATTAAAGAAAAAGCAATAAGAAGATTAGCTCACAAGACTAGAAGTGAACCTTTAAGAGTGTATCTTGGGCAATAGCTTAAATTCTGTTTTAATATTATTTCCAATCTTTCCAATTATTTTAATCATGCACATTCATACTACAGTTAATGCATTTCAGATTAGAAAATCAATTAAAAATAAAGAACTTGATTTTAGATGGCTAAAGTATATGCCTGGATGGCAAGAAATTCCTTTAAATATACAGGCTTCAAGGGAGCTTTATAAAAATCTTTTTGAAGCCCCGTTGCCTTTTCTAGTATACTGTTTGTTTGCATACACTGTTGACCATGTATCGATGCTAAATCTTATTCTTGCTTGGTTATATGTAGCTTTAAGAGTTTGGCATTATTTTGTTCGAATATATAATCCAAAAATCTCAAAAAGAAGAATACCTTTCCAATATTCTTTAATTGTTACATTCATCCTTTGGACAGAATTATTCATTTTTCTTCTAAAATAATTATATAGCAGAAAAATTTTCGAAGTTGTATAATCTTTTGAAATGGCAAAAAAACCAAAAATTGCAATTGTTGGAAGACCAAATGTTGGAAAATCTACGCTTTTTAATAAGCTTTCGGGTAAAAGAACATCCATTGTAGATCAAATGGAAGGTGTTACTAGAGACAGAGTTTATTCCTCAGCAGAATGGCTATCACAAGGATTTGATATTATTGATACTGGAGGGTATGTTAGTTCTAATGAAGATGACTTTAATGAAGAAATTAAAGAGCAGATTTCAGCAGCTTTAAATGAGTGTAATGGAATTATTTTTCTTGTTGATGGCAAAGATGGTCTTAATCCGAATGATCAATTTTTGTCTAAAATTGTAAGAAAATCTGGAAAAAAATTTGTTATGGGAGTTAATAAATGTGATACTCCAGAACATGCTTCCAGAATAAATCAGTTTTTTGATATTGGTTTTAGAAATCCAATTCCTATATCAGCATTGAATGGCACTGGTGTTGGAGATATGCTCGATACTCTTTTCGAATCAATTGATTTAAATAATATATCACAATCTAATGATGATTCTGATTGTTCTATAACAATAGTTGGAATGCCAAATGTTGGTAAATCTTCATTATTAAATGCTTTAATTCAAAGAGATCAAGCTATAGTATCACATATTGCTGGAACAACAAGAGATTCTGTCGATACTATGATTAAATGGCATGGAAAGAACATCAGAATCGTAGATACTGCCGGCCTCAGAAAAAAAAGTAAAGTTGTTTCAGATATAGAATTTTATAGTTCTTTGAGAGCTATGGATTCCCTTTTAAGATCAGACATTGTTTTATTGGTAGTAGACGCTGAAAAAGGGTTTACAAAACAAGAAAAAACCATAGCTAAAGAGGTTATTAAAAAAGGAAAAAGGATGATAATTCTTGTCAATAAATGGGATTTAGCTTCAGGTGCAAATGTATCAGCAGAATTATACAAAGAAGACATGTATATGGAATTCAAAGATTTACAACATTATCCGATTTTATTTGTATCTGCTTTGACAAGAAGGAGAGTTTCAAATATAATTGAAGTTTCTTGGGAGATTTTTACCAAACAAAGAAAAAAAATATCAACAAAAGAATTAAATGAATGGGTTGAAAAAGCAGTTAGAAATTATCCTCCACCAGCAAATCAAGGAAAATCCATAAAAATTAAGTTTATTGAACAAGTTCAGCAGTCTCCTCCAATTTTTGCCCTATTTAGTAATTATCCCAAATTAATTTCTACTCAATACTTGAGATATTTACATAATCAAATAAGGGATTCTTTTGATTTAAATGGTATTACCATTAAGTTTTCTTTAAGAAAAGGCTGATGAATAAAAAACAAATTTATAGTTGGGCTTTATATGATTGGGCAAACTCTGCATTTGCTACTACTGTTATGGCTGGGTTTTTCCCAATTTTTTTCTCTCAATATTGGTCAAATCCAGATAATTTATCAATTAGTACATTTTATTTAGGTTTAGGAAATTCAATTGCATCACTAATTGTTGCTTTATTGGCTCCAGTGCTAGGTGCAATTGCCGATCGGGGAAGTTATAAGAAAAAATTTCTAATTTTTTTTGCCTTTTTAGGAATTGTAATGACATTAAGTTTAGGGTTTATAGCCCAAGGTATGTGGCCTATTGCTTTATTGGTTTATATTTTTTCTACAATTGGATTTTCTGGAGCTAATATTTTTTATGATTCTTTACTTCCGTCTGTCTCCAATAAAAAAAGTGTTGATTATGTTTCAGCTCTGGGTTTTTCGTTGGGTTACCTTGGAGGAGGAATATTGATTATAATTAATTTTTTAATGATTTCTTATCCAGCTACTTTCGGTTTAGTTGATGCTGTAGAGGCAACTAAATATTCATTTATTTCTGTAGGAGTTTGGTGGTCAGTATTTTCAATTCCGCTCATACTTTTTGTTAATGAGCCAAAATTTCATCAAAGTGAAAACATTTCAGAATCTGTTATTAATGGTTTAATTCAGTTTAGAAATACTTTTAATGATTTAAAAAAGCTTAAAGTTGTCGCAACATTTCTTTTAGCTTATTGGTTATATATTGATGGAGTTGATACAGTTGTTAGAATGGCAGCAAATTTTGCTTTTACATTAGGATTTGATCAAGCAGCTATAATGGGTGCACTTGTTCTTATCCAGCTTGTAGCATTTTTTGCAACTTTAGTTTATATAAAGATTACGAATTATATTGGATTGAAGAATGGCATATATTTAGGTATTATTGGTTATTGTGTCATTTTATTCGCAGGTTATTTTGTAGAAAGTATTAATCATTTTTATATTGTTGCATTATTAATCGGCTGTTTTCAAGGAGGAATTCAATCAATAAGTAGAAGTTTATATTCAAGAATAATTCCTCAAAAAAAGGCCGCAGAATTTTATGGTTTTTACAATATGTTAGGGAAATTTGCAGCAGTTTTTGGACCTGTCCTAATGGGCACAGTTACATTGGTTTTAAGTAATGTTATTGATGATGAAATAAAAGCAGCAAGGTTTGGATTACTATCTATCATGATATTATTTATTTTAGGCGGGTATGTTTTCTCAAAAGTTGATATTTCAGAGGGAGAATCAATAGCAAAAAATCTGTGATTTAAAAATTGAAATTCTTTTCAAATTTTACTAGGTTTTAGTTTCAATTTTAGGGGAGAGTTAAACATTTTAAATTTTTCAAAAGAGATTTCAAGTTCTGGGTCTGAAATATTTTCTGAAGACGCTTTAGATTTTCTCGAAAAAGTACATATCAAATTTAATAGTAAGATTGATGGTTTACTTCAAAATCGTGAAGAATATCAGTCAATTGTTGATTCAGGTAAACTACCATCTTTTGATCCTAAAACAGAAGAAATTAGAAAATCTGATTGGTCAATAAGAAGCGTTCCTAATAATCTAAGAGATAGAAGAGTTGAAATTACAGGCCCAGTTGATAGAAAAATGATTATTAATGCCCTCAATTCAAATGTAAATGTTTTTATGGCCGATTTTGAAGATTCTTTATCTCCAACATGGGAAAATATACAAAACGGACTTGTTAATATGCGAGATGCAGCACATCGAACAATATATTTTCAACATAGAGTCACTTTGAAAAAGTATAACCTTCGTTCTAACCCTGCTATATTGATGTGTAGAGTAAGAGGTTTACATTTAAAAGAAAAACATATAACACATAATAATACTCAACTGTATGGTGCTCTAGTTGATTTTGCTATGTATTTGTACCATAATCATGAAGCATTAAATCGATTCAGTTCAGGACCTTATTTTTATATTCCAAAACTCCAATCTTACAAGGAAGCCAAATTATGGAATGATATTATATGTTTTTGTGAAGATGAATTAAAACTTGAAAGAGGTACTGTTAGAGTAACTTGCCTTATAGAGACACTTCCAGCAGTATTTCAAATGGAAGAAATATTATATTATTTAAAAGATCATATTATTGGTCTTAACTGTGGTAGGTGGGATTATATTTTTAGTTTTATTAAAACACTCAAAACGTTTCCAGATAAACTTTTACCTGATAGAAATATTATTACAATGAATCAGCCTTTTTTGACCGCTTATTCAACATTATTAGTTAAAACTTGTCACAAGAGAGGGGCATTTGCTATGGGAGGAATGGCTGCATTTGTTCCTTCAAAAAATCATGATGAAAATAGAAAAATTTTACAGAAAGTTAGAGATGATAAATTATTTGAAATAAATAATGGACATGATGGAACTTGGATTGCTCATCCAGGGTTAGCTGATTATGTAAATGAAATTTTTAAGGATAGGTTCAGCACTTTTCAAACTAACCAATTGGATATTATCTCAGAGGATCAAATTACTGCTGAACAATTATTAGAAGGTTGCAGAGGAGTTAGTACAGAAGAGTGTTTAAGATCTAATATAAGAATTTCTTTAAAATATATTGAAGCGTGGATATCAGGTCTAGGCTGTGTAGCTATTTATGGTTTAATGGAAGATGCAGCAACAGCTGAAATTTCTAGAACCTCTATTTGGCAATGGATAAAACACAAAAATAAACTTGACAATGGTAATGTTGTGGATGAAAAACTATTTAAAACACTCCTAGAAGAAGAACTACTAAATGTGAAGAATGAAGTTGGAATAGAAGCATTTGAGAATGGTAAATTTGATATTGCCAAATCCATTTTTGAAGAAATAACTTTATCAGATAATATAGAAGAATTTTTAACAACTAAGGCTTATGAGGAACTATAATGAATCTAAATGAACAAGTAATTGAATTAAAAAATGATTGGGAAATGAATGAAAGATGGTCATTCGTTAAAAGGCCTTATTCAGCAGAAGAGGTCGTAAAATTAAGAGGATCTTTACAACCTGAATATACTTTAGCAAGAATTGGAGCTGAAAAATTGTGGCAAATGTTGCATAACGAAGACTATGTAAATTGTCTAGGAACTTTAACAGGTGGTCAAGCAGTACAAGGAGTTAAGGCCGGAGCAAAAGCAATTTATGTATCAGGATGGCAGGTTGCAGCTGATAACAATAGTGCTGAGTCAATGTATCCCGATCAATCATTGTATCCAGTAGATTCAGTTCCGTCTTTAGTCAAAAGAATAAATAGTTCATTTAAGAGAGCAGATCAAATCGAATGGATGACATCAAATGGCAAACCTAAATTTGACTTTTTCACTCCAATAGTTGCTGATGCTGAAGCTGGATTTGGAGGTGTTTTAAATGCTTTTGAATTGATGAAGGCTATGATAAAAGCTGGTGCTGCTGGAGTACATTTTGAAGATCAATTAGCTAGTGTAAAAAAGTGTGGACATATGGGTGGAAAGGTGCTAGTTCCTACTCAAGAAGCTGTTAACAAGTTAGTAGCAGCAAGACTTGCAGCGGATGTATTAAATGTTCCAACTTTATTAGTTGCTAGGACTGATGCAAATGCAGCTGAACTTCTTACTTCAGATATTGATGAAAGAGATGCCGAATTTGTTACAGGTGAAAGAACTTCAGAAGGTTTTTATAGGGTTAAAGCTGGAATCCATCAAGCAATTTCAAGAGGTCTATCATATGCTCCATTTTCTGATTTATTATGGTGTGAAACTGGAAAACCAAATCTTGAGGAAGCAAAATTATTCGCTGAATCAATTAAAAAAGATCATCCAGAGTTATTACTCGCATATAATTGTTCTCCATCTTTTAATTGGAGAAAACATTTAAATGATTCAACTATTGCTAAATTTCAAAGAGAATTAGGTGCAATGGGTTATAAGTTTCAATTCATAACACTCGCAGGAATTCATTCTATGTGGCATGGCATGTTTGATTTGACAAAAAAATACGTAAAATCAGGAATGACCGCATATGTGGAATTACAAGAAAAAGAATTTGCAGATCAAGATAAAGGATATACTTTTTCATCACATCAACAAGAAGTTGGAACAGGTTATTTTGATGCTGTAAATAATTGTATTGTGGGAGATCCTTCAACAAGTGCAATGGAAGGTTCTACTGAAGAAGAGCAGTTTTAAAGTTTTTTGAAATAAAGTACTGAAAA
The DNA here is from genome assembly GCA_902526795.1 of uncultured Fidelibacterota bacterium. Lineage (GTDB taxonomy): Bacteria > Fidelibacterota > Marinisomatia > Marinisomatales > Marinisomataceae > Marinisoma. The sequence continues at coordinate 351,781 of CABZMF010000001.1, forward strand.
AGTCACAAATTTTTATAAATTAATCTGGTGAAAAAAATTTCAGAATTTTCAGAATTAGTACAACCTACTCATATTAATACTGCAGGTACTCTTTTTGGTGGATATATGCTTTCATGGTTGGACCTAGCTGCAGCAAAAGCAGCATCTGAATTTTTGGAAGAAACTGATGCTTGGGGTTCAGTAACAAGAGCTCTTGATAAGGTTGAATTCAAAGAACCAGTTTATCTTGGTGATTGGGTGAAATGTAAATCAACAATCATCGGTGCTGGAAACTCATCAGTAAAAGTTCAAGTTCAAGCATTCGCAGAAAGTAAAGATCATGGAAAAAGACTAGCATGCACAGCTGACATAACATTTGTTGCCGTCATCAAAGACAAAAATGGCAAGCTAGTAAGCTTTAAACATAACTTAATTTTATAGAGGAAAACATGGCACATATTAATAATCTAAAGTTTTTAAAAAATCATAAAGAACTCATTGATGAAAATTATGGAATGGTAGCTGTACCAACATTTTCAGACAAAATGGATAAAGATTTAGCAAAATTATTCAAATCACAAAATAAAACAGGAAAAGTTGGTGAACTTGTATTTGAAATAGATAATAATTCAAGAATTGTTTACTATGGTCTTGGAAATTCTTCTGCAAAAACACCAGAAAATTTTAGAAGAGCTGCTGGAGAAGTCGTTGGTTATGCATTAAAGCATAAATATAGCGATATTGCTGTAGAATGCCCTGTTTCAAACGAAGGAGATTATTTCTGTCAAGCATTTGCTGAAGGTCTGATTCTTTCTAGTTATAGATTTTTAGATTATTTTACTGACGAAAGAGGTCAATATCATTTAAAAAGCATAACAATGGTTGACGCATGCAATGAAAATTCAGCAAAAAAAGGTGCAATTATTGCAAGCGCAGTTTGTGATTCGAGAGATCTTGGTAATCATCCTGGAAATGTTACAACTCCAACTAGGCTGGCAAATTTTGCTAAAGAGGTTGGTAAGAAGGGCAATATGAAAGTCACCGTATTTGATAGAGAAGAATTTACCAAAATGGGTATGGGCTCTTTTGCAGGAGTTGCACAGGGAACAAATGAACCTCCAAAATTTATTATTATGGAGTATTTTGGAGGAATGAAAAGTGAAAAACCAGTTCTACTAGTTGGTAAAGGACTAACCTTTGATACTGGTGGAGTTTCACTTAAACCTGGCTTAAATATGGACCAAATGAAATTTGATATGTGTGGTTCTGCTGTTGTTTTCGGTGTAATGAATGCAATAGCGGAATTACAACCAAAAATGAATGTTGTTGCTATTGTACCTTCAACTCATAATATGTTAGGAGGTTCAGCTTATAAACCTGGAGATATTTTGACTGCATATAATGGTAAAACTATTGAAGTTTTAAATACTGATGCTGAAGGCAGATTAATTCTTGCTGACGCGTTAGCATATGCAAGCAAGCATTATGATCCTGAATATATGTTAGATTTTGCAACATTAACAGGAGCAGTCGTGATTACACTTGGACATATTGCTACAGGGTTAATGAGCAATAATGAAGCTTTAGTAGATAATATTAAAGTTTCATCTGATAATACTGGAGAACATGTATGGCAGTTGCCTTTGTGGGATGAGTATTGTGATCAAGTAAAATCTGAAGTAGCAGACGTAAAAAACTTGGGTTCACCAGGACAGGCAGGAACTATTGCTGGGGCAGCATTTTTAAAAGCTTTTGTGAGGGAAGATATTCCATGGGCACACTTCGATGTAGCAGGAACCTCATATCATGTTGAAAACAGAAGTTATATCCAAAAAAACAGTGCTTCTGGTCAAGTAATAAGATTAGTTCTTGATTTACTCGGCGCATAATGAATAAGCTGAAAGCAATTAATATAGTACAGTTTTCTTTTCAACTTATAACAGCATTATTGCTACTCTATTTTACTATAAATTCAGGTACTCCTGATCGTATCATTATTCCAATTTTACTACTATTAGGGTGGTCTCTGGGTTTCTTTCAAAGAAGGGTGACTAGAAGGCAAATAAAAAGGCTTAGAGGCTCAAAAAATAAAGCTGTTCTTCTCGAAGGTTAATAATGAATGAATTGTTTAAAAATGATATATCCTTAGATCAAAAAAATCACAAATACATTCTCAATAACAATCCTGAATTTAAATTTTCTAGTGTAACCGAATTTATACACTTTTTCTTTGAAAAATTTGATCAAGAAAGAGTAGCTAAAAAGTTAATTAATACAAATCCAAAGTATAGAGGTAAAACTGTAAGCGAGGTTCTCCTTAATTGGGGAAAAGGTGCTAAAAGAGGAACAATTGTTCATAATGAATTGGAAATGTTTATTAAGGAAAAAGCTATTCCAAAACATCAAATGTCAATTACTGGTGCAAGATGGTTAAAAGAAAAACAAAAGAATGAACATAATACGTTTTTTTCTGAAGTAATCGTATATACTAAAGAATTAGGCATAGCCGGAACTATAGATTTACTTGTTTATAATAGTGAGCAAAATATGTATCACTTGGTTGATTGGAAAACAAATAAAAGAATTGACAAAAATTCATTTAGAAATAAAAAAGGTATCCTTCCTTCATCTCAGCATTTAGATGATTGTAACTTTACACACTATTCCTTACAGCTATCATTTTATAGATATATTCTTGAACGTTATTATGGATTAGAAATAGGTAGTCAAACCCTATTTCATTTAAAAGAAGATGATAGTTACGAAATTTATAATGTAGAATATCGCAGTGAAGATTTGATAAATATGCTAAGAGAAAAAGAACTAATTTAGTACGAAATGAAAAATATCAATTATTGTGTACAGAAATAAGTAACCAATAACTTCCAAAAGAACACCATTAATCCTACTTATTTTAACTAACACTTTTTCACCTGGTTCTGGCTTTTTATATTTAAAAATATTTGGTATCAATCGAGGAGTAGTTTTAATATATTTCTCAAATTTATCTCCATGGTTTGACCTTAATTTCTTTTCTTCATTTGCTATAGTAGGTATATGAAAAACAATAAAAATGATTAGTAAAGATAATGGAAGGTAAATCGACTTTAAAGCTAGACAAAATCCTAAAATAATAATTAAACTAAAAAAATATAATGGATTTCTAACCATTGAAAAAGGCCCTGCTGTAACTAAATTTTTTGTTTTATTTCCTTCAATATATAGAGATGCCCAAATTCTTCCAAAACATCCAAAAACAACCAAAATAAAACCAAAAATACTCATTTGTAAAGACTCTAAGGTACTTATCTCAAGGGTGTAAGCTCTGAAATTATCATTCGTGATTGACAAAATTATAAGAATAACAATGGATGCTCTTAAAAAATACATCCGATACTTGGCTAGTAGTCTCATTATATTTATTTAATAGTGATTCTTTTTTCTTGAATTAGCTCGCAGCCTGGAATATCTTCACCGTTTTTAAGTGACTCTTTAACTTTATCTTTATTTAAAACTTTTGCTTCCTTTAAATGAAAAAATTTTTCAGGTATTTTATTTTCATCTAAAATATTTACTTTTACAGGATTTTTATACATAGCAATAACAATATCATCATTTTCGATTTTTTCGGTATTAGTTCTCTCAAAATTGAAGCGTAAATAATCTTTTAGTTTTATAATTTTTTTTTCTAGGGAGACCCTTCTATTTTTTTGATTATTTTCAACTTCTTTAATACCAGCTGCCAGATGTTCAAGATTTCTAATGTATTTGGCTACATTTGCTGACTTTGATTTGAATTCACCCTCAATTGATTCTATTTCTTTTATCAAATCAGAGTCATCATGATCTAAAAGATTATCTAATAATTTTTCAAACTCATTTGTTATATCATAAAGAGTTGATTTTGACATGATTTAATATAGAAAAAAAATAAGAAATTTATAATTCTTTTACTTCTTTGAGTAAATCATTTAGCATTTCCTTAGCATCACCGAAAACCATGATAGAATTATCATATCCAAATAATTCATTTTGAACACCTGCAAAGCCAGGATTCATACTTCTTTTATTGATGATAACAGTTCTTGACTTATCAACATTTAAAATTGGCATACCATAAATAGGGCTTGACTGATCATGTCTAGCAGCAGGATTAACAACATCATTAGCACCAAGAATAAGGGCAACATCACAATCTTCAAATTCAGGATTGATTTCATCAAGATCTTTAAGAACATCATAAGAAACATTCGCTTCGGCAAGAAGAACATTCATATGACCTGGCATTCTACCTGCAACAGGGTGGATTGCATATAGAACAGTTTTGCCCATAGATTCTAATGATTCAGCAACTTCACGAGCAACATGTTGCGCTTGAGCAACAGCCAATCCATAACCAGGGACAATTATAATTTTTTCTGCTGCATCAAGTATCATTGCTGCTTCAGTTGTAGAATAACTCTTAATATTCATTTCCTTACCATCAGAGCTTCCACTCGAAGTTTCAGCTCCAACTGCACCAAATATTACATTCGCTAAAGATCTGTTCATACCTTTGCACATAATATTTGTTAGTATTAATCCCGAAGCTCCAACAAGTGATCCACTGATTATCAATGCCTGATTATCTATTAAAAAACCTGTTGCTGCTGCAGCAATACCAGAGTAAGAATTAAGAAGTGAAATTACAACGGGCATATCTGCTCCTCCAATAGGAATAGTTAACCCTACTCCGAGCAGAAACGCTAATAGAACAACAAAATAAAACGAATTGTTCGCTTGAATAAAATCAAAATTATTTATTGAAACTAATATAATTATTGTACTGAAAAATAATATGTTAAGTATTTGCTGTCCTTTAAATGTAATAGCTTTACCTGAAATTAATCCTTGCAACTTCCCAAATGCAATGAAGCTTCCAGAAAAAGTTAAAGTTCCAATAAATACACTCACACAAATAATAAAACTTAAATCATTTATCTTAAAAAATTCAGAAGACGCCACAAAAGCAGATGCGGCTCCTCCAAGACCATTAAATATAGCAACCATTTGTGGCATTTCTGTCATTTGAACTCTAGTAGCAAATAACAGGCCAATAACTGAACCAATACCAACACCAAGAGCAATTAATTTGAAATCTAATACATTTGAAGATGCTAATGTTGCAGCAATTGCAATTAGCATTCCTATGGCTGCTAAGAAATTACCACTTCGAGCGGTTTTAGGATGTGATAGACGCTTGAGTCCTAAAATGAAACAAATAGCTGATAATAAGTAAAATAAATTCATTTTTTCTTAAACATTTTTAACATTCTGTCAGTTACTAAAAAACCACCCACAACATTAATGGTAGCACAAACTAGAGCAGCCAATCCTAGATAAGTACTTATTTCACCATTTGTACTAATTGCTAAGAGAGCTCCAACAATTGCAATTCCTGAAATTGCATTTGAGCCAGACATAAGTGGAGTATGCAGAGTTGGAGGAACTTTATTGATTATCTCATTTCCAACAAAAATTGCTAAAATAAATATGGTAATTAAGTTAACGTCCATCAAAATGCCTCTCGCGTTGGTTCATGTCTTACTTCACCCTTTTCGATGAAAAGCATTCCATCAATTATTTCATCTTCCTTATCAAGTTTGAAACCTTGTTCTGTATGACAATGGTCAATAATTGCTTCTATGTTTTTTGAAAAAAGTTGGCTAGAATGAAATGCCATTGTGCTTGGTAAATTCGAATTTCCATCAATTAAAACTCCATTATGACTTACAATTTCGTCTACTTTTGTGAGCTCACAATTTCCACCATTTTCAGATGCTAAATCCATAATTACAGATCCTGGAGCCATTGATTCAACCATACTTTTAGGAATTAACATTGGTGCAGGTCTGTTAGGTATTAAAGCAGTTGTAATAACAATATCTGATTTACCGACTCTTTCTCTCATTAATTCTTGTTGCTTTGCTTTATAATCATCGCTTGTTTCAGAAGCATATCCTCCGGATCCAACTCCATCATTCGAGTCACTTTCAACCTCAACAAATTTAGCTCCAAGACTTTCAACTTGTTCTTTTACTTCAGGTCTTACATCAAAAGCTTCAACCTGAGCTCCAAGTCTTTTAGCAGTTGCTATAGCCTGTAACCCTGCTACTCCTGCTCCAAGAACAAGTGTTCTTGAAGGAGAAATTGTTCCAGCTGCGGTCATTAAAAGAGGCATGTATTTCCCGATATGATTTGCTCCAATCAAAACGGCTTTATACCCAGCAATATTTGCTTGAGAACTTAAAACATCCATTTTTTGTGCTAAAGTTGTTCTGGGTAAAAGGTTTAAAGAAAAAGCAGATACTTTTTTCTCTTTTAATTTTTTAACACAATCAACTTCTTTTATTGTTTGTAACAAGGAGATTAAAAGTGTACCAGCATTTAAGGATGATACTTCTTCATCTGATGGAGAATTGACTTTACAAATTAATTCACAATTAAATATTTCTTTTTTATCAACAATTTTTGCCCCAGCATTTTTGTAATTATCATCTGAGTAGTTTGATTCTAACCCTGCATTAGATTCTATGAAAAACTCATATCCTTTTTTGATTAAAGCAGAAATAGTTGATGGAACGATAGCCACCCTTTTTTCTCCAGTTTTTTGCTCTTTTAAAATTCCAATTTTCATAACTATAAAATAGAGGTAAAAATTACGCATTTTAGAATATTCATCAAGAACTTTATGCATATTAAATTTTTTTTTAGCTAAATTGATTAGTGGAATTATATCCTAAGGCAAAAGTTTTTAATTCTTTCAATTTAAAAGTTTCCGAATTGCATACCATTTTCATTGAAGAATCAGGTAATAAAAATGGAAAACCAGTTATTTTTTTACATGGTGGTCCAGGAGGTGGAATTAGCTCAAATTATAGGCAATACTTTAATCCTGACGAGTGGAGAATTATTATGTTTGATCAGAGGGGATGTGGTAAAAGTACACCTTTTGCCGAGCTTGATGAGAATACTACATGGGACTTAGTGTCAGACATAGAAAAAATTAGAAATCATTTACAAATAGAAAAGTGGGTAGTTTTTGGTGGAAGTTGGGGAAGTACGCTTTCATTAGCTTACAGTCAAAAACATCCAAATGCGTGTAAAGGATTAATTTTGAGAGGTATTTTTTTAGTTCGTAAGAAAGAAATTGATTGGTTTTATCAGTCTGGAGCTAGCAATGTATTTCCAGATAAGTGGGAATCATTTTTAGCTCCAATACCTAAGAATAAAAGAAATAATTTGCTTGGTGCTTATTATGATATTTTGACAGGAGATAATCAAGAAAAGAAAATTGCCGCTGCAAAAGCTTGGAGTACATGGGAGGGTAGTACTGTAAGGCTCATTTTAGATGAAAATTTTATTTCTGATTTTGGAGAAGAAAAGTTTGCTGAAGCATTTGCTCGTATTGAATGCCATTATTTTATGAATAAGTGTTGGTTTCCAACAGATAATTACTTAATTGAGAATATTGATAAAATAAGACATATACCATCAGTAATTGTTCATGGAAGGTATGACATAATTTGCCCTGTAGTCCAAGCTTGGGATTTGCATAAAGCGTGGCCAGAGGCTGATTTACATATAATACCTGATGCTGGTCATTCTATCTATGAAGAGGGTATTAAAAATAAATTATTAGAGTATACAAATAGATTTCTAAATCTATAGTTTAAAGAAAGCTTCCAACTAAAGCAATCAATGCTCCAGCTGCAAATGAAGATGAATTTGAAATATCTACAGCAGAGATAATCAATCCCCCTATTATGATTAAAACATTATTAAAGTTAGACTTTTGTTCAATTTCATAGATAATTTCTTTTTCTTCAGGTTGTATTTCCTTGGCTTGAAAATCATCAATGATATTAGCACCAGAAATACTTTTTTTAGATATTAATTGACTATTTCTTAGAAAAAACTGCAAAGCTTTTCTTTTCGGAGTATTTATTTCAAAGGATTCAATTTCAGAAAATAATTGAAGAGCAATTTGTGTTGACTCAATACTATTAGAAACTTCTATACTTTTTAAAGCTTCATTTTTATAGTTTGATAAAGATAAACTGTCAGTATTTGCTCCATAAATTGTAATATAAAACCATTCTGAAGAATACCATGCAGTAACATCTTCGAGATTTATTTTTTTGTTTAAATCAAAATTAATAATAGTGCCGTTATTTTTAGAATCAACTTTTAAATCCTTAATTTTTAAATCTTGCGATATGAGCAAGGAGCAGGAAAACAAAAATAAAATAGTTACTAATAGATTATTTTTCATCAATTGAATATATTATTTGTTTAGATTCATATGAAACAATTTTATCGATGAAAAGTTCACAAATTAGAGAATCGTTTATTAGCTTTTTTGAAAGTAAACGCCATTCACGTGTAACAAGCGCACCAGTTCTTCCTATTGGAGATAAATCATTATTATTTACCAATGCAGGAATGAACCAATTTAAATCAATTTTTTTAAATACTGAACAACCTAAACATTTAAGAGTAGTTAACAGTCAAAAATGTATTAGAGTTAGTGGAAAGCATAATGATTTAGAAGAGGTTGGAAGAGATGGATTTCACCACACTTTTTTTGAAATGCTAGGTAATTGGTCATTTGGTGATTATTACAAAAAAGAAGCTATAACTTGGTCTTGGGAACTCTTTACAAAAGTTTGGAAATTAGATAAGTCCAAACTGTGGGTTACTGTTTTCGAAAAGGATAATGAGGCTTTTGATTTATGGAAAAATCATACAGATATTGATCCAAATCGAATTATTCGTTCTGGTGCCAAGGATAATTTTTGGGAAATGGCTGAAACAGGGCCTTGTGGTCCATGTTCTGAAATTCATTATTATGTTGGAGATAACCCAGAAGAACAAAAAGCTGAAATGATTAATAACTCCCCAGAATATTGGGAATTATGGAACCTAGTTTTCATTCAATTTAATCGTCTAAAAGATGGAACTATGGAGGATTTGCCAAAAAAACATGTAGATACTGGCGCAGGACTTGAAAGAATTTGTTCAGTACTTCAAAACAAAGATTCCAATTATAAAACAGATTTGTTTTCAAAAACAATTAAAGATTTAGAAAATTTTTCTAGCACTAAATATCAAGATTTTGAAATTTCATATAATGTTATTTGTGATCACATAAGAATGCTATCATTTGCAATTGCTGATGGAGTTGTTCCATCAAATGATGGTAGAGGGTATGTTGTTAGAAGAGTGTTGAGAAGAGGTTCAAAATTTGCTATGAATCTAGAAATTAAAGAACCTATTTTATATAAGTTGGTTGGTTCAGTGGTTTCGACGATGTCTTCCCATTATCCTGAGCTAAAAGAAAAACAAAAATACATCGAGCAAACTATTCTTTTGGAAGAGCAGTCATTCTTAAGAACGTTAGAAAATGGAGTTATTCAATTTGAAAAAATTATACGCAATACATCTAGTACAGAAATACATGGAAAAGATGCATTCAAGCTTTATGATACTTATGGATTTCCACTTGATTTAACTCAGCTTATGGCTGAAGAAAGAAAGATGACTGTTGATATACATGGTTTTGATGTTGAAATGAAAAATCAAAAACAATTAGCTAAATCTGGTCAAAAATTTGAAATGGAGAATCTTGATTTGCAATGGAATTTAGATACTAAAAGCAGTCATTCGATCTTTGTAGGTTATGATAATGAAAGTATTTCTTCAAAAATTATAAATTATGCTTATAGCGGAGATAAATTAATTATTGTTCTAAAAAATACACCTTTTTTTTCAGAGTCTGGAGGTCAAATTGGTGATACGGGTATAATTAAGAATGATGACTTCTCAGCTAAAGTTAATGATACTCAAAAAAATGGAGATTATGTTCTACATATATGCACACTTTTAAAAGGATCTATTGGAAAAAATTTTCTTGTAGACTGTATTATAGATGTTGATAGAAGAAATTATATTAAAATGAATCATACAGCAACTCACTTACTTCATCAATCACTAAAAGAAGTTTTAGGTAATCATATTAACCAAGCAGGATCTTTAGTTCATCCAGAATATTTAAGATTTGATATTTCCCACCCAAACAAAATTTCAAAAAAAGAATTAGATGATATTGAGCTCATTGTAAACCAAAAAATTGATGAGGATATTGTTGTTGAAACAAGCACTAAGAACTTAGTGGAAGCTAAAAAGGAGGGTGCAACTGCTTTATTTGGTGAAAAATATGGTGAAAAGGTCAGAGTTGTTACAATGGGCAAATTTTCCAAAGAATTATGTGGCGGAACTCATGTTTTGAACACAGGAAAAATAAAAAAATTTAAAATCAAGCATGAAAAAGCAATTTCTTCTGGAATTAGAAGAATACATGCCATTACTAATGATTATGTTGATTTGTACTTGAAGGATAAATCTGACGAACTAGGATTGCTAAAGAAAGCTAAACAAAAAAAAGAAGAAGAAAAGCAAAGTCAATCCATCTTACTTAATAGTGTAGATATTGATTCAATAATCAATAATTCAATAATGGATTTTGATGGAATTGATTTATTGTTTAGTAAAGTTGACCTTGGAGTTGCTTCGGATTTGAAGATTTTAAATAAAAAAATTAAAAATAAAGTAAATTCGTCAATTATATTTTTGTACACTGAAATTGAAAAAAAAATGACAATTTCAATTGGAATTTCTGAAGATTTAATTGAAAAATCTTTTCATGCTGGAGAATTAGTTAAATTTCTCGCTTACGAACTCAAAGGTCAAGGTGGCGGAAAAGAAGATTTCGCAATGGCTGGTGGTATATCTTATATACATGCAGGAGATCTTAAGCTTGTTGTCTTAAAACTTGTTAAAAGATTTTTAGAAAAAAAATGAGGATTCCTTGAATGGTTGAAACTAATAAAATAAATAATTTTCTTAATTCCTGGATAAATGGAATAATTCAAATAGGTAAAGTCTTTTTGGAAAATAAAGATTATAAAGAAAGCGCCAAAAAATTCATTGAATCACACTACGCGTTTGATAGTGAATCAGTATTATTCAAGCCGACATTTACAAAAGAGGTTATTTTCAGAAATTCTAAAGATATGGCTTTATCATATTTTATCGGAGGAAGTATAGACGAAGATCATGGATTTGCTTTAAAACCATGGAAGAACATATCAATTGACGAGCTAAATATTTTAGAAGAAAACAAACTATTAATTGCAATGGGTATTCTTAAGCTTAAGCCTGTCAATGCAGATAAGATTACTTCAGTTGCATTTACTTTCGTCTTCACTGAAACAAATAGTGGTTTAAAAATAAAAGTTCATCATTCATCTCCGATCTAACCAATTAAAGGAGTTATTATGCAAAAATTAAAATCACCAAACCCAGTTGGACCGTATTCAATGTTTAGAGAATTGCCTTCAGGAGGTTGGATAACTTCAGGTCAAATTCCAATTGATCCTGAAACGGGCAATCTGAATAATAAAAGTGTAAAGGATGAGGTTGTACAAGTGTTTGATAACCTTGAAGCTGTTTTGTTGGAAAATGGAAAATCTTTTCATGATGTAAAGAAATTTTTAGTTTTTTTAACAGATTTAACAATAACTCCTTTGGTAAATACAGAAATTAAAAAAAGATTAAAAGAGCCATTTCCTGCAAGATCAACGATTCAAGTCGTAGGTTTACCAATGGGTGCAAATGTTGAAGTAGAATGTTTGGGATAATAAAAAATATTTTTATTTTTGTTGTCTTTATATCTTTAATATTTGCACAACAAAAGATGGATTTTAGGACTGAAGATGAGCGAGCAAAGAATCCAAATATTGCACTAAAAAAATCTCTAATTTTCCCTGGAGTAGGTCAATTGTATAATGATCAAAAAATTAAGGGATATACATTAATTGCAGCTGAGCTTTTTTCTCTATATAATTTTAATGAGAATAGAAAAAAATATAAAGATTTCAATGAAAGTTATGGAAAATCTCAAGATTATTATTTAAGAGAGAGAAATCGTTTTGCTTGGATAGCAATTGGATTGTATTTTTATGGAATTCTAGATTCTGTTGTTGAAGCACATTTAGATGATTTTGATAAAATAGTAAGAGAAAATGACCCATTATTAGATACGGGAGATATTGATGGAGAATAATAGAGAGCAATGGAGTTCAAAAGCTAGTTTTATTTTGGCAGCTGCTGGATCAGCAGTTGGTCTTGGAAATATTTGGAAGTTTCCATACATAGCTGGTGAAAACGGTGGCGCAGCATTTCTTTTTATATATTTGATATGCATAATTGTAATTGGTTTGCCAATTCTTAATATTGAAATTTTATTAGGAAGAGCTACTAAAAAGAATCCTGTAGGTGCATTTACAGCTCTTACTAAAAATACATTTTGGAAATACGTTGGTGCCTTAGGAGTTTTAGCCAGTTTTACTATACTTTCTTTTTACAGTGTTGTTGGAGGGTGGTCAATCGCTTATACTTATGAAGCTTTGGTTGGAACTTTTGGTACCGCTGCATTTGAAAATCCTTCGACAGCTGGAGAATTTTTTAATTTAAAAAATAGTAACCCTCTTTGGGTACTAGGTTATCACACATTATTTTTTGTCCATTGTTGTATATATTCTTTTATCTGGAGTAAGAGCTGGTCTTGAAAAAGCAAGTAAATTCCTTATGCCAATTCTAATATTAATTTTAATGATATTAGTTGTTCAAGGGCTAGTACTTCCAGATGCTAATAAGGGTGTTTCTTTTCTTTTTCAACCTGACTGGACAAAAATTGATGGACAAACGATTTTATTGGCTTTGGGACACGCATTTTTTACTCTAAGTTTAGGAATGGGAGCAATGATGACTTACGGAAGTTATTTATCTGACAAAGATGATATTGTAAATGCATCCTATTTGGTTGCATTTTTAGATACAGTTATAGCTATTTTTGCAGGAGTTGCTATCTTTACTGTAGTTTTTTCATCAGGATATGATCCCACTGCAGGTCCTGGATTAGTATTTCATGTATTGCCTCCACTTTTATCAAATTTAGTGGGAGGATATATCTTTGCACTTCTTTTCTTTTTACTTCTTTCAATTGCAGCAATAACATCTGGAATTTCGATTCTTGAAGTAAGTGTTGCTTATTTAGTTGATGAAAAGAATTTTTCAAGAAAGAAATCTGTTTTAATTATGGCTTCTCTTGTTTATATAGCGGCAATTCCTTGCGCTCTTTCTTTTAATATATTATCAGATTTTACATTTGATATTCAAGGCAAACCATTTACTTTTTTTGATATTGCAGATTATTTAGCTTCAAATATACTACTGCCTTTTGGAGGATTCTTTTTAGCAGTCTTTGCTGGATATGTATGGGGTATTGATGAAGTAATAAGAAATCTGTTAATAGGAGAATCAAATTCGATTTATTTTGGTAATAGTATAGTTAAATCAAATCTCTTTAAAGCTCTCTTTAGCTTTACTATAAAATATGTATGTCCGGTACTTATTTTCTTTGTATTTTTATATTCAATTGGTTGGATTTAATTTAAATGATTAAACGGCTTTTTCCTCAAGATTCAAAACAATTCAATACTTTAAAAAGTTTTTTTAGTTCATTTAAAAAAGATTCCATTGATAGAATAGAAATGTTTTTTCCTATGTGGTGCATGCTTGCTTTTCAACACTATTTAGTTAAATCTTTTGAAATAGGAATCTTTAATTCATTAAATATTACGATAAATAAGAATTATTTGTTTTCATTTATGATGGAAGACTTGATTGGTATATTTAATATTACTTTTCATACAGTATTATTTTTATGGTTAATGAACAGGTTTAATTTTTTTGGTTTTTTTAGAACAGTTAAATCTGATCTTCAAATAAACTTTTTATTATTTCTAGTAACATTTGCTTTATTTGATACTTTATTGTTTGGAAAAATGATGTTCGGATTTTTTTTAATTAATGTTGTATTATATATTATTTATAGGTCAAATAGCATTTTAACTCAATCACTATCATTGATATTAGTGATTATTGCATTATTATTTTCAATTAATTTTAATGAGCCTATAGTAGCTACAAGTTGTGCGATTTATCTTCCTTTTTTAATCTCTTCTTTAATTTTCAAATCAAAAAATTTAATAGTTTATTCTCAAAAATTTCTACCACTGATTATTTTTATTTTCATTTCTACAAAAGAACTATGGTTTGGATTTATTGGGCTCTCATATTTTCTATTTTTTAATATGTATCATTATTTTGTTTTCAAAAAAAAGTATGACTTTCTAAGACTTGATTTAACTTAATATTCTACTGGTTTTTTTTATCTTTTTTATTAAATTGTCCAATGTTGACCTTAATAAAAACTTTTTATTCTAAAAAGTTGGTTACACAAACCATTCCACTTCTTGCGTCCGGAGATAAATATGTCAAATAATATTGAAAAGAAATTAACATTTGATGATGTCTTGTTAGTTCCAAGAAAATCATCTGTTTTACCAAAAGAAGTAGATTGTGCTACTAAGCTTACCAAAAATATTACACTAAATATTCCTATTATGAGTGCTGCCATGGATACTGTAACAGAATCAGATATGGCTATTGCTTTGGCTAGACAAGGTGGAATAGGAGTTATTCATAAAAATCTAAGTATAGAAGATCAGGCTTTAATGGTTGACAAAGTTAAAAGATATGAAAGTGGTATGATTAGAAATCCTATAACTTTGGATGACCAAAAGACGGTTAGAGATGCAAAACAGCTTATGGATCAATACTCCATTGGAGGGTTGCCAGTTCTATCAAAAGGAAAGCTAGTTGGGATTATAACAAAAAGAGATATTAGATTTGAGTCAAATCTAAATACTCTTGTAAAAGATCGAATGACGTCAAAAAATCTCATTACAGTTAATTCAGACACAAGCAATGAAGATGCTAAAAAAATTCTTCAAAAACATAGAATTGAAAGACTGTTGGTTGTAGATAAGCAGAATAATCTTGATGGTTTAATAACTGTTAAAGATTTAACAAAAAAAGAAGAATTTCCCTTATCAACTAAAGATAAAAATGGAAGATTAAGAGTTGCAGCTGCAATAAGTGTTCGAGAAGACTGGAAAGATAGAATCAAAGCTCTTATTAAAGTTGGTGTTGATGCAATTGTAATAGATACTGCTCATGGACATTCTCAATTTGTTCTTAATTTAGTAAAAAAAATAAAAAAAGAATTTCCTTCAATAGACTTAATTGCTGGAAATGTCGCTACTGCTGAAGCAACAGAAGATTTAATAAAGTCTGGTGCTGATTGTGTAAAAATTGGAATTGGTGCAGGATCAAGTTGCACAACTAGAATAATTGCTGGTGTAGGAGTTCCTCAATTATCTGCGGTCATGGATTGCGCACAGGTTGGAATAAAGCATAATACTCCAATCATTGCAGATGGAGGAATTAGGTACAGTGGTGATATTGCCAAATCATTAGCTGCTGGTGCAAATGTTGTAATGCTGGGAGGTATGTTGGCTGGGATGGATGAGAGCCCAGGTGAGACTATTGTGTATGAAGGTAGAAGATATAAGTCATATAGGGGTATGGGTTCATTAGCTGCTATGAAAGAAGGTGGTGGAGAAAGATATTTTCAACAAGAAAAAGATGAGCTTAAGTTAGTACCAGAAGGAATTGAAGGAATGGTTCCTTTTAGAGGTCCAGTTAACAACACAATCTTTCAATTAATTGGAGGACTTAAATCTTCAATGGGTTATTGTGGTGCAAAGGATTTAAAATCTTTCTTCAAGCATAAAAAATTCATAGAAATTTCAGCAGCTGGAATTAAGGAAAGTCATCCACATGAGGTAAGTATTATAAAAGAAGCACCCAATTATCAGGGTCATGATAAATAACTAACTACTTTAAAGTATTTAAATGATTAGTAATCTTTGATTTTTGTCTGGCTGCATTATTTTTATGAATTAGGTTTTTGCTAGCCATTTTATCTATAAAAGAAACTGCACTCGAATAATGTTCATCAGCAGATTTTTTAGAATCGGCCGCTAATACACTTTTAATAAGTGTACGCATTTTAGACCTGTTTTGAGAATTAATTTCTCTTCTCTTTAAGTCTTGTCTATCTCTTTTTATTTGCTGTTTGTGTCTATCCATAAAATTCGTTTGCAACTTATTCTATTAAGAATTAGATGTCAATAATTTTCTAATTTGATTATGGTTTTAAGTTTTATCTTTTAAATTATGCTATGTCGACAAAAAAATTAAAAGAAATAGTAGGCAAGGCTAAAAAAAATGATTTCATTTCAATTTCAGAGCTTATGACCGGAATTGAAAACAATATTTTCACAAGAAAAGAGGTTTCTGAGCATATTTTTAAGGAATCTCATGAATCTTTAAAAATTGGTATTACTGGTCCTCCAGGAGCTGGAAAAAGCTCTTTAATGAATAAGCTTATCCCTTTAATTAGAAAAGAAAATTTATCTGTCGGTGTGATTGCAATAGATCCTTCAAGTCCTATCACTGGTGGATCATTTTTGGGCGACAGAGTAAGAATTAATAACGCTGTTAATGATGACAATGTATTTGTTAGAAGTATGGGATCTAGGGCAGAATTGGGTGGAGTAACTGAGCTTGCTGAAGACTTTAGTGATATTTTAGCTTTTAGTGGTAAAGAAATAATTTTTATTGAAACAGTTGGAGTTGGCCAATCAGAATATAGTGTTTCAGAAATAACAGACTTAACTACACTTGTCTTTGTTCCTGAATCTGGAGATGAAATTCAGCTTTTAAAAGCTGGAATATTAGAATTAGCAGATATATTTATTGTAAATAAGTCAGATAGGAAAGATTCAAATTTATTGGTTAAATCAATTAATAATATTTTATCTTCAACTAAGAATAATACAAAAAAAATTCCAATTTTTAAAACTAGCTGTAAGACAGGTGAAGGTATAGAAGAATTTGCAATTTCAATTGTTTCATATTTTAAATCTATGCATGAAAATAAAAATATTCAAAAAAAGCAAATTTTAAGATATAATAGAAGGATAAAATCTATTATTGAAAAAGATATTTTGAATAAATTTTGGAACAATCAAAGATTAACTCAACTTGAGGACATAAATAATTCCTCCATAAAGACAAAATCTCCATATGTACTTGTAGATGAAATAAAGGGTAAAAAATGAGCAACAAGGATATGTCTTTATTTGATCATCTTGAAGAGTTAAGATGGAGAATCTTAAAATCTTTAGCTTCAATAATTATTATGTCTATTTTAACTTTTAATTTTGCTAATTATCTCGTTGAAATATTAATAAAGCCTGCTACACAAATTAATTCTGATTTAAACCTTCAAGTTTTGACAATTCAAGGCATGTTCCTTTTAAAATGGAATTTGTCTATAATTTGTGGAATTATCCTTTCACTTCCAGTAATAACAGTTCAAGTATGGAAATTTTTGTCTCCTGGTTTATATAATAAAGAAAAAAAAATACTAGTTCCATTAATTCTAACAGCGTTTATTTGTTTTATATTAGGAGGAGTTTTTTCGTACAAAGTAATTTTACCATTCTCTTTAGATTTTTTTGCATCAATGATAACAGCAGATATTCAAAATAATTTTTCAATAAATTATTATTTTAGTTTTGTCTTAACATTAATGATTGGGGCAGGGTTGATATTTGAGTTACCAGTTGCATCGTTCTTATTTTCTTCTATTGGCATAATAAATCCTGAATTTTTAAGAACTTATCGAAGAGAAGCAATTGCTGTGACAATTATTTTATCAGCTATAATAACGCCTCCTGATCCAATAAGTTTAATTATTATGTCAATTCCAATCTTAGTTTTATATGAGATAAGTATTGCAGTCTCCTGGTTTGCTAATAAATTATTTGATAATGAAATATGAAAAAAATTCTAATTATTAGAATGAGCTCAATTGGTGATATTGTCCTTGCGACCTCATTTTTAAAATCAGTTAAACAAAGATATCCAGATGAGGAAATACATTTTCTTATAAAAAAAGAGTTCTCTGAATTAGTTAAAAATCATCCTTCGATTGATAAATTGATTTCATTTGATAAAAAATTGGGATTAAAAGAGCTCTTTAGGATGGGAAAATTTCTAAGAAATAATAACTACGACATAATCTATGATATTCACAGCGTCTTTAGAACTAGAATACTTTCACTTTTTTTAAGAAAAAATCTATTTAAACAAATTAAAAAACCTAGATTGAGGAGATTTCTTCTTTTTTACGGATATCAAAATTTTTTTGAGAAAAGTTTTAGTCACATAAAGATGTATCATACTTTGTTAAATCAAGATAAAACTTTTCCTCCAACAAACTTATTTATTGAAGAAAAAGAAAAAAAAGAAACCAAAAAATTTTTGGCAAAAAATAATATTGGTGATAATTATATAGCAGTTGTTCCTGGGGCTGCCTGGAGCCAGAAGCAGTGGTCAATAGATAATTATAATAATCTGATGACCAGATTGATAGAGTCTTTCAATTCAAAGATTGTCATATTAGGTGCAACAAATGACATTATTTGTGATCAAATTATCAAAGATGATAGAATAGTCAACTTAAAAGATAAAACATCACTTAGAATGGCGATGGGTATAGTTAAGTATGCTCAACACACTTTGGGAAGTGATACAGGACTTCTACATATTTCCGAAGCAATGGGAACCCCAGTTACTATGATTTTAGGACCAACTTCTAGTGAAACAGGTGCAAGAGTAACACTTAGTAACTCCAAAGTAATTGAAAATAAAGATTTATGGTGCAGACCATGCTCGCAAAATGGAAGTAGACCGTGTTATAGAAAAGAACAATATTGTATGTCAGAAATTAATAGTGAAAAAGTTTTTGATAATGTTAGTAAGGCTTTAAGAAAATGATTTTTCTATTAATTTTATATAATCTTTTGGTGCTTCCTATGTTTATAATTTTGTCTCTAATATTATCAATATTTGATAAAAAGGTTAGAAAAGGGCTTTTGGGAAGAATTAATTCTTTTTCAAGATTGAAATCATTTAATAAAGATAAATTTTCAGAAATATACTGGTTTCACTCTGCATCTTATGGAGAATACCAACAGGTTGAAACATTAATTAGCGAAATAAAAAGAAGAGATAAAAATATTGGAATTATCGCATCATTTTTTTCACCATCTGGATTTGAAAACGTAGAAGATAGAAATATTGATTTAAAAATCTACTTACCATTTGATTTTATCTTTACACATTACAAAGTTTTAATGTTGATTAGACCTAAAAAAATATTTTTTTCTTCGAGTGATTTTTGGCCAAGTTTTTTGTTTGTTGCAAATAAATTAAATATTACAACCATTTTAACCTCAGCAAGGTATAGAAAAACATATTATATATTCTTGAAAATGTTTGATAAAATTTTTTGTATTAGTAACACTGATTTTAAATTAATAAAAAAAAATATTTCTAGTGAAGTATATGAAGCAGGGAATCCCCGCTACGATAGAATTTTAAACAATTTACCAAAACACAAAAGTAAAGCTGGTCTTACAAAAAAAACAAAAAATAAAAATTTAATTTTGGCAAGTATGTGGAATGAAGATAATATCATTTTTGAAAAATTAATGAATTCACGCTTAGTAAATATTTTTAATAAAATAATCATTGTTCCACATGAAATATCTTTTAGATATATCAATTATTATTGCACAGCATTAGATAAAAAAAAATACTCATATAAACTAATTAGTGAACATAAGAACTTTGATAATATAACTGAAAAGTTTATTATTATTGACAAAGTTGGTTTTCTGTCAAAATTATATTTACAGACATCTATAGCATATGTTGGAGGAGGTTTTTCTACAAATGGAATTCATAATATTATTGAGCCTGCTGCAGCTTCAAACCCAGTAATTTTTGGTCCAAATTTTTTAAATTCAAATAAATTTGATGCTGATGGATTGATAAATGTTTCAGGAGGTTTTTCTATAAAATCGTATGAAGTATTTGAGCAAAGAATAAACTGGCTTTTGGTTGAAAAGAACTATCAATTTTCCTCGTTAAATTGTAAATCTTTTGTTGAGAAATTTTCGGGATCTACAAAGAAAATCCTAGAGATCATTTATGATAAAGATATTTAAATTTAGAGACATTTTTTTAATACCAAACCTAATTACTATTCTTAGATTTTTTTTAATTGCTCCCATGATTATAACATATAAAAATGGAATGCAATCTTATTTTTTAATTATACTTTTCGTATCCTTATTAAGTGATTTTTTAGATGGGATTGCAGCAAGAATGCTTAATCAAAAATCTGAGCTTGGTAAGACTCTTGATCCAATAGCTGATGGAATTACATTATTTGCTTTTATCATTTTATTTAACAGAGAAGGATTTATTACGAATTGGTTTATGATTTTTTATTTTTTACGACAACTTACTATTCTAGTATTTTCCCTATGGTACTTACCTAAGTTAGAAACTGTATATGGTTCAAATATTTTAGGTAAAACAGGCGTTTGTTTCCTTGGTGGCGCATTATGTATTTTTGCTTTAAAAATTCAGGATATATATTTTATTACCCCAACCCTCTTAAATGTTTCTGCTGTTTTACTTTTTATTAGCCTTCTAGACTATTTAAGATTCTTTTCAAATCTTAAATAGACCTAATTGGCATACAAACTTATTTACATTTTCGTTCATAACAATTAAATTATTAGTCATTATGGCAGACTTTAAAGTAGAATCAAAATTTTCTCCAGCAGGTGATCAACCCTCTGCAATATCTGAACTATCTAACGGACTAAAACAAAATACATCTCACCAAACTTTACTTGGAGTAACCGGTTCTGGAAAAACCTATACTGTTGCCAAAGTTATTGAAGAGGTTCAAAAGCCAACACTTGTCATTTCTCATAACAAGACATTAGCTGCTCAATTGTATGGTGAATTTAAAAATCTCTTTCCAAATAACGCTGTAGAATATTTTATAAGTTATTATGACTATTATCAACCTGAATCATATATGCCTATAACAGATACATTCATTGAAAAAGATTTTTCAATGAATGAAGAAATTGATCGATTAAGATTAAAAGCTACGAGCTCACTTCTCCAAAGGAATGATGTTATAGTTGTAAGCTCTGTTTCATGTATATATGGTCTTGGGAACCCTAAAGAATGGAAAAAACAAGTTGTCCATCTTCAATTAGATAAAGAAATAAGTAGGAGCAGTTTAACAGAATTCTTGGTTGATATTTATTATCAAAGAAATGATCAAGTGCTTGAAAGATGTAACTTTAGAATTTTAGGTGATATTTTTGAAATTTTTCCTGCTTATGAGGAAAAGGCAATTAGAGTAGATATTTTTGATAATGCAATTCAATCCATTGTTTCTTTCGACCCGCTAACTGGAGAAGAGTATTCTGAGCACGAAGAATTTTATTTATATCCTGCAAGACATTTTATTTCAGACAAGGAAAAAAATGATGCGGTTATCAAAGAAATAAGAAGAGACTTGAAAAACAGAACCAAATATTTTAGTAAAAATAAAAAATTCTTAGAAGAACAAAGAATTGGGCAAAGAACAAATTTTGATATTGAAATGATTGAAGAAATCGGATACTGTTCAGGAATAGAAAATTATTCTAGGTATTTTGATGGAAGAAAAGAAGGGGAAAGACCATTTACATTAATTGATTTTTTCCCTGATAATTTTTTAACAGTCATTGATGAATCACATGTTACTTTACCTCAAATACAGGCAATGTATGGAGGAGACAGGAAGCGAAAAGATAATTTAATAGATTATGGATTCAGGTTACCATCAGCATACGATAATAGACCACTAAAATCTAACGAATTTGCATCGCTTCAGAATCAAGTTATATATGCATCAGCAACACCGTCTCATAGAGAATTAGAATTATCTCAAGGTGCTGTCACAGAGCTAATAAATAGACCAACTGGCTTAGTTGATCCTGAATTGATAATAAGACCCTCTGCAGGTCAAATTGATGACCTAATTTCAGAAATTAAAATTAGAGCAAATAAGGATGAAAGATGCTTGGTGACAACATTAACAAAAAAAATGGCTGAAGACCTATCTGAATATTTAAGCTCTGTTGGGTTAAGAGTAAGATATTTGCACTCTGAGGTAAAAACTATTGAAAGAGTTAAGATTTTAAGAGATCTAAGGTTGGGAGATTTTGATGTTTTAGTTGGAATTAATTTATTGAGAGAGGGTCTTGATTTACCTGAAGTATCTTTAGTAGCAATTTTAGATGCAGATAAAGAAGGATTTCTACGTTCAAAAAGCTCACTTGTTCAAACTGCTGGAAGAGCAGCAAGGCACGAGCAGGGTAAAGTAATTTTATACGCTGATAAAACTACAGATTCGATGAAATATCTTATTGATGAAACTGAAAGAAGAAGAAAAATTCAAATTTCATATAATAAGGAAAATAATATTATACCAAAAACTGTAAAAAAGTCAGTTGAAGAGATTATGCAAACAACTAGGGTTGCTGAATCTCATAGAGAAAGTGAAATTGAAGTCAAAAGAGATATTTTGACGGATAAGTTCTTAAATGAAGATAAAAAAATTGTGGTTGAAATGATTAGAGAAGAAATGCTAGATGCAGCTGAGAATTTAGAATTTGAAAAAGCAGCAACTTTGAGAGATGAAATGAACAAATTAGAAAAGGAAATCTTATAATTAATGGAGATACAATGAATATAGATTTAGTAAAACAAAAAGCTGGGATTGTGGGAGAAAGCGACGCTATTAATCAAGTCTTAGAAATGATTTCCCAGGTATCTAATGTTGATATATCAATCTTAATAAATGGTGAATCTGGTACTGGTAAAGAGTTGGTTAGTAAAGCATTACATTTAGGAAGTAAAAGGTCCTCTAATGAGCTTGTAATAGTTAATTGCGGGGCAATACCAGAAGGTATTATTGAAAGTGAGCTCTTTGGACATAAAAAAGGCGCATATACAGATGCTAGCGAAACAAGAAAAGGATACTTTGAAACTGCTAATAAAGGAACAATTTTTCTAGATGAAATTGGTGATATGCCAATGGAAACGCAGGTAAAAGTATTAAGAGTTTTAGAATCTGGTGAATTCATGCGTGTTGGTGATTCTGAAACTAAAAAAACTGATGTTAGAGTTGTTGCAGCAACTAATAAAGATTTAGGAAAACTTGTTCAAGAAGGAAAATTTAGACAAGATTTATACTACAGGTTAAAAACAGTAACAATAAATATACCTCCCTTAAGGCAAAGAAAAAGTGATATTAGACTTTTAGTAGACAGATTTGCATTACAATTTAGTAGATCAAATGATATTAAATACAAAGGTTTTACTCCAGAAGCAATAAAAGAAATGCATGAACATCATTGGCCAGGAAATGTAAGAGAACTCAGGAACTTTGTTGAAAGTATTTTAATTCTACAAAAAGGTGAAAGAATATCTTCTGAAATGGTAATTAATCAATTATCAGGTGATAAACTTGAACAAATAGATTCTAATAGTTCATTACCAGTAGTAATGAATAGAGACCCTGATCAGGCTGAAAGAGAGTTAATTCTTCGTCAATTACTTTTTTTAAGGCAAGACATAGAGGATTTAAAATTAATGATGAAAGAATCTAGTTTTTCTGAATTAAATTCGTCAAAAAGTATAAATCAATCATTTGAAAGAACATTTGAAAATAATGAGATTTTTACCAAAGATGAAAATCTTATTAAAGGTGAGATGATTGGTGCATTTAATACAAAAGATCTTGAAAGAGAAATGATTATAAGAACTTTGGAGCATTTTAATAACAATAGAAGAGCAGCAGCTAAATCACTTGATATGAGCGAAAGAACTCTTTATAGAAAAATAAATGATTATGGAATTGAAAAAAAAATTAAAAAAGATAACTAACATTCTTTTTATTTTTTGTTTGGTGGG
Source organism: uncultured Fidelibacterota bacterium (assembly GCA_902526795.1). Taxonomy (GTDB): domain Bacteria; phylum Fidelibacterota; class Marinisomatia; order Marinisomatales; family Marinisomataceae; genus Marinisoma. The sequence continues at coordinate 375,736 of CABZMF010000001.1, forward strand.
ATGCAGTTATTATTCAATGGCTGGATCAATTCCCGCTAACATTAATAATGTCTATATTCCATTAATACAAAATGATACTGTTGAATTTGAAATTGCTGAAAATCTCACATCAAAAATCACACAAGAAATAGCAATTCAGAATATTCTAAAAATAACAAATAATGAAAAGAGCGATAGTTCTATTTTAGGAGTTATTTCTAGTGCAAATGACGGTCCATTTTCTTTCGACAGCAATGAACAAGTTGATGAGTACAGATTTTCAATAAATGTACAAATTGTTTGGGTTGATAATCAGAATGAAAAAAATTTGATAGAAAAAACTTTTACGGGTTTTGGAAATTATAGTATTAATAATGATCCCTCATCTGATGGAATTGACAATGATAATGATGGAATTTTGGATGAAAATGATGATGATGAATTTGGTGATTCTAGAGAGCTGGCAATTAATATTGCAATTAACAAAATTGCATCAGATATTGTAAATTCAATCCTTTCTACATGGTAAAAATGGAAAATATATCTATAAAAAAACTTAAAAATTTTATTGGCAAAGAAGTTCAATTAAATGGATGGATTTACAATCTTAGGTCCATTGGAAAAATTTGGTTTGCTATTGTTAGAGATGGTACAGGATTTGTGCAGTGTGTTGTAACTAGTAATGATGTTTCTAGTGAGGTATTTCAACTTGACTCATCACTGACACAGGAATCATCTATAAGGTTGAAAGGTGTTGTTCAAGAAGATTCTCGTTCTGATTTAGGAGTTGAAATTTTAGTTAAGGATATGGAAGTAATTCACATTGCGGAGGAGTATCCGATAGCTTTAAAAGAACATGGTGTAAGTTTTTTAATGGATAACAGACATCTTTGGCTTAGATCAAAAAAACAATATGCTATCATGAAAGTACGTCAGAACATAATTAAATCTATAAGAGATTTTTTTGATAACAGAGACTTTGTATTAATTGACTCTCCAATGTTTACAGGAAATGCTGTTGAGGGCACTACAACATTATTTGAAACTGAATACTTTAATAGATCAGCTTATTTAACTCAAAGTGGTCAACTTTATCAGGAAGCAGGAGCAATGGCATTTGGAAAAACATATTGTTTTGGTCCATGTTTTAGAGCTGAAAAATCTAAAACAAGAAAACATTTAACTGAATTTTGGATGGTTGAGCCTGAAATGGCATTTTATGATCTACATGATAACATGGATTTAATAGAAGAATTTATTATTCATATTGTTTCTCAATGCATTGAAAATTGTAAGGAAGAATTAAGAATTTTAGAAAGAGATGTCTCTAAGCTTGAAAAGATAAAATCTCCATTTCCTCGCTTAACTTACGATGAAGCAGTAAAGTTATTAAAAGATAACGGTAAAAAATTTGAATATGGTAGCGACTTTGGATCACCAGATGAAGAATTAATTGCTTCAAAATTTGATTGCCCAGTGATGATTCATAGTTGGCCTCACGAAACTAAGGCTTTTTATATGAAAAGAGATGATTCTGACAGACTCGCTTTAGGAGTTGATGTAATTGCTCCTGAAGGTTACGGTGAAATTGTTGGTGGTGGTCAAAGAGAAGATGATCACGATACATTAGTTAAAAGAATTGAAGATCACGGATTACCCTTAAGCTCATTTAAGTGGTATTTAGACCTAAGAAAATATGGTTCAGTTACTCATTCTGGTTTTGGTTTGGGACTTGAAAGAACTGTTTCATGGATTTGTGGTATCGATCATGTTAGACAAACTATACCTTTCCCTAGAACAATGGGGAGATTGGAGCCGTAATGAAATTTGATGGGAGAATTGCTGTATTTGGAGGGAGATTTATATCTGAAAAAATTTATAATGATACCGTTGAAATTGGAAAAATGATGGCCAAAAAAAATTGGCTTGTTTTTTGTGGCGGAGGTGAAGGAGTAATGGAAGCTATCGCTAAAGGAATATCACTTGAAGGAGGAACCTGTATTGGAATTTTAAAAGATAAAGATTTCAAAACTGGAAATGAATATCTCAGTATTCCGATTTCAACTGGAATGGATATTACTAGAAATGCTTTAATAAGTTATAATTGTGATGTAGGAGTTGCAATATCTGGAGCTTATGGTACTCTAAGCGAGATTGCATTCACATTAGCTCAAGAAAAGCAATTAATTGCTTATTATAGCTGGGATATTCCAAAATCAATCCAAGTTCAAAATATAGATTCATTAATTGAGGAAGTAGATAAATGTCTCAAAAATTAAATGTTGCGATTTGTCAAATAAATCCCACGCTAGGAGATTTTGAAAAGAATATTGATAATATTTCTTCAAATTACAATCAAGCTTTAGAAGAAGGTGCAAATTTGGTGATATTTCCTGAGATGGCAATTACAGGCTACCCTCCCCAAGATTTATTGAATAATCAAAATTTTATTAATCAAAATATTAACTCTTTGAAAAATTTTTCAAAACAAGTTACGGTTCCATGCATTATTGGTTTTGTTGATTTTGATAATGGTAAAAAATTTAATGCTGCAGCAATTTGTCAAGATGGAAAAATAATTTGTAAATACCATAAAATTCATCTTCCAAATTATGATGTTTTTGACGAAAGAAGATATTTTAAAAACGGAGATTCTGTAGGAATTTTTGATTTATGTATTAATAAGAATAATTATAAAATTGCGCTTCAAATTTGTGAGGATTTGTGGGAAGACGAATATGATAGAAAAATATCAAATGAGATTATTGACCACAACCCTGATCTGATTGTAAATATATCCGCATCTCCATTTGCTAAAGATAGAAAAAATGATAGGATTGAATTAATTCAAAGTAAGTATGCTAATGCGAATTGTCCATTTATATATTGCAATCTGGTTGGTGGTCAAGATGAATTAATTTTTGATGGTTTTTCTATGGTTTTTGATAGTGATTTAAACTTAATTAATATGGCAAATGGCTTTAAAGAAGAAATATTATTTTCAGATCTTTCATCAAAATCTTTGATAGTTAATACTTCATCAAATGAACAGCTCTTTAGAGCGTTATCTTTAGGTGTTAAAGATTATTTCAAAAAAACCGGACATAATAAAGCTGTTATTGGATTAAGTGGAGGTATAGACTCTGCTTTAGTTGCCTGCATAGCTGTTGATGCTTTAGGTTCGAATAATGTCACTTTAATTTCAATGCCATCAAGATTTTCTAGCGAACATAGTAAGGTTGATGCTGAAGTACTAGCTGAAAATCTAAAAGCTAAATTTAAAAGGATAGATATTGATAATTTGTTTCAAACTTATTTAGATGTAATGAGCGTTCATTTTGAAGGGCACGCTCCAAATGTAGCCGAAGAAAATATTCAGTCAAGAATTAGAGGCAATATACTAATGGCATTTTCAAATAAGTTAGGATCTTTGGTTTTGTCCACAGGTAACAAAACCGAATTAGCTCTTGGATATTGTACTTTATATGGTGACATGAGTGGTGGATTATCTGCTATTGGTGATTTAAACAAAAGTGAAGTATATAATCTTTCAAAATGGATAAATAAAAATAATGAAATAATTCCACAAAGCACTTTAGATAAAGAACCTTCAGCAGAACTGGCTCCAAATCAGGTAGATCCTTTCGATTATGAGCGAATTAGCCCAGTTGTTGATGATATTATTTTTGGAAATAGCCAAAAAAATGTCAATGAAGAGTTTTTAAATTTAAAAAAGAAAGTAAATATTAATGAGCATAAAAGAAGGCAGGCGGCTCCAGTTCTTAGAGTTAGCAAAAAAGCCTTCGGAATTGGAAGAAGAATTCCGATCGTAAATCATTTCCATGAGTAGTACAAAACTGATAAGAAATTTCTGTATTATTGCACATATAGATCATGGTAAGTCTACACTTGCTGATAGACTTTTAGAGTATACTGGAACTATTTCGAAAAAGAAAATGCAAGATCAAGTTTTAGATAATATGGAGCTTGAAAGAGAGAGAGGTATTACTATAAAAAGTCATTCAATTCGAATTGATTATAATAGTCATATTTTAAACCTAATTGATACACCGGGCCATGTAGATTTTACTTATGAAGTTTCTAGAACATTATCTGCTAGTGAAGGTGCATTACTAATTGTAGATGCTGCCCAAGGAATTGAAGCGCAAACTGTAACAAATTATTTACTTGCTATTGATAATAATTTAGAGATTATACCTGTGATAAATAAAGTTGATTTGCCTAATGCTGATATTGAAAATGTTTCTAATCAAATTATTGAATTGGTTGGTTGTTCAAAGAATGATATTTTACTTGCCAGTGCAAAGACTGGAGAGGGAATTGAAGATATTCTTGACTCTGTAATAAATAAAATACCTTCACCCTCAGAACCAAAAAATGAAGAATTCAAAGGTCTCATTTTCGATTCAATTTATGATCGTTATCGTGGTGTTGTTGCTTATGTAAGGGTTTATGAAGGTTCCTTAAAGAAAGGAAGTAGAATTAAGTTTTTTGCTCATGATATCCACTATGATGTCGATGAGGTTGGACATTTTATTATTGATAGAAAAAAAGCAGATACTCTTAAAGCGGGTGAGGTAGGATATATCATTGCTAATGTAAGAGATATCGAACATGTTTTAGCAGGTGACACTGTTACTAATTTTAATAAGCCTTGTAAAGAACCAATGCCAGGATTCCAAAAAATAAAACCCATGGTTTTTTCAGGTCTTTTTCCATCAGATGCTGGAGAATATGATGATTTAAGGACAGCTTTGGAGAAGCTTAAACTTAATGATGCATCTTTATCTTTTGACCCTGAAGTCAGTGATGCATTAGGTTTCGGATATAGATGTGGATTTCTGGGATTATTACATATGGAAATCATTCAAGAAAGGCTTGAGCGAGAATTTAATCTTTCAATAGTTACTACTAGTCCAAATGTAAAATATTTAGCTAACCTTAAAGATGGATCGCAGGTGGAAGTACAACGTCCAGCTCTACTTCCCGAACCAAAATATTTAGAAAGTTTAATGGAGCCAATTGTAACTGCAGAAATTTTAACACCAGTTAATTATATTGGAAATGTTATGAAGATATGTGAAGAAAAAAGAGGTAAGTATAAATCAACTCAGTATTTATCTGAAACTAAGGTTCAACTAATATATGATCTACCTTTAGGAGAAATTCTTTTTGACTTTTATGATAGAATTAAGTCTGGTTCAAAGGGATATGCTTCTTTTGATTATACGTTTAAAGAATACAAAACAAGTAAGTTAGACAAACTTGACATATTAATTAATAAAGAACCTGTTGATGCTCTATCAATGATTTGCGCAAAAAAAGATTCCTATCATAGAGGTCTAGCGTTATGTCAAAAATTAAAAGAACTAATTCCTAGGCATCAGATTCAAATACCAATTCAAGCTTCTATAGGTTCTAGAGTGATAGCTAGAACAAATATTGCACCCTTTAGAAAAAATGTTACTGAAAAGCTTTATGGTGGAGATGTTACAAGGAAAAATAAACTCTTACAAAAGCAAAAGAAAGGTAAAAAGAGAATGCGTATGATCGGAAGAGTCGAAGTTCCTCAAGAAGCTTTATTAGCGGTTCTTAAAATCTAAAATGGTAGCTGATTATTATTTTAAATCCAAATCCTTATTTTATAGTCTTATAATAACTTTTCCGCTTTTTATTTTTTATGAAATAGGTATTTTTTACATGTTTCAAGCAAATATTCCTTATTCAAAAAATGGAGCTGATGTTCTAATTGAAGAATTCATAAACATGTTAGGTCTAAATGGATACTATGCTGCTAGCTCCATACTTTTTATTGTATTTTTTTTAATTTTATATTTTCAAAGAAAAAATTTTAAAACGTTTAAGATTTCATCTAAATATTTATCACTGATGATAATGGAATCATTTTTATATGCTATGTTATTAGTATTACTTCTTCAAAACATATATTTATCTCAAGGCGTAAATATGAACAATTTAAATAATTTCATTTTGTCAATTGGTGCTGGGTTGTATGAAGAATTAATATTTCGATTCTTTCTCTTATTTTTTTTATCTAAATCATTCATTTTTATATTTAAAATGAAGGAATTTTCGTCACTTTTATTATCAATTATTGCAAGCTCAGTATTATTTTCGTTATTTCATTATATTGGTCAAGAGTCATTTAACTCTTATTCATTCACTTTAAGATTTATTGCAGGAATTTATTTATCTTTGATTTACATAAATAGAGGATTTGGTATAGTTGCGTTAACTCATGCATTTTATGATTTATTTGTTATTTTTCGGTAAACTTAGTCTATGAAAAAAATATTTTTTTATTTAATTATTTTTAGCCATGTATTTAGTCAATCTACTATTGATACTCTTTCAGTAACAATTTATCCTGAATTTTCATATCCAGGGGTTGCAATTGAATATAAATTTGATAAACTAGGAGATGATGAACTATCTTTTCCAATACCTTCAACCATAGATTCAGTCCTTTATACTATTACTGGTGATGGAATTGATTTTGAGCAAATTTTGAGAACTGATAAAAATTCTTTTACAGCTATAAATGAAAATGGAAATCACACAATATATCTTTTTCTGGATAAATTTATTAAAGATCCAGGGCCAAGAAAGTTTTCATATTCTTTTAAATCTCAAGAAAATATAAATACTGTAATTTTAGGAGTTCAAATCCCTTTTGCGTCAAAGGATTTTAATGTAAACGCAGAGGGTTTTTCATTGGAAAGAGTTAGAGATCAAAATGGTTTAACTTTTTTGCAGGGTATAGTAAGTAATTTTACTCCATCTTCTTTTTCACAAATTGATTTAAGTTATTACAATCCTCATGGAAATACTTCAATTGAATATGCAGCAAATATTAGTACTCAAGATACAGTGGTCGAGCCAACTCCTTTTGCTAACGAGCGTTATGTGAGATATCCTTTTCTTACATGGGAGCCAATGGTAATTTTTATTTTATTATCAATTATTTTGATTATGATTTATGAATTTAGAAGAGAGAATAATGCCTAGAATTTTAATATTTCTTTTTTTATTTATATTGTCATCTTGTGATTATAAGAGTGATTCTATTGGGGGTAACGATGATATTATTGTTCTTGCAGCAAAGGAAGATAGGGAAAAAGTTTTATCCTTATTATCTGTAGTTTTTAATGACACACTTTTAACTCCGTCACCGGAAACATTTTATAACATAAAGTTTGCTGAACCAGAAAGTTTTTCAGCGCTAAAGACTCAAACTAACCTTATAATTGCATCTATAGGAGATTATGAACTTAATCCTGCAACAAAGTTGGCTAAGGAACTATTGGGTCAGAGAATATTTAATAATACTCTTAGCGGAGATCCTTTAATATTATCTAGAAATCAATTTGCAAAGAACCAACTATTTATGATATTAAGTGGAAATAGCTACGATCAAATAAATGATTATCTAATCCAAAATAAAAGTTTTATAAAAGAGCAGTTTGATAACAATTTTTTTGAAAAACAGACTAAATATTTCTTGGAAAATGAAAGACAAGAAGAATTAGAAGTAAAACTTTCATCTAATTATGATTGGACAATGAAAATACCTTGGGGCTGGGAACTAATTAAAAATGAAAGTGATAAATCTTTTTTTTGGATTGGACAAGAATTACCTTTTCGGTGGATTGCTGTTCATTGGAGAAAAGGAAACTTTTTTAGCAAAGAGGATGCCTTAGAATACGCTCAAGATTTTCCTCAAAATTATTTTGAATCCATTAGGTACAATCCTGATTACCTTCAAATAGAATTTGATGATTTTAATTCTGAATCCGCATATAGAATTTTTGGACTATGGGAATCTATAGAGGATGCAAAAGGAGGACCATTTCAAGGTTATCTGTTTTATGATTATGAAAACGATAGAACATTTTATATCAGTTACATAGTTTTCAACCCCGGAGGCAAAAAAGCATTTTATTTGAGACAGATGGAAATGATTGCAAAAACAATTAATATTAAATAATGAAAAATCTTATAATACTTCCAACTTATAATGAATCAAAAAATATTGTTAAAACTATAGAATTAATTTTAAAACAAGATGATAATTTGAATATTTTAGTTATTGATGATAATTCCCCAGACGGTACTGCAAGTATCGTAAAAAACCTAAAAAGTGATAAAATTTTTATTATAGAAAGGAATTCTAAAAAAGGCCTAGGATCTGCTTATGTTGAAGGATTTTCATGGTCAATAAAAAATAATTATCAAAATATTGTTCAGATGGATTCAGATTTATCACATGATCCTAAAGAAATTTTACCTATGATAAACTTACTAAAAACTCACGACTTAGTAATTGGCAGTAGGTATAAAGGTGGCTTGAGAGTTATTAATTGGCCTGTTAGAAGATTATATATCAGTTATCTTGCTAATCTTTATGCCAGAATAATTACAGGAGTTCCTGTAAAAGATCTTACAGCAGGATTTAAGGCATGGAAGAGTGATACTTTAGAAAAAATAAATTTTGATCAATGTTCATCTCAGGGATATTGTTTTCAAATTGAAACATCGTTCAGGGCGTTTCAAAAAGGTTGTAAATTGATTGAACATCCAATAGTTTTTACTGATAGAACTGTTGGAGAATCTAAAATGAGTAAGAATGTAATGATTGAAGCTGTATTTAAAGTATGGCTTTTCGGTTTTTGGAGACTATTTAGGTTAAAAAGATGAAAAGACATTACCTAACATTCGAAAAGTCATTAAAAGATTTAGACTTTGAAATTGAAAAATTAACCAAAAATGAATCCGATAATAATAAACTCAATGATTTAGTAAATGAAAGAATAAAGCTAGAAAAAGAAATTTTTTCACAACTTACCTCATGGGAAACAGTTCAACTGGCAAGACATCCAAACAGACCATATACACTCGATTATATAAATGCTTGGTGCGATAATTTTACTGAGTTGCATGGCGATAAAGCTTTTTCAGACGATAATGCAGTAATAGCAGGAATTGGAATTATTGACCACATGAAAGTAGCAATAATTGGTCAACAAAAAGGAAGGAATACAAAAGAAAATATTTTTAGAAATTTTGGTATGATGAAACCTGAGGGTTACAGAAAAGCGTTGAGAGTAATGAAGTTAGCAGAAAAATTCAAATTACCAATAGTTACTTTAATTGATACACCAGGCGCAGACCCTGGAATAGGAGCTGAGGAAAGAGGTCAAGGCTATGCCATTGCTAATAATCTTTTTGAAATGGCATCTATAGAAACTCAGATTTTATCAATAGTGATTGGAGAGGGTGCCAGTGGTGGAGCTTTAGGAATAGGTTTATGTGACAAAATGATCATGTTAGAGCATACATGGTTTTCTGTTATAAGCCCGGAAGGTTGTGCATCAATTTTATGGAAAGATTCATCAAAAGCTCCAGAAGCAGCTGAATCTTTAAAACTTACTCCGAAAGATTTAGTAGAGCATGATATTTGTAATATGATAGTTTATGAACCACCAGGTGGAGCACATAGACATTTTGATGAAACTGCTGATATATTGAAAAAAACTATTTTGAGTGAAATAAAAGATTTGAAAGAAAATATAAATAATAATTTTCTTGATAACAGAGTTTTAAGATATGATAAGCTTGGGATTTTTAGAGAAGATTAATAAAAATCATATCTATAGTCTTTCAATTCAGATTCATCTCTTAAGGCTTGAAGCCAATTAGACCATAACATATTTTGTCGCTGAATTAGTAAACTAAATTTAATAGAATCTTTTTTCTCATCGAAATCAGATGGATTTATTTCATCAATTTCAATTATTTTGATAAATGCTTGCCCCCTTAATGTCGGAAGAGGTCCAAAAATATCACCGGTTTCTGAATTTGCTATAGCGCCAACCACATAATTACTTTTACCTATTGATTCAAAGCTTCCTATAAGGTTAGAACTAGCTTCTGCAACATATTCAAATTTAGGATTTTCTTTTGCTACATCAGCAAAATTAAAATCGTTTTTGTTTTTTTCTTCAACTGATAGAGCTAATGATTTGATATAATTTTTTTTGAATTCAGTTAAAAATTCATTTTTTAGATCATCTTTAACATCATTGTAGGTTAAAGTAGTTTTTTCTTCAACTGAATCAAGGAAGAAAACTCCAAAAAAATTATCATTTTTGATGACATCAGACGTTGTTCCTTCCACATTATTAAAAGCAAAATTAACTGCACTTCGTCCAACACCAAAATTTTCAATAAATATTGATTCTTTTCTTACAGAATTTGAATTAAAAACTTCAAGCTTCAACGAATCGGCAAGTGCAAAAAAACCGTATTCATTCGATTCTAGTGCAAAAATACTTGCAGTATCCTTCAATTGATTTTCTGTACCTCTGCCAGGTTGAATAGTTAAAAGGATATGAGATGCATTAACTTGTTCATTATTCTCCACAATCCTTTTTTCATTCACTTTTATTACATGAAATCCATATTCAGTCATGATTGGGCCAACAATATCACCTTCATTTGCATCAAAAGATGCAACCTCGAATTCAGGAAGTAATTGCCCTCTGTTAAACCATCCTAAATTTCCCCCTTTTAATTCTTGAGGATTTGCACGATTACTAGGATCTTCGCTATACATATTGGCTAGCTCAGCAAAATCTTCACCATCATTTATTCTAAATATTAAATCTTCTGCTTCAAGTTTAACTCTTAGGGTATCATTTGCATCTGAAATAATTGCCCATTTTACAAATTTTAAGTTTCTTAATTCAGGTTGATTATAATCTTTAATATTTTGATTATATAAATTACTTAACTCATCTTCTGAAGGCCTATTTAATAATAATTCGTTGTAAATATTTTGATCTATTGCTTTATCTGTTATATGAAGAATTTCAATCTTATGGTTTACAAATCTTTTTTTATAATCTTCTAAAACTTCTCCAGAACTAATTGCAGCTGCATTTGTTATATATTGTTGTAATTTATAGTTTGGTAAATAAATATTTTGCATGAAGTCTTCAATCGGCTTCCAATCTATTTGATCAGGATTCAAAACAGCATCAAGATATTTCTCTAAATCAAATCTACCAAAAGATTGAAAAGCTTCAGAATTTTGTAAAAAAGGAGGGGGGTTATTCTTCATTTGAAAAAGTACTTCTTCGGGTCCAACAACAACTTTGTTTTTTTTAATTTGTTCTTGAATTATTAAGTCTGCTATTAATCTTTCCCAAACAACTGCTCTAATATATTCTCTCTCTTCATCTGAAACTGGACGGCCAGATTGGGCATCAGCTCTATTAATTTCGTTTGATACTAGTTGATTGAAATCTTCAAAGAGAATTGGGTTACCATTTAATGAGCCAATTTCATTACCTTGTCGTTGGCCAAAAATATCTGAAATACTAGCACCGCCAACTAGTCCACCAATAGCCATACTAGTAACAAAAAGGACCAATATAGTCCACATAACTACTTGCATTTGACTTCTCATATTTGTTATAACACCCATAGACAGCAAATTTATAACAGCATCAATGTTTATGCAAACCTATTAAAAAATTGATAATACAATCTTAAAAAATGCTTTAAATTGATACGATTTCAAAAGATTATGAGTGATACAATAAAAAAAATACAATCCTTTTTAAGTTTAAGAAAGCCTTCGAATAAGGATGATGAAAAATTTATCTCTGGAATCGATTCTCCATATCAAGCTGCAAAATTACGAAGCGCCTCAAAAGACAAAACAGTTGATAATTTTCATTCTCCTGTAAGTTTTTCATGGAAATCATTTTGGAAGTCATTTATTTATGAAAATTTACCCCCAGTCATTTTTTCTCCCCTCGCGGCTATTTTTCTTGAGGGATCACTTTCCAGGGCATGGCATGTATCTCAAAATAGACAGTTAATAGCTATATCTAGAAAACATCATTCTTTAACAACAATCCGTAATAATTGGTTAATCATTTATCCTGCATCATGGTTGATGAATATTGGATTATTTTTAGCATTATTTTCCGACAAACAATTAATAATGAATATTGATCCTTTCCACATGATTTTGGCTTACTTACTTCTATTTTTTAGGAGATTAATTATTGCTACAAAATATGGATATTTTAGACCAGAAGACTTAGAGCGATTGTGTTTACCTGCTCCTGATTGGGACGATAATAAAACTGTTAGAAGATTAATAGCTCAAGGCTGGATGCGACCGTGGGAATTTCCTGGATTGATGGAAGATGAATTAACAATAGCAATGGATGAGAATGATATTTGTCTTCAAGGAATTCCGTTTGAACCGGGGAAAAAAACAAGAGAAAAACTAATAGATGAGTCAAATAGCGAATTATTTCCATCAACAACAAGTTCAACAAAAGAAAATGAGCTTCCATCAGGATTCATTTTATATAGTATTATTAATTCCGTTTACAGATTTCCTGCTTTACCATACATGCAACAATTGACATATTTTTGTATGTTGTTGTTGCCCACAGCAGCATTTTTATCAAAGTATATTTATGGAATAACTTTATTTGGAATTACTCCTCAGGAAAAAATTATTTCAGTTGCTACATTTTTGGGATTTTTTAATGGTTTTCAACTTATGATGTTTGGAATGGTTTGTGCGGCTGACTATCAAAGAAGGTATGAAACATCCAAGAAATTAGGTGAATTGGTATCTTATCCAGGACTTAAACTTTCCTCAATATTTAAAAGTTTTTATAAAAAAGATAAAGAGGACAAAATTTTTATAGATTTACAAAAAAGAGTAAATGTTTTTGCGTGGATGAATATGAGGAATGTTTTAAGATCTTTTGGAGAAACATATTATCTTAGAATTCAAGGCTACACATCTATTTTAATTTTTTATTCACTTTTATGCGTTGGAATTTTAAATCTAATTGTTTGGACTGGTATGAAGCATCATATATCAACAGTATATGTAATTGGAACAGTTATTACTGCTGTCTCAATTATATGTTTATTTGCAATTTCAAAAGCAATTCAACTTCAATCTTTAAGTGCAAAACATAGAGATTTTATTAGAAATGAGCTTTTTATAATTGAAGAGGAAATTTGGGAGTTAAAACTTGCAGGAAATGATAAAAATAAGATTACCGATCTTTCAAGTGCAAGAGCACTATTGCAGCAAGTAGATGAATCCATTAATTATAAAGAACTTGTCTACAAGCCGACAACAATTTTTGGCTACGCAGCAAATAATGGAGTAATGGGCTCTGTATTAGGTTTAGTTCTTACTGGAGTTTTGTTTGCTATTCAAGGATTTGTTTCAGTTGGAATTATTTATGATTCTATGGGATGGTTTATTCCATAAACTATTGGATTATTTTCACCAAAATTTTATATATTTACAAAATATGAGACATAAATATTTAATTTATACTTTAATTTTCAGTGCGATCTTTGCACAGAATGACATTTCTCTAGAAAGTGTTCTTGATGGTACATTTAGAACTGAATCAATTGGTAGATATGACTGGAAAAATAGTTCCGATGCTTATTTTTTTTCCAAAAAAGGTGATGAAGGTTTAGATTTTTATGAATACAATATTGTATTAGATGATACTTTAAAAGCATTTTCAATAGAAGAAGATGTTATTAGCGATTTTTCATATACATTTAGTCCTGATCAAACAAAATTATTGTTAAAAAAGAATTCGGTAAGACTTTGGAGGCATTCATCATATGGTTCATACTATGTCTATGATATTAAATCAGAATCATTGACACCAGTTACAAGCGATCCAGATAGTCTAAGGAATGTGAAATTTTCTCCAAACTCAAATACGTTAGCTTTTGTTCGAAACGATAACAATTTATATCTATTTGATTTGACAGATAGCAAGGAAGAACAACTTACTTATGACGGAAGTAAAGATATTCTCAATGGACATTTTGGCTGGGTTTATGAAGAAGAATTTGGTACTTATGATTCATATAAATGGAGTCCTAATAGTCAATACATAGCATTTATAAGGGAAGACCAAACCTATGTTAAGGAGTATGCTTTAGTTGATTATGAAGCACAATATCCTGTAGTTAAATATATTAGATATCCAAAAACAGGTGAAGACAATCCTATTGTTTCTATAAGTGTATTAGATCTAGAAAACAAAGAATACAGATCAGTTCATCTACCAGAAACAGCATATTATATTCCAGATATTATCTGGCAAGTAAATTCATCTAATCTTTATTTTGCAACTTTGAACAGGAAGCAAAACGATTGGAATCTATACAAATACGACTTTGATACAAATAGAGGTGATTTAATTCTTAATGATTCTAATGATTCTTGGATTGATCGAGATCCTTTCACTGTTCCAGGAGAAATAGGAACTTGGACTACTAAAGGTGGATTTAGTTTTGCCATTTTGGAAAATGGAGAGATACTTTGGCTATCTGAAAAAGATGGATTTAATCATATTTACAGAAATAGACCTGATGGAAGACCTATTAATCAAGTAACAAGAGGAAATTGGGAGGTTAATAACATAAGTGCAATTGATACTGAGAATGAAATTATTTATTTCTCAGGCAAAAAAGAGACAGAAACTGAAAATCATCTTTACTCTATTAAATTCAATGGTTCAAGACTTAAAAGACTTACGAAAGAGAAAGGTTCACACTCATCATCTTTTTCTCCAACATTAAATTATTTTATTAATTCTTATTCAAGTTTTACAGTTCCACCCAAGACTTTCTTAAGACGAGATAGCGGAAAGATTGTAAGAGTTCTTTCAGAAACAGATAGATCCCAATTTGATGCATATGGTTTAACTTATCCACAATTAATAAATATTTTTTCAGATAATGGTACAAGACTTAATGCTTTAATTACTTACCCTCATAACTTTGATCCAATGAAACAGTATCCTGTTATTTTATATAATTACGGTGGCCCAGGTTCTCAACTAGTTCTAAATAGATGGGGTTCAGGAAGTCATATTTTCCACCAATTTTTTGCGAGTAGAGACTTTATCATTTTTTCATTTGATAATAGAGGTACCGGAGGAAGAGGTAAGGCATTCAAAGATTTAGCTTATGGAGATTATGGAAAATATCTTATTAAAGACCACATTGCTGCTGCAAAATATTTGCAAGGATTAACTTATGTTGATGCTGAAAATATTGGAATCTGGGGATGGAGTGGAGGTGGTTATCTAACGAACATGTGCATGACACTTGCTAGCGACTATTACAAAGCTGGTATTTCTATTGCTCCAAACGTTGAACCATTACTATATGATACCATCTGGACAGAAAGATATATGGGTTTGGTTGAAGAAAATCCTGAAGGTTATAAAAATGCTTCTGTTATTACTCATGTTGAAAAAGCTAAAGGACACTTATTACAAATTCATGGTAATGCGGATGATAATGTTCACCATCAACATTCAATAAAGCTAGCTAAAGCTTACGCCGAACATGGAAAAGACATGGAGATGTTCATTTACTCCAATGCAAACCATGGAATGTATAATAATAACTTTTTAAGTCTAGAGAACCCTGCCGATGGTTGGAAAAATAGATATCATCTTTATAAAAAGATGACGGATTTCTTTTTGAAGCATTTAGTTTCAGATAGTTTTTAATTTTTTGATTTCATTGCAATGTTTTGAAATTTTTTCATTGCAGTTTCATGACTAGATGTAATATTAATAAGGTCATTTGCCCAAGAAATATCCTCATTACCAACTAAGTTTTTTAATCTATCAATACTATGCGTAAACATTTTAGGAAGAAATGTGGGTGTTGGCGATCCTCCCGTTCCTTTAGATTTAGTTTGATTACGATAAGGATCTGGAGCTTTAAGTATATAAAAAACAACCATTTTATAATGATCTATTCTATGTTGAATTATCCAACGAACTGCACTAGCTAAAAGTTTTTTATTGTCATTATCTGATTCAATTTTTGAAAAATAATTAGAATTTTGTATTGCATTTCTGATCTTAACAATCATTGCATGATGTGCTGGCGGTCTGTATCCAACCCTAAATGATTTTAAAAGTTTTGTTAATGAATCAACCTCAATATTGTTTGGTAAATCTTCAGAGCTAACGAACCCTTTTTCAAGCACTCCTTTTATCATTGCTTTATCAATAATTTTATCTGCTATATATGCATGAGTATGATCTCCTACACCTGTAATTTCATCAGCAATAGGATGGTATGAGCTATTTGCTCCAGTTTGGCCATGCAAGTTTGATAAATAACAACCTTCAGAAGAGTAATCATTGTCAAAATCTTCTCCACAATTTTCAAAAAATAAACCCTTATCTGGGTACATACCGCCTTGATTTCCAAATAATCCTTGAATGAATATTCTAACTTCTTTGTTATATAATGACGGTTCACTTACTTTCCACATTGCATTAAATAATTGATTTGATTGTTGAGTAGCTAATTCAATTTTTTCAAGATTTTCTTTAATATTTTTGTTTTTTATAGCCAGTAGTGCATTTCCAATCATCATATTAGATGTTCTTTCCATTGCAAGATGAGTCATCCTAAATCCTTGTTCATTTCCATCAAAATCGTGAAAAGCAACCACAGGCTTTATTGATCTTATATAATCAACATTTTTTTTGACATCATCATAGTTGTCTAACTCTTGATCAGGAAGGATGCCTGAGCGAAGGACATAATCTGCAGCATACTCAAATTCAGGCTGTTGACCTATTATTCTTGATGATAGGAGTAGTAATCCTGATAGTGGCCATGGAATGAATGCACATGCTGCATTTTTTCCATTAAAAATAGGTTCAATTTTTATACCATTGGCCAGCCATGAACACCAACATCTCACATCCGCAATTAATTCAGCTGATTCTTTTGTAGGATTAAGAATATGACTTTGCACTTCTAGAATGAATTTATCCATCAGACCATCATCTATTAATTTTACTTCTTTTAAAAGTGCATTTTGTCCAATTAAACCAATTTTTGAATCATTCTGTACAGTCATTTCAAGTGCAATATCTGATAATATTGTATACGGAGATGGAAGTTTTTTAAGAGGAGTGAAAGGTAAGGTTGAATTTGGTTTCCATATTAGCTCAGATGTTTTGTGAATTAAATTAGCATCAAACTCTAATCCAAATAGATGTTCTTTAAATTCAATTCCATTTCCAAAATATGGGAAATGATTATCTGTCGAAATTAAAATATTAGATTTCATTTTCTCCGATTAAGCTATCAATAAATGCAAAAACAGATTCATCGTTCCAAAAAGCAGTTCCTAAATCTTTAACTAACACTTCACCATTCGAATCAATTATAAAAGTTGTAGGAATACCAGAAGTTGCAAAAAATTCATCATCAGTAATAATTTTATATGTTGGAAGTCTTTGAAGATTATTATCTTTCGGTATATAATTTTTAATAGTTTTTAATTCTTCTCTAGACAAAAATAAGAAAATAATATCTTCTTCATTTTTGTATTCTTCATAAAGCTCAACCATATATGGCATTTCAGCTAAACACGGATTACACCAAGTTGCCCAAAAATTTATAAAAAGATTTTTTCCTTCAAATTTTTGAATATTAAAAATATTATTATCTAAATCAGAGAATTGTAACATATTATCTTCAAAGTCGATGGTTGTTACTTTCATCTCTGCTAAGGATGGTTTTTCAAGCTTAGGAGCTTCAATTACTTCATTTAAATACATAATTGATAAATCTTTGTAGTACTCTTTATATTTTCTTAAATCGTTATTTACTACATAAAATTTGTATGACAAAAGAGTAATACAAATAGTCATTCCAGCAATGATAATTTTGAATAATTTTGGACTCATTTTTTTTGATATTATTTAGTTATTAAGAAGAAAATACTTAAATTTTAATACTTATGAAATGTTTAAAATGTAAACATTCTTGGGTAAGAACCAAGTGGTACGAGTATATTAGTTTTCTTGCAAAATGTACTAAATGTGGCAGTAGATTTATTTTAAGATACTAAGTAATGAATCAGAAAATATTTCAAGTCAAAAATCTCCATTTTTATTTCCGAATTATTTTTAATGATAATAAGCTATATAACTTATCATTTTCTGATAACAAAAATGATTTACTGGAAAGTCAGCTTTCTTTAAAAATCGTAAATAATACTGACTCAAAATTTGGTAACGAGGTCAAAAATCAATTGAATGCATACTTTAATAAAAAGTTAAAAAAGTTTGATGTTCCAGTTCATATTAAAGGTTCGAACTTTTCAATGAAAGTTTTTAAAGAAATGTCAAAAATTCCTTACGGAAAAACGAAAAGCTATAAGGATATAGCAAAGAAAATTAATGAACCTAAATCAGCTAGAGCAGTAGGAAAAGTTAGTGGTTCAAATAAAATCCCAATAATTATTCCATGTCACAGAATTGTTGGTAGTAACGGAGAACTCGTTGGCTACAGTGGTGGAGGTGGATTACTTTTTAAATCATATTTACAGTTATTAGAAAAAAAATGAAAAAATTATTCTTACTCTTATTTTATTCACTATTGTTACCACAAGAACCATTTAAAGAAACAATTATTTTTGAAAGCGCAAATCCATTTTCATTTGAAGAAATAATTACTGATCTTGATAACCAAGAAAAACAAAGTGTTTTTGGAATTTTAACTTTTCCAGATAATTTTGATAAAGAAAGTAAATATCCAATCATTGTTGGAGTAGCAGGAAGTCTAAATTGGGGTCCACATCATTTGAAATATTTAGAAATGTATCTTGAATTGGGTTTTGCAACATTCCAATTACATAGTTTTGATAGTAGAGATATTGATACTACTGTTGGAAGTCAATTAGAAGTAACTACCGCAATGATGATTCTTGATAGTTATATTGCTCTTGAAACATTATCCAAGCATCCAAATATTAATATTAAACAAGCTGGAATTACAGGGTGGAGCTTAGGAGGAGCTGTATCATTATATTCTGCATGGACTCCATTAATTAATTCAATTAATAACGGAAAATATAAGTTTGCTGCACACCTACCAATTTATCCTGGATGCCTAATATACCCTTTTCCGGAAGAGGCAATGATCTTTAGTCAAGCACCAATTCATATTCTTTTTGGTGAATTGGATAATTGGGTACCTGCTTCTGCATGTTCAAATTTCATTGACAAGTTAGATCAAAGTGGATTGCATCATAATATTGATATTACTATTTATGAAAATGCACACCATTCTTTTGATAGAGAGATGGATTTAACTAAATTAGAACATGGCTACACGCTTGGTGATTGCTTCTTTCCAATGAATAATCAAGGTACTGTTTTTTTTACTGAATTCTGGAAAATTCCTATCAATAATCCAACAATGCAAAAATTGGCATTGTTAACTTGTGCTGGTAGAGGACCAATCATGGGTGGAAATGATGAAGCTAGAGAAAAATCTTTCAAGTTTGCTGCCGATTTTTTTACCAATCATTTAAAAAATTAACTTAATTTAATCACAATATCTATTTTACTTAAAAATATTAAGTCATTAATTATTTTATACTTAAAAATTTATTTCCATTGTCTTTTTTACTTTATTTTATTTAATTTTATTATAATAAATAAATGCGGGGGTATTAATTGAATTCATTAGAACTTTTCACAGTAAATAATTTATGGATGCTTGTTGCAACAATTTTAGTATTCATAATGCATTTAGGTTTTTCGGCACTTGAAACAGGATTAACAAGAACTAAAAACACTGTTAATATTTTGTTTAAAAATGTAAGTATAATTTCTATTGGTATATTAACATATGCTCTTTGTGGTTTTAATTTAATGTATCCTGGAGATTTTTCTTTTGGCCAATTCTTTGGTTTTGCTGGTTGGGGTCTAAATGTTCCAGTTGGAAATGCTGGACTTATTGAATATGCTAATGGACAATACACCTATTATACGGATTTTATTTTTCAAGCAATGTTTGCTGCTACTGCAGCAACAATTGTTTCAGGTGCAGTAGCTGAGAGGATTAAACTAAATTCATTTTTATTATTTTCTTTCTTATATGTTGCTTTCGTATACCCAATTGCTGGTTCATGGAAATGGGGTGGAGGATTCTTACATCAAATGGGTTTTTACGATTTTGCTGGCTCCACATTGGTACACAGTGTTGGCGGTTGGGCTGCCTTGATTTGTGCATATTTACTTGGACCAAGAATTGGTAAATATACCAAAGTTGGATTAAAACCAATAATGGGACATAATATGCCTCTTGCAGCTATTGGAGTATTTCTTTTATGGTTCGGTTGGTATGGATTTAATGGTGGTTCGGTACTCTCAGCTGATCCTGGTGCAGTCTCTTATGTTTTTGTAACAACATCTTTGTCTGCTGCAGCTGGAATTGTTGGTTCTTTATTGACTTCTATTTTTTATTTAAAAACCAATGATTTATCAATGATTTTAAATGGCACATTGGCTGGATTGGTAGGTATAACTGCCGGTGCAGACGTTATATCTCCAATGAATGCAATATATATAGGTTTTATATCGGGTATCTTGGTCGTTTTTTCTATTATTTTCTTTGATAAAATTAAAATTGATGATCCTGTTGGAGCAATATCTGTTCATCTTGTGTGTGGTATATGGGGTACGTTAGCAGTTGGAATATTTTCAACAAGCTATTCTTTTGTTATTCAGCTCATAGGCATATTATCGTATGGATTTTTTAGTTCTTTATCTGCTTTTTTAATTTTTTACACAATAAAAGTTTTAATAGGTGTAAGAGTTACTGAAGAAGAAGAAATAATTGGTTTAGATATTGCTGAACACGAAATGGAGTCATATTCAGGATTTCAAATTTTTACAGTTGAATAAAGGAGAGGAAAATGAAATTAATAATTGCAATTGTTCAACCAGAAGAGCTTCCTGAAATTAAAGAAGAGCTTCTAAAAAGAAAGATTTTCAAGTTCACTGTGTCAAATGCATTAGGCCAAGGAAAAGAAATACCTCTTCAGGAGGTATACAGAGGAATTGCACACGAAATAACCCTTTTGAAAAAAGTTAGACTTGAAATAGCTGTAAATGACGACTATGTAGATGCTGCAGTGGAGGCCATTTGCAAAGTTGCAAATAAATATCAGGAAAAAGGTAGGGGTAAAATTTTTATTTTACCAATTGAGGAATGTATTCGCATAAGAACTAATGAAAAAGGTAAAGAAGCTATTGGATAAAATCTTTATATAAATCTATTAAACTATTTCATTTTTTTTCTTACTTTCAAGCATGGGGAAAGTCTATAAAATTATTTTATTTGTATTCACTTTCATCATTCTAATTAATTTTTTTGTCAATGCTTTCTTAAAACCAACTGATGTTGAGTATGATGGTATTAATCAAGAATTATCCTTGGAAAATGATGTTGAAGTAATATTTGATAATTATGGTGTACCTAGTGTATTTGCTCTAAACGACTCTGATATGTTTAAAGTAGCAGGTTATTTGGGTGCTAGAGATAGATTGTTTCAAATGGCCTTTTTAAAATATGCATATAAAGGTCAACTCAGTGCTGTAGTTAATGATACACTTTTTACAGAAGATCGTTTTTTAAGAACACTTGGTTTTGAAAAAATTGCTCAGAAAACTTTGAACAAAGTACCTTTAGATATTCTCGCACACTTAGAAGACACGTGTTATGGAATAAATACCTATGTTCAAAGTCTCTCTCCATCAGAATATCCGCTTGAATTTAAATTATTACAAATAGATGAACTCCCTACTTTTGAACCTCTTGATATTGTTGCATTAAGTACAATGATGGCTTGGGAATTGCAAGGAGGATGGGATTCTGAATTATTTTTTGGAGCAATAAATGAACAACTTGGTCCAGACTATTTATCAGAAATTTTACCATCTTATGATCCAAATTTTGTTACTATTTCTTCAAATGACGTGTTACTAAAATCATTCAAGCAGTATGCCAGTGATACTGAAAATTTGAGAAATTTATTAAAAACTGATAGAGATGGTTACGGTTCTAATGCATGGGCAGTTTCTGGAACAAAAACCAAATCTGGTAAGCCTTTACTTGCTAATGATCCACATTTAGCATACAATTTACCTCCTTGGTGGTATGAGATTCGTTTAAAAAGTGATAATTATAATTTTGGAGGTTATGGATTGTATGGTATTCCATTACCTGTTATTGGACATAACGAAAATATTGGATGGGGCTTTACTAATGTCATGACAGATGATATGGATTTTTATATTGAATTATTAAATGAAGAACAAACACAATATTATGTCGATGGTAAATGGAGAAATTTAAAAATTGAAGAAGAAGAACTTGTTCTAAAATCAGGCTCTAAGCGTAAAATTATTATTAGATCTACGCATAGAGGTCCTATCATATCAGATATACACCGAGATGCAAAAGCTATTAATAAAGCAATATCTTTTAGATGGACAGAATTCGATGCATTCGATGAAACTACTGGTTTATTTATGCTTGCAAAAGCGTCAAACTGGGAGGATTTTAATGAAGCTTCAAAATTATTTGGAGCACCTGGGCAAAACTGGACCTATGCTGATAAAGAAGGAAATATTGGATGGAGACCAAGCACAAAGATTCCTATTAGACTTGATGCTGATAAACTTGTCCCTTTTGACGGAACAACAACAAAGCATGATTGGCAAGGTTATATTCCTTTTGATGAAATGCCATACTCTTTTAATCCTGAAAAAGGATATATTTCAAATGGTAATAACAAGATTGTAGGCGATGAATACCCATATTATATATCCAAATATTGGGCTGACCCAAGTAGAGCTACTCAAATTGATAAAAGATTGAAGACGGATACAAAATTGTCTTCTGAAGATATGAAATCAATTTTAAATGAAATCACTGCTCCCTTTGGCCAACAATACGCTCCCCTTTTTGTTCAAAATTATTCAACAGGTTTTTCTGATAACGCAGATAAAATTCATGAAATGCTTAAAGATTGGGATGGTATTGAATCATTAGATTCAACTGGGGCTGTTGCATTTCATGCAATTTACATTCATCTTGTCCAAAATATATTTCAAGATGAGTTACAGAGCTTTGGTAGTGGATCATTTGATACATTTTATAGTCTTAAATATATAAGGACACAAGCAATTAGAAGCATTTTTGATGGTAGTGCAAATCTTTGGGTAGATAATGTTACAACTTCTGATAAAGAGACACTTAATGATATTGTGAATAAGTCTTTTGAAGACGCATTTAATTTTTTAGAAAATAAATATGGAAATCCTTTAGAACTTGTTTGGGGAGATATTCATCAAGTTACTTATGAACATAGATTGGATGCAGATCCATTAGTAAAGAGATTAATTAATTTTAGTGTTGGACCATTCCCAATGTCAGGCTCAGAAATGACTCCTAGAGCTGCAAGCTATTCTGTCAGTAAGCCTTTTAATGTTCGAGCAGGTTCATCAATGAGAAGAATAATTGATTTTTCAAATTTTGATAATGGTTTTAGCATCCTTCCAACTGGTCAATCTGGACTGTTTAGATCAAAACATTATAGCGATCAAACAGATATGTATAATAGGGGAGAATTCAAACCATTTATGTTTTCTTACGATGCTGTAAATTCTTCTAAATCTTCAAAATTAGTTTTTAAATCAAAATAAGTATTTGCAAAATTTTATTTTATGTTATAATATTTTCTCGTGAAAAATAGTTTAAAAACATGGAAATGGTATTTTCAAGTCGGGGGATCTGTCTTGTAAGCCTTTTCTACGTTAACAAGATTCTAAAACCCCGTTAATCGGGGTTTTTTTTATATATAATGAAAAATAAATTAACAAAAAAAGATTTTAATTTGCTTGCAAAAGATGGAAGAAAGGTTGTTCCTTTTTTCAAAAGAATAATAGCAGATACTATTACACCTATTGCAGCTTGGGCGAATTTATCAATGCATTCCCATTATGGATTCATTCTTGAATCCGTTGAGAAGGCAAAGAAAAATGGTAGATATTCTTATGTTGGTATAAATCCATCAAGGGTTTTTGAATATGAGCAGAAGACTTTATTTGAGGTTGTAAATGGTGAGCGAAAAAAGATAAATGCTAATTTATTTGATTTTTTAAAAAATTTAAATGATTCATATAAAAGTCAAAAACTGGATCATCTTCCACATTTTACAGGAGGTATTGTTGGTTATTTTGGATATGAAATGATTGACTTTTTTGAAAATGTTCCAGTAAAAAAAACCAAATATTTACAGATACCTGATTCAAAATTTATGCTTTTTGAAGACATTATTGTTTTTGATCATTTAAATGGTGATGCTATAGTAGTATCAAACATCACTCTTAACAGAGATGAAAATTTAAGTGTTCTTTTCGATGAAGCTAATTCAAGAGTTGATTCTATTGGAAATTTACTACATTCAAATCATGAATTTAGAACTCCACTAGTAACAAAATCATTTCCTACAACCTCTAACTTTAAAAAGAGTGAATTTGAGAAAATTGTAAATAAAGCAAAAAATTATGTTAAGTCTGGCGATATTTTTCAAGTTGTCTTAAGTCAAAGATTTGAACGTAAAACCTTGTCAGAACCTTTGAATGTTTACAGAGCATTAAGGTCTATTAACCCTTCACCATATATGTTCCATTTGAAAATTGATTCATTCGATGTTATAGGTGCTTCTCCTGAGCTTATGATAAAAGTACAAGAAGGTGAAGTTGAAATTCGTCCAATTGCTGGTACTAGATTGAGAGGTAAAAATTCTGTTGAGGACAAAAAAAATGCTCAAGATTTGTTAAATGACAAAAAGGAGTTAGCTGAACACTTAATGTTACTTGATTTAGGAAGAAATGATGTCGGAAAAGTTTCTGAATTCGATAGCGTTAAAATTAAAGAAAAAATGAATATAGAGATGTATTCACATGTTATGCATATTGTTTCAGATGTTAGAGGAAAACTTATGAAAGATAAAAATATTTTTGATGCTTTAAAAAGTGGTTTTCCTGCTGGGACAGTTTCAGGAGCACCAAAAATTAGAGCAATGGAGATAATTAATGAATTAGAAAATGATAGTAGAGGTGTTTTTTCAGGAGCTATTGGTTTTATAGATTTTAATGGGAATTTAAACACTTGCATTTCAATAAGAACTATGATTTTAAAGGACGGAATTGCATACTTTCAAGCTGGAGCTGGTATTGTTTATGATTCTATTTCATCAAAAGAGTATGACGAAACTGTAAATAAAGCAAAAGTCATGAATGCTGCAATTGATCTTGCTGAAAATGGGTTGATTAAATGATACTTGTTATTGATAACTACGATAGCTTTACTTACAATCTTGTGCAATATATTGGTGATATAAAGAAAGATATTGTTACCAAAAGAAATGATGAAACATCCTTAAAAAACATCAAAGAAATTAATCCTTCCCATATAGTTATTTCTCCTGGACCTGGAAGACCTGAAAATTCAGGAAATATTGTTGAAGTCATTCAACATTTTTATAAAAAAATTCCAATATTAGGTGTTTGTCTTGGACACCAGGCAATTGGATGTGCTTTTGGTGGTGAAATTGTTCAGGCAAAAAAAATTATGCATGGTAAGGTTTCAAATGTAAATCATTTTGGCTCAAAATTATTTAAAGGTATTAATGATAATTTCAATGCCACTAGATATCATTCACTGATTGTCGACAAAGCTTCTTTACCTACTTGCTTAAAGGTAATTGCTGAAACTGATAACAAAACCATTATGGGTCTTAAACACAAGACTTCAAATCTTTATGGAGTACAATTTCACCCTGAATCGATTGCTACAAAAGACGGAAAAGTCATAATTAAAAATTTTTTGGAGATATAAATGATTGATTTAATAAAAAAGGTTGTAAAAAAAGAAAACTTAAATGAAAAAGAAGCTTTTGAAATTATGTTTGATTTAATGAAAGGAAATTTAGATGATATTCAAATTACAGCTTTATTAGTTGGTTTAAGGTCAAAAGGAGAAACAGTTGATGAAATCACTGGTTTTGCTAAAGCAATGCGAAAAACTATGATTGGATTAAATCTTGATTTTCCTGCTATTGATATGTGTGGTACTGGTGGAGATTATTCTGGAACATTCAATATTTCAACTGCATCATCAATAGTTGTAGCTGGAGCAGGAATAAAGGTAGCCAAGCACGGTAATAGATCTATGACATCAAAGTCAGGTTCAGCTGATGTTCTTGAAGCATTAAACGTGGATATAAATAAATCAATTGAAAACTGTATTCGAAGTTTAGAAAAAAATAATATCTGTTTTATGTTTGCTCCGAATTTCCATCCAGCTGTAAAAAATGCTATGAATGTTAGAAGTACGTTAAAAATTAAAACAGTTTTCAATATTTTAGGACCATTATGTAATCCTGCAAATGTTAAAAATCAGGCAATGGGAGTGTTTGAACCATCATTGACTGAAATTCAAGCAAAAGTTTTAAAAAATTTAGGTTCAAAAAATGTTATGGTTTTTAATGGAGATGATGGTCTTGATGAGCTAACTACAACTTGTGATTCTAATATTACTTACTTTTTAAATGATAGTAAAATTGTCAACCTCAAATTTGATCCAAAGTCCGTAGGAATTTCACTATCAAAACTTGAAAATTTAAAGGGTGGTACTTCAAATATTAATGCAAAAATTATTTTGGATATTTTAAATGGAAAAAAAGGTCCTAACAGAGATATAGTTTTGCTAAATGCTGCTGCAGGAATTATGGTTGGAGGTAAAGCAAAATCTATAAAAGAAGGTTATTTTATAGCAGAAGAATCAGTTGATTCCTTGTCGGCTCTAAAGGTACTTAAAGGTATACAAAAGTGAATATTCTAGATAAAATTTTGAGTCATAAAAAGACAGAAATTGAGAAAATTCCTGAAATACATTTTGAAAGCTCCAACTTTAAAAGACTCAGTTTAAAAAAAGCTTTAAAAGGAGGCAAAATATCTATTATTGCAGAAATAAAATTTGCATCACCCAGTGAAGGGATAATTCTTAAAAAGGGTCAACACATTCAAATTGCTAAAGATTATGAAAATGCTGGTGCTGCAGCTATTTCTGTTCTTACTGATAGAAGATTTTTTAATGGTGATATTAAATTTTTAAAGGACATTAAAAACGCAGTGAACATTCCTGTAATGCAAAAAGATTTTATCATAAGTAAAAAACAAATTTTTCAAGGAATGAGCCATGGTTCTGATGCTTTTCTATTAATTACTGAAGCCTTGAACTATAATGACTTGATAGACCTATATAACCTTGGATTAACTGAGAAATTGGAATCATTAGTAGAAATTCATGATAGAGAAAATCTTTTAAATATTAATGAGCTTAATCCAATGATCGTGGGTGTTAATTGTAGAAATTTAAAAAAAATGGAACTTGATTTTTCAAGATTTGAAAGATTTTATCCAAAACTCCCTAAGGATTCGCTTAAGGTTGCAGAAAGTGGTTTTAAAAGTACCAAAAGAATAAAAATTGTTGAACAACTGGGATATGATGCCATACTTATGGGGACGACTTTGATGAAAAGTAAAAATCCTGGAAAAAAACTAGAAAGAATTATCAAAGAGTTATGATAGGCTTCAAAATTTGTGGTATAACTAATTACAAAGATGCTTTACATGCTCAAACTGCAGGAGCATCTGCTATTGGCATGATATTTTATGATAAAAGCCCAAGGTTTATTGAAATTGAAAATGCAAAGAAAATAATTAGATACACTTCAGGAATAAAAAAAGTTGGAGTTTTTGTAAATGAGAATAAAAATATTATTAATGATGTTATAAATGAATTAAATCTTGATGCAATTCAGCTACATGGAGATGAAACACCCGAATTTTGTAACAATTTTAATATTCCAGTTATTAAAGCCTTATCTGTTTCAAAAAAAAGTGATTTAAATATTATTAATAATTATAATGTACACGCAATCCTCCTTGATAATAAAATAAATGATCAATTTGGAGGAACTGGTAAAATCTTTAATTGGAAAATAATTGAAAATGCACAATTCAATCTCCCAATTATTTTATCTGGAGGGTTGAATAAGGAAAATATTTTAGATGGTATTTATCAAATTAATCCTCATGCAGTTGACATAAATAGTGGTGTCGAAAAAAGTCCTGGATTGAAAAGTAAATCGAAAATCTTAAGGATTGTAAAAATTTTAAAAAAAACAAAAAAAAAGGAGTTTAGTTTTGGATAGTTTAGTAAAAAAGTACAGTATGCCTGATAAAAATGGTCATTTTGAAGAATTTGGTGGAAAATATGTTCCTGAAACTCTAATTCCAGCATTGGACGAATTAGAGCAGGAGTACTTAAAGTGTAAAAACGATAAAGATTTTAAAAAAGAATTCTTTAATTTGCTCAAACATTACGGAGGTAGACCAACTCCATTATACTTAGCTAAAAATATTTCTAAAGAACTAGGTTTTCATGTATGGCTAAAAAGGGAAGATTTAAATCATACAGGTGCACACAAAATTAATAATGCCCTTGGACAAATTTTATTAGCTCATAGAATGGGAAAAAAGAGAATCATTGCTGAAACAGGAGCAGGACAACATGGTGTGGCAACTGCAGCCGTTGCTGCTAAATTTGGTTTAGAATGTATTGTTTACATGGGAGAGGAAGATATTGAGCGTCAAAAGCTCAATGTGTTCAAAATTAACTTAATGGGGGCAAAAGTAATTCCAGTCACATCTGGATCTAAAACTTTAAAAGATGCTACAAATGAAGCAATAAGGGATTGGGTAACAAATGTAGAAAATACATTTTATATTATTGGTTCTTCTGTTGGACCTCATCCATATCCAATGCTGGTCCGTGATTTTCAATCTGTAATTGGTACTGAAACAAAAAAACAATTTAAAGATATAACAAATAATGAATTACCTGACAGGCTTGTAGCATGTGTTGGAGGTGGATCTAATGCTCTTGGTTTATTTTATCCTTTTATTGACGACGATGTAAAAATAGTAGGAGTTGAAGCTGCAGGAAAAGGGATTGATACCAATCAACATGCTGCCACCCTTACAAAGGGAGAGTTTGGTGTGTTGCATGGTGCAGCATCAATGTTACTCCAAAGTATTGATGGTCAAGTTGCTTTACCATATTCCTTATCTGCAGGTTTAGATTATCCAGGAATTGGTCCAGAGCATAGTTATCTTCAAAAAACTAAAAGAGTTGAGTATTCATCAGCAACTGATAACGAAGCGCTAGAAGCGTTTAAGTGGTTATCAGAAAAAGAGGGAATTATTCCAGCTTTAGAAACTGCACACGCTGTTGCTTACTTAAAAAATAAAAAAAATAATATCAAAAAAAATGAACATGTTATTTTGAATTTATCTGGAAGAGGAGATAAAGATATAAATACTATAGCAAAGGAATTAGGTATTGAATTATGAATAGAATAAAAGAACTTTTTTCAAAAGATTCTAAAAAATTAATTGTATTTATCACTGCAGGTTTTCCAAATAAGGACAGCACGAAGGATTTAGTTATGGAAGCTATAAAAGGTGGTGCTGATATGATTGAGATAGGTATTCCTTTTTCAGATCCGCAAGCAGATGGTCCAGTTATTCAAGCAGCAAATGAAATCGCTTTGAAAAATGGGATTACTCTTCTTGAAATTTTTGAACAGGTGAAAGAGATAAGAAGCCAAACTGATATCCCTATTGCGCTTATGGGTTATTATAATCCAATTCTAAAAATGGGTACAATGGATTTCATAAAAAAATGCAATGATGCGGAAATAGATGGGGTTATTCTTCCAGATTTACCCCTTGACGAATCAGTAGAATTTTGTAATAATTTGAAGGATAAAAATATATCTCCAATACTTTTAGTAGCACCAAATACTTCAAAAGAAAGAATTAAGAAGATTTCTAATCTTGCAGGTGAACTCATTTATGCAGTAAGTATTTTAGGTATTACGGGGAATGATCTTAGTTCAAAAAATAATTTGGAAAACTATTTAGCAAAAGTAAAAGAAAATAGTGAAACACCATTTATGGTAGGTTTTGGTATAAGTTCGAATAAGGATGTTAAATGGTTTAATAATTTTTCAGATGGGGCTGTTGTTGGATCTGCAATTATAAAAAAAGTACTAAAAGATAGAAAAAAGGGTGTTGTTGAAAATTTTGTAAAAAATCTTAAAAAATAATTTTTGTTTTTCTATTAGATTTTTATCACTAATATGCTTTGATGAAAAATTTTAACTACTATTATTTCTATTTTAGATGCAAGGGGACTATAGGCGCCTGATAGAATAATTATATCACAAACTATAGAAACCCTAGCAGAAAATGTTAGGGTTTTTTTTTGGAGGAATTATGATCGAAATAAATGAAGAAAGAAAAAATATTGATAATATTGATGACATGGTTTTTGATCTTTTAGTAGAAAGGTTAGATCCTGTTATGAAAATTGGTGAAATAAAATCTAAAAATAACTTACCAATCGAAGATTCAAAAAGAGAAAATTCTATCTACGCTAAAATAGATGCAAAATTTTCTGAAAAAGAAGCAAAATATTTAAAGGAAATATACCACAGTGTAATTTCTGCTTCTAAAAAAGTTGAAGGGAATGAATTATGAGTAAGTGGACTAAAAATTCTTGGGAAAATTTTACTGTTAAACATATTCCTGAATACAAAGATAAAAGTGCTTTAAAAAAAGCATTAAAAAAAATTGAAAAGTTTCCTCCATTAGTTTTTGCTGGTGAATGCAATAGTCTCAAAGATAAACTTGCTTTAGCAGTTGAAGGAAAAGCTTTTCTAATTCAAGGTGGAGATTGTGCTGAAAGTTTTAAGGAATTTAATGCCAATAACATTAGAGACACTTTTAGAGTCATTTTACAAATGAGTGCTATTTTTACCGCAAAAATGAAGGTTCCTGTAATTAAAGTGGGAAGAATTGCAGGTCAATTTGCTAAGCCTAGATCTTCAGACTTTGAAACAGTTGACGATAAAACATTACCCAGTTATTTTGGTGATTCGATTAATAGTATTGAATTTTCAGAAGAAAAAAGAGAACCTAATCCTTCAAGGCTTTTAAGAGCATATTCACAATCAGCATCTACACTTAATCTAATTAGATCTTTTGCCCAAGGAGGGTTTGCAAATCTAAGAAAAGTAAATTCTTGGAATATGGGTTTCGTTAAAGCTACACCAGAGGGAAAAAAATATGAAAAAATAGCTAACCAAATAAATGAATATCTAGATTTTATTGAGGCAATTGGAGTCAATACCTCTTCTGTTGATTATTTAAATTCCGTTGATTTCTACACTAGCCATGAAGCATTACATTTACCATTTGAATCTGCATTAACAAGAACTGATTCAATTTCTGGTATGACCTTTGCTACATCAGCGCATATGGTATGGATTGGTGATAGAACTAGATTTGTTGACAGCGCCCATGTTGAATATTGTGCTGGAATTAATAATCCTATTGGAATCAAGTGTGGTCCTAGTCTTGATCCTGAAGAGCTTATAAAGATTATTGATAAAATAAATCCAAACAATGAGCCTGGAAAAATATCTCTAATTTTTAGATATGGTGAAAATAAAGTCCATGAAAATTTACCCGGATTAATTGACATCATAAAAAAGCATAGAAAAAAAGTTCTATGGATTTCAGACTCAATGCATGGTAATACTGTAAAATCCTCTTCAGGATTAAAAACTAGAGATTTTAGTGCTTTATTAAATGAAACCACAACAGCGATAAAAATTTTAAGAGATAAAGGTTGTCATTTAGGAGGAATTCACTTAGAAATGACTGGACAAAATGTTACTGAATGTACAGGTGGAATTTATAAGCTTAGTGATGATGATCTTAATTCAAGATATCATACTCATTGTGACCCAAGACTTAATGCAAATCAAGCATTAGAACTTTCTTTTAATATAGCAGAGGAACTAAAAAAATAAATGAAATTTGTTGGAACATTACAACTTCCAGGTGATAAATCTATTTCACATAGGGCTATTATGCTTTCAGCAATTGCAGATGGAGTAAGTTATGTAAGAAATTTAAATGATGGAGCGGACTTACAATCAACGATTAACATTTTAAAACAATGTGGTGCCTCAATTGAGCAAAGAAATAATGAAATAATAATAGATGGAAAAGAACTTCAATCTCCTACAAAAGAACTTGATTGCGGTAATTCAGGAACTACTACTCGACTCATTGCAGGGTTATTGGCCTCGCAAAAATTAACATTTTCATTAATTGGAGATGAATCATTATCTAAAAGACCAATGGAAAGAATTATTAGGCCTTTAAAAGAGATGGGATGTAAAATTTCTTCAAATAATGGATTATTACCTTTATCAATAGATGCTTCAGGCGGTATAAGTTCTTTAGATTTTGATATGAAAATTGCAAGTGCTCAAGTTAAATCGAGTATACTTTTTTCAGCTTTAGGTGGAAACAATGTATCCAGTATTAATGAAATTATTCCGACAAGAAATCATTCAGAAATCATGTTAAATAACATGGGAGCATTAATAGAAAGAAAAGGAGATAAAATTGTAGTTCATCCTCTCAAATCAAAATTAAAATCTATTGACATTTCTGTCCCATCTGATCCTTCTTCTTCAGCTTTTTTTGCTGGTTTGGCCGTTATTAGTAATAATTCAAAATTAAAGTTAACAAACGTATTACTAAATGAATCAAGAATAGGGTTTGTTGAGGTTCTAAAAAGAATGAATTGTTTGGTCAAAAAATCAAATGAGTCAATTCATAATGGTGAAAAAGTAGGAGATTTAACTTTCAGATCATCTAATCTTAAAGCAATAGAAGTCGAGTCTAAAATAATACCATCAATTATTGATGAAATACCAATTTTAGCAGTTATTGCAGCTTTTGCAAAAGGAACAACGGTTTTCAATAATGTTGAAGAATTAAAATATAAAGAATGTGATAGATTAAGTGCAATTATACATAATCTAAAAGCTTTTGGAATTAAGACATATGAGAATAATAATAACTTATTTGTTGAAGGAGGAAGGATAAAAAAAATGGCTGAGATAACCACATTTGACGACCACAGAATTGCTATGGCCTTCACAATTTTAAGCCTTAATTCTTTCAAAAAGTATAAGCTTGATAACAAAAAATGTGTTGATATTTCATTACCAAATTTTTTTAAATATCTTGGTGAGGTAACCAAATGAGATTTGCTGTAATAGGAAACCCAATTGATAAAAGCTTAAGTCCACAGCTCCATGAAATACTTTATAAAAAATTAAATATTTTAAATTGCTCTTTCGAAAAAATTCTTATTGAAAATGATAAGTTAGATAATTTTTTTAATGATGATTTTGATTCATTTAATGGTATTAATGTTACTATACCATTCAAAAGTAAAGTGGTAAAGTTTATAGATGTTATTGATGATGAGGCAAAAATCTTAGGAAATATAAATTGTATTTCAAAATCGAATAATAAGATTTTTGGATTTAATACTGATAAGTACGGTTTTGATATGTTGTTAATTAAAAATGATATAAATATTAGAGACAGAAGATGTATTATTTTTGGGGCAGGATCATCTGCGAAAACAGTAGTTAAATGTTTAATTGATAAAGGAGTCGATAAGATTATTATTAAAAATAGATCAATTAATAATGCTCGTAATCTTCAAAATTTTTCAAATGAATTAGGCTTTAATAATATAGAACTATTTAATTCTGATCATTTAAATTTTGATATTGCAATTAATACTACTCCAATAGGAATGTATAAAGATGATATAAATAATTTTTTTGATATTTCATTAAATAAAAATACAATATTAATAGACCTAATATATACATCAAAAGAAACTCTATTTTTTAAAAATTTTGATAAATGCTCTCAAAAAATTAATGGCATTGATATGTTTATTTTTCAAGCTTTAAAGTCTATTGAAATTTGGAGAGAAACTAATTATAATTTGGATTCACAAATTGAATCCGTGAGAAAAAAATTGGAGAAAATAAAATGTTAAAAAAAATATCATATATGACTGCTGGCGAATCCCATGGAAAGGGTTTAATTGGTATAATTGAAGGAATACCAGCAGGCTTAGAGCTTACAGAAGAATACATTGCAGTTGATCTTTTAAGAAGAATGCAAGGACATGGAAGAGGCGGAAGAATGAAAATCGAAAAGGATTTTGCAGAGATCTTTTCAGGGGTGAGACATGAAAAAACTTTGGGTTCTCCAATTTCACTTATCATTAAAAATTTAGATTGGGTTAATTGGGAAGACAGAATGGCAATTGGAAAGCCAAAAAAATTACATAAAAAAATAACAATGCCAAGACCCGGACATGCTGATCTTGCAGGAATGATGAAGTATGATTTTGATGATTTACGAAACGTTTTGGAGCGTTCTTCTGCAAGAGAAACAGCTATGAGAGTTGCAATTGGTGCTATTTGTAAAAGGCTATTAGAAGAGGTTGGAATAGGTATTGGTAGTAGAGTTTATCAAATTCATGATATTGTTGATGAAACTCCAGTTTTATCATCCATGTCATTAAAAGATTTAAATCATAACGCTGATAGTTCTCCAGTTCGATGTCTTAATAAAAAAATCGAAGATAAAATGATAAAAGTAATTGATACAGCAAAGCGTAATGGAGACTCTGTTGGCGGATCATTTGAGGTAGTAGCATCTGGATTGCCATATGGATTGGGTTCATACATCAATGCAGATGGAAAGCTCCAAGCTAGAATAACTCAAGCTATGATGTCTGTTAATGCTTTTAAAGGTGTAGAGCTTGGTGCAGGTTTTGCTTCGAGTGCAGCTTTTGGAAGTGAATTACATGATGAAATTCTTATAGAAAATGATAAAATTGTTCGTTCAAGCAATAATGCTGGCGGAATTGAAGGTGGTATGAGCAATGCACAACCAATTCATGTTAAGGTTAGCATGAAACCCCTTTCAACATTAGTAAAACCTTTAAAATCTATTGATTTAGAAACAATGGAACCAGTTCTTGCTCACAAAGAGAGATCCGATTCTTGTGCTGTTCCAGCTGCATCTATAATAGGAGAAAGCATGCTTGCAATCGTACTTGCGGATGCATTATTGGAAAAATTTAGTGGAGATAGTGTTAAGCAATTAAAAAAACATATTGAAAGCAGTGGAAAATATTAATCAACTTTACCTTATTGGAATGATGGGTTCAGGTAAGTCATCTATTGGAAAGTCTCTTTCTTTAAGCATGGGATGGAATCTCATCGATATTGATGATGAAATTTGTAGTCGATATAATACATCAATAAATGATTTATTCTTGAAAGGGGAAGAAAATTTTAGAGAAATAGAGTACATTGAGCTTCAAAAGCATATTTTAAAAGAAAATACAATTATTGCTGTAGGTGGAGGGGCCGTCACATTTCAGGATAGTTATGACTTTTTAAGTTCAAAACATTGCATTTATCTAAAAACATCTAAAAAAGTATTAATTGAAAGACTACAAGGTGACAATTCAAGACCGTTATTGAATGTTCATAATAAAGAAGATGCTTTAGAAAAGATTATGCATGAAAGGTCAAAAAAATACGAAGAATTGTCAAATATTGAATTAATTACAGATAATAAATCAATTGAGGATAATTGTAATAAAATTATTGAGATGATAAATGTCCAATAAAATAAAAGTTGATTTAGGAGATAACAGCTATAACATTAGCTTTGTTGAAGATTTTAAAGATTCAATTGTTAAGTTTGCATTATCAACAAAATCTCAGTGCTTATTGATCACACAAGAAAAAATTTTTAATCTACACAAACAAAAATTTGATAAGATTTCTAAGACTCCGAATATTAATATTTTAATGATTAGTGACGGAGAACAAGCAAAATCATTTGAATCAATTAATTCCATTGTGAGTGAAATGGCTAAAAATAACTTTGATAGATCCTCTTTAGTTTTTGCAGTTGGTGGAGGAGTAGTTGGAGATGTAGCAGGTTTTGCTGCATCAATTTTTATGCGAGGCATAAAATATGTTCAATACCCCACAACTTTACTATCAATGGTTGATTCATCTATTGGTGGAAAAACGGGCATAAATTTAAAAGATGGAAAAAATTTAGTAGGAAGAATATATCAACCTATAGCGGTAGAAGTCGATACAAATTTTTTATCAACTTTACCTAAAAGAGACTTCAATGCTGCTTTTGCAGAAGTTATTAAATATGGATTTATTTATGATAAAGATTTATTTGATTATTTAAGCGAAAATTTATCAAATATTAAAAATAATGATCTTAATGTTATTAAAAAGATTATAACTCAATGTTGTGAAATAAAAAGTGATATTGTCAGTGAAGATGAAAATGAAAATGAGCTTAGAATGATTTTAAATTTTGGACACACCGTTGGACATGCAATTGAGTCTTATACGAAATATGAAGAATTGCTTCATGGTGAAGCGATTTTTTATGGAATGAAATGTGCATTATTCATATCTAATAAATTTGGAAATTTAAATAAAGATGAATATAAAAAATCTCTTCAATTATTATCAAAATTTGATTTACCAAATCTGAGCATCGATAACAAAGATATTTTTATTAACTTTGTTAAGAATGATAAAAAATTCAGAGGTAAAAATATTAGATTTATTTTACTAGATGAAATTGGTAAATCCAGAATCAGTAAAGATATTACATTTGAACAAATAAAAAAAAGTTTGAGTGTCTTATGAAGTTGATAATTGTTAATGGACCAAATCTTAATTTACTTGGTGAAAGAGAGCCTGAAATTTATGGAAGAGAGAGTTTAGAGCAAATTAATACATGGATAAGAAATCATGAATTATGTAAAGATTTAGTAATTGATTTTTTTCAATCTAACTCGGAGGGAGAAATTATTGATTTTTTACACTCAAAAAGAAATATAGTAGATTATTGTGTTTTAAATGCTGGGGCTTTAACTCATTATTCATATGCATTAAGAGATGCAATTGTTTCTTCTCAAATTCCAACTGTTGAAGTACATCTATCAAATATTTACAAGCGAGAAAATTTTAGGAAAAATTCGGTTATAAAAAATGTTTGTATGGAGCAATTTTACGGAGAAGGAAAACAAAGCTATATTAATGGTATCAAGCATATTTTGGAGAAAAAATAATGATAGTCGGCATTCAAGGAATTGAGGGTAGTTTTAGCGAAGAAGCAGCTAAATCATTTTGTAAAAAGTTTGGAATTAAAAATTTTAAATTTAAATATTTAATTAGCTCTATGAATGTACTCAACAGTGTATCAGATAGAACAATTGATACTGGAATATTTGCTATGGAGAATGCTCAAGGAGGAGTCGTAATTGAAAGCGTTGAAGCATTAGCAAAAAACCAGTGTGAGATTGTGGATATGTTTTATGTCGAAATAAGTCAAAATTTATTGGCATTAAAGGGTGTTTCTCTAGGAGAGATTGATCAAATTCATTCACACGAGCAAGCATTAAAACAATGTAAAGATTATCTAGCTGAGAGATTTTGGTCAAAAAAGTTAATTGAGGAAGATGATACTGCAAAAGCCGCCCAGGATTTAGCTGAAGGTAATTTGCCTAGAAATGCAGCAGTTATTGCTAGTAGGTTTTCTGCTGAAAAGTATGATTTAAAAATTCTTGATAATGATATTCATGATTTGAAAAGAAATTTAACATTATTTTTAGCTGTTAAAAGGCTGGATTTATGAAAAAAGTAAGTATAATCGGTTTTGGTAGATTTGGAGCAATGCTTCACAACTTACTTTCGAAAGGATTTGAAGTTGAGGTTTATGATAAAAATCCCATAAATAATTTAGAAGTAAATGAGGTTTCTCTAGATCAGGTGCTAAAAAATGAAACAATTTTTGTTTCGGTACCAATTAGGGACTTTAAAGATTTAATTATAAATATTTCAAATAAAATAAATCCTGGAAAAACTATCATTGATGTTTGTTCAGTAAAAGTGTTTCCAAAGAAGGTAATGGTTGAGAATTTGTCGAGAAAAACTGATATAATTGCAACTCATCCATTATTTGGTCCTGATTCATTAAGAGATAGTGGTTCTGTTATGACAATGGAAGCTGTTAGGAATTCCTACGAGAGATATGACTTTTGGAAAAATTATTTTGAAAGCCAAAATATCACTATTGAAGAAATTTCTGCTGAGGAGCATGATATGATGGCTGCAAGATCACAAGGTTTAACTCATTTCGTTGGGCGAGTTATTGATGATTTTGGAACTAATCAAACAAAAATTGATACGGAAGGTTATAAGGCTTTGCATAAACTTGTAAACCAAACGTGTAATGATACATGGGAATTATTTGAAGATATACAAAATTATAACCCATATACGGAAAAAATGATTTCAGAATTAAATGGAAGTTTCAAAAAAATTAGCGAAATTATAGAAAAATAAGGAGAGAATTATGGATAATATTTTTAATAAAATAAGTATTAGTTTAATCATTTTAGGTATAGCATTTTATGCTTTTGCTATGACATTTACTGCACTAATTCCATCAATTTTGGGTTTGCTAATGCAAGTTGTTTTATTTTTTGGAAGAACTTTTCCAAAGTTTCATAAAATCTTTGCACACGTCAATGTTCTAATACTAATTCTTGGAGTTGGAGCAACTTATGGTTCAGTTTTAGATTTAGGAAGTTATCTTTTTAATGGTAACGAATTAGCCAGACCTTTAGCAACAATTGAGCAATTTACAACTTTTGTTTTATGTTTAGTTGGAACAATTATGGCAATTCAATCATTCATCAATGCTCGAAAAAGTTAAATTGAAACTTTTTCTTAAATGAATTGTTGAAATAGAAAGATTAATAATCAGGAGTAATAATGAAATATATACTATTTATAACGATGTTTTTGACAAATATTTTTGCTCAAGATCATATGGATAAAAGAAATATGACTGACAATGATAAATTAGAAATTCGAAAAAAAAGAATGGAAAAATTAAATTTTCAAAAAGAATCTACAATGATTGGAATTCAAACAAGTTATTTAAATTTAACCCCTGATCAAGCTCAAACATTCTTTCCTATGCAAAATGAGTTTAAACAGCAAGTACGCAAAGTTCAAAAAAAATACCAAGACAAAATTGGTAAGCTTAGATCAAAAGCTCGTGATATTGCTAAATTTGATGTTGATACAGCTATAAAATATCAACTAGAAATGAAGCAGGAATTAGCAAAACTTGAATCAGAATTTTTGAAAAGAACAACTTCTGTGCTTTCAAATGAACAAAGAACTAAGTTAGTATTTCAACAAGAAAAAATGAAATTAGATATGAAGAAAAAAGAGGGCGAAAGTAAAAAGCCTGAATTATCTAAAAGAAATTTTGACAGAAATAAAAATTAAGAATAAATTAACATTATAATTTAGTGGCAAATAAAAGGAGTTTTATGAAAAAACTACTACTGATTTTTAGTTTAATTTTTTTGGTGAATTCTTGTGAAGATAATATGTCTTACAAGCAAGAAATGACTGATATTCAGCTAATAGAAGCTATCGCAAATGATCCAAATAAGTTTGAAATAGACACTATGGATATTCCACAACCTTCTAAGTTAGTAGTGGATTCTGAATACTTTGATTATATGATGCTTACCGCAGAGATCTCTCCAGAGTATGGATATCAATTATCAATGGGAGATATGGCTTTAGATGCTGGCGACATAACTGAAGTATTTTTCACAAAGGATGGAAGAAAACTTGGTAATAGACAAGGCATGGACGACAGAAAGAGGCATAATAAAAGATGCTTTAAGTATGTTTTTCCACTCACATTTAGCTTAGGAGATGTTTCGTATACAGTAAATGATTATCAAGAGTTTGGTGATACCATGAAGGCTCATTATGAAGAAACTGGTGAAAAACATAGACCTGAATTTTCCTATCCTATTCAAGTCCAATTTGGAAAAGATGAAGAAGTCGAAGTGGTTACCATAAACTCTGATGACGAGCACAAAGAAGCGTTTCAAGCTTGTCGTGGAGAAGAAGATGATAAAAAATGTTTTACCTTCGGGTTCCCTGTAAGTTTTATAATGCCTGATGGTTCTACTTTAACAGCTGAAGATGAAGAAGATTTAGAAGCTAAAATGGGTGCATTCTATGAAACATATGAGGGTGAAAGAAAAAGACCTGAAGTGGTTTTTCCTGTAGATCTTGTTTTTGAAGATGGCTCAACTGTTACAGTCAATTCCCATGAAGAAATCAAACAAGCAATGAAAGATAATTGTGAAAGAGATGATGGTTCTGATGGAACAGATGAAGAGGGCGGCACTCGCGGATAATTTCCAATTATTTTAATTATATAAAAGGGCTATTTTTATAGCCCTTTTTTATTAATTTAAGACTTAATAATTGGGGCCGTAGCTCAGTTGGGAGAGCGCGTGGATGGCATTCACGAGGTCGTCGGTTCGATCCCGTCCGGCTCCACTTTATCCAAGTAAAAAAAAATTCATTTTACAATTCAACTAAAAAATCTCTATTTTTGTAATTATTAACAACTGTTGCAACTGATATTGTAAATAATGTTAAGGTAGAATCAAAAAGTGGGGATTTAATTAATGCTATTAGAGCGAGCATTGCTGTTCCTGGAGTCCTAACTCCAACTTATGTAAATGATAATCTATGCGTCGACGGAGGTTTGATTGATCCGGTACCACTTCAATCAATCATTGACATGGGTTCAGAGAAAACAATCGCTGTAAATCTATATGGCCTTCAAAATTCAAAAAAACGTAATGATAAATATAATATAATCGATATTGTTGAAAGATC
Organism: uncultured Fidelibacterota bacterium; assembly: GCA_902526795.1. GTDB lineage: Bacteria > Fidelibacterota > Marinisomatia > Marinisomatales > Marinisomataceae > Marinisoma. Next base: position 416,549 of record CABZMF010000001.1, read on the forward strand.
AGCAAAAATCATGCTCAATAATGTTACTCATCTTAGCTTTAAAAATATTGAGCCAAATGTTTTAATTGAACCACCAATTGACCAGTTTTATGGATGGGATTTTCATAAAGCAAATGAATTGATTGATATTGGCTACGATACAGCCAAGGAAATTTTAAATGATAGTTCTGAACTATTTATTTAAAACATCTTTTAGAGAATCTAGACAATAATCAACACTTTCATTTCTAGCATTGTATCCCATTAGACCAATTCTCCAAATTTTTCCTGAAAATTTTCCCAAACCTGCTCCAATTTCTAAATTATAATCATTTAGTAATTTTGTTCGAATCTCAAGATCATCATAACCTTCGGGAATATGAATTGAATTCATTTGAGGTAATCTATATTCTTTTTCAACAACAAAATCAAAAGAAAGCTTATCAATGCCTTTTTTTAACCTAGCATGTGCCCTTAAATGCCTTTTCCAAAGATTTTCAAGTGTTTCGTCGCATGCAAGTCTCAATGACTCATGAAGAGCAAAAATTGAGTTTATAGGAGCAGTATGATGATAACTCCTCTTTCCACTTCCACTCCAATAATCTAGAACTAAAGTCTGATCTAAAAACCAGCTTTGAATTCTAGTATCTCGGCTTTGAATTTTTTTTATAGCTTTATCTGAAAATGTTAAAGGAGATAAACCTGCTACGCTTGAGAGACATTTCTGACTACCAGAATAAACGGCATCTAACCCCCATTCATCAGTAAGCACGGGAATACCAACTAAAGAGGTAACTGTATCTGCTATTACTAAACAACCATACCTTTTTGCGATTTCAGCAATTTCTTTCGCATCACTCCTAACACCAGTGGATGTTTCAGCATGTACAAAGGCTACAACTTCTGTATCAGGATTATTTCTCAAAGCATCTTCAAGTTTATCTAAAGAAACTGGTGTTCCCCATTCATCTTCAATAACAATTGCATTTCCACCAATTCTTTCAACATTTTCTACCATTCTTCCACCAAAGAGACCATTAACACAAACAATTACTTTATCTCCTGGTTGAACAAGATTTACAAAGCTTGCTTCCATTCCAGCACTTCCAGGCGCAGAAATAGCTATTGTAAATTCATTTTTTGTTTGAAATAAATATCTAAGCATAGACTTAACTTCATCCATCATTTCAACAAATTTTGGATCCAGGTGCCCCACCTCAGGTCTTGTTAGGGCTTCAGATATCTCTGGATACAAATTAGTCGGTCCAGCACCTAAGAGCCTTCTCTCAGGTGTTTGAAAAGAATCATACTTCATTTATCCCCCCGCATTATAAAATTAATTAATCGTTAAATACTTCACTTTTATCCTTCATAATAACTGTCATCTCAATTTTTTCTAAAGGATTATCATTCATATCTTTTTCAGAGTTAACGATTAAATCTATAACTTCATGACCTTTAATAACCTTACCAAAAACGGTGTAGTTTTTATCCAAGAAAGGTGCATTATCATGGCAAACAAAAAATTGACTTGAAGCACTGTTTGGATCATTTGTTCTTGCCATAGATAAAATTCCCTTAGTATGTGGTATATCATTGAACTCAGCTGGTATTAGCCAAGAATCTGGATCGTTCTTATCTCCAAGACCAAAAAACTTACCAGCTCTTCCTCCTGTTCCATGTAAAGCTCTATTATCAAGCTTTGAATTTGGATCTCCCCCTTGAATAACAAAACCAGGAATAACTCTATGAAACGTTGTTCCATTAAAATATTCTTCTTCAGCTAGAGCAACAAAACTTTCGACGTGCTTTGGTGCAACATCAGGATAAAATTCAACGACCATATCTCCGTGCTTGGTTGAAATAACAGCGACCCTTTCTTCTGGTGTTATACTCATATAGAACACTCCTATTAATATTAAAATTAAGGCTAGTATTACAAATTTAGATTTCATAATAGATAGTCTAATTTAAGACAATAATTCTTTTTGTTGGGCAAAAATTATGCCCAACAAAAAGATTTATAAATATTTACTCTTCTGAATCTTCAGTTGATGATAATGGTTTAGCATACTGTGTTACAGAACTAATTTTACCATCTAAATCAAAAAAATATGTTTCTGAAACATCAGCTTCCCAAACATTTCCTTCGTTTGATTCAACTTTTGCAGTTGACCAAACAATTAACCCAGATTGTGGATCGGTATCTTTGATTTTTATTGGAATCATTGCCCAAGCATCCCAATTTTGTGATTTTCTTCCTGCTATAAGTTCTTTAAGATTCTCATGAGTAACTTCCGCATCATTGAAAGTAAATGGATCAGTAAAATATTCTAAGGCACCATCTGCATTCATATCATTCATTAAGGCTAACATAGATTCAAGTTTTTCAACTTCACCTCTATTTGAGAATACAAAAGGCCTTCCAGAATATTCATTTTCTGGATTTCTTCCAACAAACTTTCCGCCTTCAGGTAATCCATGAGAAGTAAATTCTGGATCAGGATTTGCTGTATACCATTGATTCCATCCACCAAGTTTTCCTTCTTCATCAATGTAATAAATTTCAAAAAGATTGTGTCTTTCTTTTTGACCATTTTTAAATAGTCTATCTTCCGTTGCCCAAGTTAAAACTCTGGTAATATCACTTCCCTGAATTTTTACTGGTAGCATAGAATAAATATCCATATTTAAAATTTCAACTTCATTGTCAAAATAATTTGTCATCCCTTCAGCCATGTTTTCAACAAATTCATCTCTGTAAAGAGATTCCATTGTATCCCAATCTCTTGCATTATATGCATCTGTAGATTGCTGAACAATGTCCATATACTTATCATCAGCTAAAACGTATGAATTACCATTAAGCTCATTTTCA
>CABZMF010000002.1:0-35000 GCA_902526795.1 uncultured Fidelibacterota bacterium
TTTGGTTATAAGATTAGTACCATCAACAATCATGGGAGCTTCACTAGAAGTTGTTGGTAGATATCCTTCAAAGCATTCCCCAAATTTTACTGATAATATAACTAGAGATTTAATTTCTGAACAAAAGTCTCAAACTTTATCTGAGCTTTTTAGAAATATTCTTGGGGTTGATGTGCAGATGGAGCACAATGTTGGAAGAAACGCAAACGTTTCAATTAGGGGTTCTTCGGACTACAAGCCAGGGGGTTACAATAATAGAGTTTTAGTTTTGCTAGATGGATTTCAAATGAGTATACCTAATTCAGGATCCGTTGATTGGAATGGTATGCCATTAGAATTTATTGATAGAGTTGAAGTTTTAAAAGGACCGCAATCATCCCTTTATGGACAGAATTCTATGGGGGGAGTAATAAATCTTGTTACTAAAAAATTCAAAAAAGAATTTTCAACCTTTAAGGCTAGTTATGGTACATTTAATGAAAAAAATTTGGATTTAGGATTAAATAGAAATATCAATGAAAATTTATCCTTACAAACTTTATTTCAATATAAAGAAGGTGATGGGCATAGATTTAATTCTCAATTCAGACAAAACAATCTATATCTTAAATTAAGTAAACCAGAATCAAATCTTACTACTTCCTTAATTGTAAATAAATCATTTACCGGCCAGCCTGGATTTGATCGTGTTGAAAGGCCAAGTTTAATTTCGTATAGGCTAACTAATAGAGATTCTGTTTATTTACAACTTTTTAAAAGATATAAATTTAAAGATAATCAGGACCTTGATTACTCATTTAGCGTTAATCATTTCTTTACTCATTATCGTGACAGAAAAGATGTTCCTGATTCTGAAGTTCAGCCTGAAAATTTCTATAATGACATTAGTGTCAATACAAGATTGGAATATCAATGGCTCATCAACGATAACCTATATTTTGTTGCTGGAGATGACATTATTTTTGAACAATCTGAAATATCAGTTTTTAATGATACATTTGAAAACCCGTGGCAAGTTACTCATGGGATTTTTGGAAGACTCAAATACCAAGTAAATCCGAAATTTTCTATGGCTGCAGGCTTAAGACATGATTTTAGGACGGTAAAGCCAGCAAAGGATTTTAGCTACATAAATTTTAGTTCTTTCTCACCAAAATTTAATTTGCAATATTTAATCAATGAGCAATCCAATATGAGTCTTTCTTTAAGCAAAGGTTTTAGAGCTCCATCATTTTCTGAATTATTTATTAAATACACAACAAGTTATGGTTTAGTAACACAGGGAAATTCTGATTTAAATCCTGAAGAGCTTTACGGTTTTGATTTAGCATATAATTTCAATAATCTTAGAAACTTCAAATTCTCCATTAATCCATATTATTATATATATAATGATATGATAGATTTTGTTTACGCAATTCCTGTGGTTGCAAGAAATAGAACCGATGTAAATTCTATGGGATTTGAAACAAAATTTAATTTCAATTTTGATAATTTATATTTTGATCTAGGCTACACTTATTTACAAGTTGACGATTTAAATGATCTTGATGAGATGTTTTACAGACCAAAGCATAAAGTTGTATTTAAAACTTCCTTAGATCAAAGATTGATTAAACATTCATTCCTTGTTAAGTATCAATCAGATCAATTTTATCAGGATTTTCTAAGTGACGACTATGGGTTTCTTGGCAGTGAGATAAGATTTCCTGTTAATAAACTTGATTCACTTATGTTAGCAGATTATGTCGCTTTATTTAAATTTGATGATATGGATTTATCTTTAAAAGTTTTAAATATTTTTGATGTTGAATATGAGCTCATTCAAGATTACCCAATGCCCGGAAGAATGATTTCACTTAATTATGACATGAAGTTTTAATTTTTGAGATTAAATCTCAATCTGAACTTATTTTGCTTGATAGATAATTTTTTCATAGCTAGTATCACCGTACAATTTATAAATATAAAAGGGGAAAATAATGAATATCGCTAAAAAACTGACCGTATTATCATTGATATTTTCAATGCTATTTTTAGTATCTTGTGAAGATGACAATGATGACCCTGCAACCTCAGGTACATTGAACATAACAGTTAATGTTTCAAATCCTGAAGCTTGGCCATCAGAAGGAACAGTATTTATGTCAATGGATTCAGTGTGGCCACCAACAGGTGCACCATATAAATCAACTACTTTATTAAGTTCACAAGTTCAAAATGGTGTAATTTCAACTGTATTTGAAGATATTGAATTTAATACGTATAAATTATTATCTGTATCATGGAGAGATCCAAATAATCAAAATCCTGCTTGTAATCAAGCAGTTTGGGGAACTCACAGTGGTAGCGTACAAGCGTTTTACGCAGACGCAACTCCATTTGTTCTTGATGTAAATAATTCAGAATTAAGTCTGGTGATTAATGCTGTAGCTAATACAGTTACACCACCATGTCCTCCAACAGGATAAATTAGTTCTTAATAAAAAAAGGCGAATAAATTATTCGCCTTTTTTTTATCTTAATTGATCTGAAACAAAACTCCAATTAATTGAAGTATCTAGAATTGCTTTCACATAATCTGGTCGAACATTTTTATAATCAAGATAATAGGCATGTTCCCAAACATCAACTCCCATCAGTGTGTGTTTTCCATGAGCAAGTGGATTTTCTCCATTTGGTGTTCCTAAGATTTCTAATGAAGTATCATTTTGAACTAACCAGCACCAACCACTGCCAAACACACCAACCGATTGCTGAACAAATTGGTCCTTGAAAGAAATAAAGTCTCCAAATGAATCTTCTATCATTGAATGTAATTTACCACTTGGTGAATTTTCACCGCCAGGTTTCATTTGGTCCCAATAAAGAATATGGTTCCACGCTTGACCTGCATTATTAAATATTTTTTGTTCTTTATCTTTAAAACTCTCAACTACAACATCTTCTAAGCTCATTTCATTATATTTTGTACCTTCAGCCAATGTATTAAGCATATTAAAATATGCTAGATGATGCTTACCATAATGCAACTGAATTGTATTTGAAGAAATAACGGGGGATAAGTCATTTTCTCCATAAGGTAAGGGAGGAAGATTAAATTTTTTTGTATCATTCATAAAAAACTCCTTTTAATAAATTTTTAATTCATAAATTTAATTCCAATTTAGTAGATATATAATAAACATGAGTAGGAAAAAATATGGCAAAAGTAAAATTAGGTGACTTCGAGGTAACATTAAACGGTGATTTACCACCAGTAGGTAGTCAATTGCCAAACTTTTTTTTAGCAGATGGTGATTTAAAAAATGTTGACTTGGATCATTTTAAAGGAAAAAAATTAGTATTAAATATTTTTCCAAGTATGAACACTCCAGTATGTTCAGCAGCTGCGATAAGATTTAATGCATTGGCAAGTAAATTCGAAAATGCAGTTATTTTATGTATTTCTAGAGATTTAGGATTTAATCATAAACAGTTTTGTATAAATCATAAAATTAATGACGTAGTTTTTTTATCTGATATGAGAAATGAAAATTTTGCAAATGATTATGGGATTCTTCATACAAATGGAAAGTTTCAAGGCTTGTTAGCTAGATCAGTAGTTGTTACAGATTCCAATCACAAAATTATCCATACACAATTAGTAGAGCAAACAGGTCAGGAACCTGATTATGATAAAGTAGTTGAAGTTCTTACTTAGTTATGAGGACTGGGCAATTACATTTTTGAGCAATACTTAGGGGCTTGCTACCAAAAAAATATTTCATGATTGGATTCTTTGGAGATACGCCCAAAATAACAATACTATCATCATTGGCATAATTAACAATTGAATTAACTGCACCACCCTCAATAATTTTTGTCTTCGACTTAATTTTATTTTTTGAAAATTTTTCTTTTGTTTTCGTAAGAATCTTTTCAACCTCATCAATTGATTTTCTATCTTCGGGAACGGATATAATTTCAACATCAAGTTTATAAGATTTAGCAAAATTTATGGCAGTTTCAATTGCCATATCTGAACCTTTTGACTCATTTATTGGAAGAAGAATTTTATATGTTTTATTTACAGAATAATTTTTAACTACAAAAACTGAGCTATCAATGAATTGAATCAATTTTTGATGAATGCCTTTATTTCCTCCACCTCCGATGATAGTTATATCATGATTATTTTTTTCAACTTCATTTTTTAATTGTTCGATAATTTCACCAGTACGCATAATTAAATCAATATTATCAGATTGTTGTCCCTTCAAAAGAACTTTCATTCTTGAATTTTCTTCATCAACTAGTAGATAGTCATTGAATTTGTTTAATTCTTTCTCTTCAATATATTTTTTTGAAATTAGAAAATCATATGCCCATTCTAATGTTCTAATTCCTGGTCTATAGAGCTCTCTATCATCTAAATTTTGGTGAACTACGCTCACGTCTTTTTCAGAGAACTGACTAATTTTTTTACCAACGTATGCAATAGTGGTTGATGATTTAAATGAGTTTGCTATTTTCATACCTAAATCTAACGTAGGTTTTGAAAATTCTTTACCACCTATTGCAATTAAGATTTTCACAGATTTACCCAATAAAATTGTGACATTAAATATAAAATAATAATCGAAATGCTAAACATCAATATTCCAACTCTAAAAAACATTTTTGTTGAAACAAGACCGGTTGAATACAAGATCATTGCAGTTGGCGAAGAGATCACCGTTAGGAATGAAAATCCTGATGCAATAGCAGATGAAAGAGCAAAAGAAATATCTGTTGGATGTAATTCAATTGCCATAGGTCCTATTAAAGAAACGGTTGCTGAACTAGTAAAAAAGTTAGCGGTTAACCCTGATAAAACAGCCATTATTGACCAACTTAAATCCATGGAGTTTGAAGGTAGAGTAGATAACAATTCATTAAATTTCACTACTAACCATGAAGAAGCACCTGTTTCATTAATTTGAAAACCTAAAGAAATTGTTGCTGCAAAAAGTAGAATGACCCCCCAATTAGTATTTTTATTAATCTCTTCCCACGAAATCATTCCAAAAATCATAAATATTAATGCTCCTGTAAGAGCGATTATCCCTAAACCATAAGTTTCATTAAATGCGAACCAACTGCAAACAATTCCAATTATAATAAAAAATGAAAAAAGGTGATTGATATCTTTTTTAATATTGGTTTTTCCAACATTTTTTTTGAATCCTCTCATTTTTATATTTTTTAAAGAAGAAGGAAAAGTAAATTGTAAAACAAAGTAGGCTACAACTAACTGTATTATTAATATTGGGTAAGCATGTTTCATCCATTTCCAATAATCAATATTGACATTACTAAATTCTTGTAAATAATTAATCATAATTACATTTCTTGCACCTCCAGATGGAGTTCCGATAGATCCAATAATAGTTCCATAGGCAATTGAAAAAAGCGTTAATAAGACAGCATTTTTACCATCTAATTTTTGGGTATCTATATTTTTAATAACTGATAAACCTATTGGCAACATTATTGCAATAACAGTATGCTCTCCTAAAAAAGAGGATAAAATTGCAGAAATTGCCATTAACCCCGCCAAAAACATTCTTTTACTTTTTCCAAAAATTTTAATGATAAATTTTGCGAGCCTAATATCTAATCCTTGGTGAACAATTGCAATTGCAAACATCAGGGATCCCATTACAAATAAAACTGCATCGTTCATTAATGAAGATGCAATTACATTAGGTGGTGCAACTCCAAGTACCACTTGCAGTACTAGGGTGAGAAGAGCTATTGCTGGAAATGGAATTGGCTCAAAAGTAACCAACATAAATACTAGCAATAATATTATCAAACTATGATAAGCAGGAATAGATAGACCTACAGGTGTAGCAAGATTTAAAAGAAAGATTGAAATTAATATGCTGTAAACAAACCATTTTTTTTGAGAAAACCAGAAGAGAATTGATGATGAAATAATTTTATATGATTCATTCATTATTTCGAATTTATCATAATAATTAAAAAAAGTTAATACTTAAGTTTTATCTCTTGACTGAAGTCCAATATAGATGTAATGTTTTACACGATATTTGTAACATTTATTAAGAATAGAAGCTAAATTATATATCTTAATTTTTTAGTAAAAAAATATTCTTTTGTTACAAAAAATAATAAGAGTAAAAATGCAATAATAGCAAAGGGACTAAATGCAACTATTCCCAAGATGGACAAATAATTTTCCAGGAATTTTCCTGATTGCTGTCTTTTTGCTCATTTTTTCTTTGTCTTCTTTTATTTGGTATTATGGATCTCCATATTATACAGATGTAGGATATGCACCTACCCAACCGGTTCCCTACAGTCATAAGTTGCATGCTGGTGATATGGGAATAGATTGTCGTTATTGTCATGTTGGTGTGGAAATAGGTTATTCTGCTGTAATTCCGCCTACTGAAACATGTATGGGATGTCATACTTATGTAAAGACAGATAGTGAAAAATTAAAGCTAGTTAGAGAAAGCTGGGAGACTGGTAAACCGATCGAATGGATTAAGGTTCATATGCTTCCCGAATACGCATATTTTAATCATAGTGTTCATGTAAATTCGGGTGTTGCATGTATATCTTGTCATGGAAATATTGCGGAAATGGAAGTTGTTTATCAAGTTCAACCGCTCAGTATGGATTGGTGTTTAGATTGTCACAGATCTGACGCACCTGAAGTTAGACCTGTAAGTGAAGTAACCAATATGTATTGGACTCCGCCTGCAGATTATGATCAATTTGTTTCATCATGGGTTGCAGAACATGGAGAAGAAAGACCTGTAGGAGATTGTTCAAAATGTCACAGATAGAAAAAAAGAATCAAGAATTTGTTTCAACTAATGCTGCAGCATTAGATAAAGAGAACAACCAAGAATTTGGATATTGGAAGAGTCTTAGAGACATATCTTCAGAAGAAGATTATAATCGTTTTCTAAAACAGTCTGAACATAATGAAGATAATGGTCTTTCAAGGAGAAATTTTTTATCATTAATAGCTGCTTCAGTAGCCCTAGCTGGATTGGAAGGATGTAAAAAACCAGTTCAAAAAATAATTCCATATGTCGAAGCTGAAATTGGAACAATTCCTGGTATACCCAGATATTATGCAAGCACTTTACCATTTAAAAATAATGCTTTAGGCGTTGTAATTGAAAATCATGATGAAAGACCTGTAAAGGTTGAAGGAAATGAAAAACACCCTGCTACAATGGGTAAATCAAACTCTTTTGCTCAGGCTAGTACGCTAGGAATGTATGACCCCGACAGAGCAAGAGGTGTAAAATTTCAAGGCAGTAAAGTTGAATGGTCAGAATATTTAAAATTCGCAAAGAGTCTAAATGAAACCAGTGGAAAAGGTTTAGCAGTTTTAATGCAAGAATCATCATCTCCAACTATTAAGGCTATTCAAGAAGACTTTAAAAAGAATTTACCAAATGCAAGTTGGGTTGTATATGAATCAATTAACAATGAAAATCTTTACAAAGGAATAGAAAAAGCTTTCTCAAAAAGATTACAACCGCTTTATAGATTAGAAAATGCACAAATAATTGTTTCATTGGGCTCAGATTTTCTTGGGGTTGATGATAATAATATTTACCATACAAGAAAATTTGCTCAGAATAGAGACATTGTTGATGAAACTAGTACAATGAATAGATTGTATGTTGCTGAGAGCTCTATCTCATCAACTGGTTCAAGCGCTGATCACAGACTTAATGTTACTCAACATGAGATGGAAAATTTATTAGCTGAACTAGCTTATGAGCTTAAGGTGCTTGGTCTTTCAATAAATGCTAATAAAGTTAAGGGTCCAAATAATTTGTGGATAAAAGCTGCAGCACAAGACTTAATGAGCAACAAAGGAGAGTCAATTTTATTAGGTGGAACCTCATTATCAAAAGAATTTCACCAGTTAGTTGCACTAATCAATCATCAATTAAATGCGCCAGTTGATTACTATCCTTTATCTTCATCTCAAGTATCATCTTTAAAAAATTTCAAGTCACTTTGCAATGACATGAAGAATGAAAAAATAGAAAATTTAATTATTCTTGGAGCTAACCCAGTTTATGATTCACCTTCTGATTTTGAGTTTGCAAAATCATTGAGTAAAGTGAAAAATACTGTACACTTAACAAATATAGTTGATGAAACTTCAAAACTATGTTCATGGAATATTGCTATGAATCATTATTTTGAATGTTGGGGAGACGCAATGACTTATGATGGTTATGTCAGCATAGTACAACCTCAAATAATGCCTTTATTTAACTCTAAAAGTGCAATTCAAGTTCTCTCACCAGTTGTCTATTCAAAAGAGCAAAGTGCTTATGAGACAGTAAAGAGTGTATGGAAATCAAAAATCATTAAACAAGGCAATTTTGATAGAGTTTGGGATAAAGTTTTACACGATGGAGTGTTTGACAAACCAGTCTTTAAGAAAGTAAATGTAAAGCCAAGCACAAAAGCATCTGCAAAAGTTTTGAATAAAAATTTGAAGCTTGATGATGGAAAATTTGAAATTATTTTTAATCCTTCATCATCAGTTTACGATGGAAGATATGCCAATAATGGTTGGTTGCAAGAAATTCCTAAACCAATAACTAGTTTAACATGGGATAATGCTGCACTAATAAGTATGAAGGTTGCAAAAAAACTAAATATTAAAAACGGTCAAATGTTAGAAATTATTGTTGGAGGTAACTCAATTAAGATTCCTGCATTCATCACTCCTGGGCAAAATCAGAAATCTATTTCTCTTGAGCTTGGATATGGTAGAAAATTTGATGGAAGAATCGGTAATGGAGTTGGATTTAATGTTTATCCATTAAGAACATCTTCTAATTCATGCTATGTACTTAATGGAACTATAAAGGTATTAAATGAAACATATCCATTAGCTTCAACACAAGATCATCATGGGATGGAGGATGATAAATATGCCGCTCCTGGTTTTGACGACTTAGCTTCTCAAGAAGCTCAGTCAAGAATTCCTGAATTGGTTAAGCAATCAACATTGGATTACTACAAAGATAATCCTGATTGGGTTCAAAAAAAGGTTGAAGAACATAAACCTGACAAAAAAAGAAGTTGGGCTGATCATTCGATGTATAATCCTGACTGGGATTATTCAAAAGGACCTCAATGGGGAATGTCTATCGATTTAACTAGTTGTACTTCATGTAATGCTTGTTCAATAGCGTGTCAAAGTGAAAATAACATACCTGTCGTAGGTAAAGAACAAGTTATGAAAGGCAGAGAAATGCATTGGATAAGAATTGATAATTATTTTGCAGGTGATCCTGATAATCCTGAGGTATCAACACAATCAGTTTCTTGCGTACATTGTGAGCTTGCTCCATGTGAAACGGTCTGTCCTGTAGCAGCGACAACTCATTCTTCGGATGGAGTGAATCAAATGACATATAATAGATGTCTTGGTACCAGATATTGTGCAAATAATTGTCCTTACAAGGTTAGAAAATTTAATTTTTATAATTACACAAAAGATTTACCAGAAGTAGTACAGATGGCTATGAATCCAGATGTTTCTGTAAGATTTAGAGGTGTAATGGAAAAATGTACTTATTGTTATCAAAGAGTTAGTGCAGCTAGAATTAAAGCTAAAAATGAAAATCGTGAAATGCAAGATGGTGATGTCAAAGTCGCATGCGCATCTTCATGTCCAGCAGACGCAATTAAATTTGGGGATATTAATGATCCTAATAGTGAAGTAAGTATAGCTAAACGAAGAAATAGAGACTATGCACTTCTTGCTCATTTAGGAACTGCACCAAGAACAACCTATTTAGCAAAAATTAGAAACCAAAATCCAATGCTGGTTTCTAACTCTTATAATGGGAGTCAGCATTAGATGGATGTAAAATCAAAAGCTCTAATAAGAGCCGAAAAGCTACTTCCAGGTAACCAGGATTTTACATCAATTACAAATGATATTGCTGGTGTACCAGAGGGAAAAAGGACACCAATTCAGTGGTGGCTATTATTTGGCTTTGCACTTTCTCTTCTTGCCATTTTTGTTGGCAGCGTTGGATTTTTAATCTGGGAAGGAACTGGAATATGGGGTATTAACAATCCTGTTTTCTGGGGGTGGGCTATTATTAACTTCGTTTGGTGGGTTGGTATTGGTCATGCTGGAACATTGATTTCAGCCATTTTACATTTATTTAGGCAAAACTGGAGAAACGCTATTAATAGATTTGCAGAAACAATGACTCTCTTTGCTGTTATATGTGCTTTAGTTTTTCCTGGTATACATGTTGGAAGAATATGGGTTGCATATTGGTTTTTACCACTGCCTAATCAAATGGGAATGTGGCCAAACATGCGAAGTCCATTAATTTGGGATTTCTTTGCGGTATTTACATATTTCACTGTTTCTTTACTTTTCTGGTATACTGGTTTAATTCCTGATCTAGCTACCTTAAGAGATAGAGCTAAAGGTTTAAAGAAGAAAGTATATGGTTTCTTTGCGTTAGGTTGGAGAGGTGGAAATAGACAATGGCAACATTATGAATTGGCATATCTAGTTTTAGCAGGGATTTCTACCCCATTAGTTTTATCTGTACATAGTGTTGTTAGTTCAGACTTTGCTACAAGTGTAATACCTGGTTGGCATACAACTATCTTCCCTCCATACTTTGTTGCTGGAGCAATTTATTCAGGTTTTGGAATGGTGATGACTTTATCAATTATTGCAAGAAAAGTTTATAATCTTGGACATATTATTACAGTAGAACATTTAGATAAGATGGCTCAAATTATGTTGCTTACTGGGTGTATGGTCGGTTATGCATATTCAATGGAATTTTTTGTAGCTTGGTACAGCGGTAACCCTTATGAATCTTTTGCTTTTGTTAATAGAGCATTAGGTCCTTATTGGTGGGGATATTGGGCAATGATTTTTTGTAACGTTGTTGTTCCTCAATTTTTTTGGTTTGAAAAATACAGAAGACATATCCCTTTTTTATTTATTACATCAATTCTAGTAAATATTGGAATGTGGTTTGAAAGATTTGTAATAGTTGTAATAACTCTTCACAGAGATTTTATGCCTGGAGCTTGGGCAATGTATAATCCAACAATATTTGATGTTTCAATCTACATTGGAACTTTTGGACTATTTTTCTCAGGATTTTTACTATTTTTAAGATTTTTGCCAATGGTTTCCATTGCAGAAGCAAAATTAGTTTTACCAGAGTCAGATCCACACCATGGACACGATCATGAATAAGTTTGGTATTATAGCAAGATTTGATACTCCTGAAGCTCTTGTTTATGCTGCAGAAAAAGTTAGAGGTGAGGGTTTTACCAAATTTGATTGTCATTCACCCTTTCCAATTCATGGAATGGATGATGCAATGGGCCTTGAGCGCTCCAAATTAGGTTATTTGATTGGTGTAATGGGATTAACTGGAGCATTATTTGGATTTGGTTTACAGACCTGGATTCACTCTATTGAGTATCCAATGAATATTAGTGGTAAACCATATTTTGCTTATCCTGCATACGCAATTATTACATTTGAATTAATGGTATTATTTAGTGCTTTTGGTGCTGTATTTGGAATGATGTTCTTTAATCGTATTCCTAGATTCCATCACCCTGTTTTTTATTCAGAAAAATTTTCAGATGTGAGTAGCGATGCATTTTATGTTAGTATTGAAGTTGATGATCCAAAATATGATGAAAAAAATGTGATTGATTTTTTAGAAAATATTGGTGGTACTGAAATTGAGGTTTTAAGTGATGAAAATTAACATTATTATAATTTGCTTATTATTTTTGACCGGATGTTTTAGAGGATCAAAATTTGAAAGTCCACCAATTCATTTAAATCCAAACATGGATAATCAACAAAAATATCGATCTTTGGAAGAAAGTAATTTTTTTGAAGATGGTTCAACTATGAGAAAACCAATTGAAGGTACCGTTGCTCGTACAATGATTGCTGATAATCACTCATACATCTCTGGTAAAAATGATGATGGTACATATCTTGTTTCTAATCCTGTCGAATTATCTATTGAGGTTTTAAATCGAGGTCAAGAAAGATATACGATCTATTGTAGTGTTTGTCACTCTGGTGTTGGTAATGGAAAAGGTATTGTTACGCAATATGAATATCCAGTCATTCCGGCAAATCTGCATGATAAACGAATTAGAGAACAGGCTGATGGAGAAATGTATAATACTATTGTGTACGGCTTACGAAGTATGCCAGCCTACGGTTATCAAATAAATACTGAAGATGTATGGTCTATTATTCATTATGTTAGGGCTCTCCAAAGAAGTCAAAATGCAAATTTTGAAGATCTACCCGAAGAAGAAAAAAATAAATTGAGTGGCAATTCGTGAATCTCAATCCAAAGACGTATTCTTACATTTCAAAAAAATCAAATAATTTGATTTTAATTGTTATAGGTCATATAGCTTTAATATTAACCTGGTTTTATGGCTTTTCTGATAAAGTTTTTTATTTTTCTTATTTGACCTCATATTTTTATTGGCTAAGCATCATTCTTGGTGGAATGTTTTTCATAATGGTTCATTATGCTTTTTCCGCAACGTGGAGTGTATCGATAAGAAGAATAATGGAGAATACAATTATGTTAATACCTTTATTCACTTTACCTTTTATTCCAATTATTTTTGGAATGGAAAAACTGTTCAAATGGTTACCAAATCATTATTATTGGAAAACACACGATTTTGAGGCTGATCATTTAATTCAACATAAGTTAGCATACTTGAACGAAGAATCTTTCATCTTTAGAGCATTCCTATATTTTGTTTTATGGAATATTATAGCAAGTTTTATTTATTATAATTCTTTAAAACATGATGAAAGTGGAGATATTAAAATTTTAGAAAGACTAAGATATTTTTGTATGAGCCCAATGGGTGTATTTTTCTTTATAAGTTTAACGTTTGCAGGGCTTGATTGGCAAATGAGTCTTGATCCACATTGGTATTCTACTATGTATGGGGTATACACTTTTGCGGGAGCTTTTTTAGCATTTTTAGCATTTTTAACCTTCACAATTATAAGATTACAAGATCAAGGATATTTAAAAGATATAGTTTCAATTGAGCATTATCATGATTTAGGAAAATACTTATTTGCGTTTACTGTTTTCTACTGTTATATAGCAGGAGCACAGTTTTATTTTATTTGGTATAGTAATATTCCAGAAGAAACTATTTGGTATCTTCATAGGTGGGTTGGATCATGGAAAATTATTAGCACTTTATTGATCGTTGGAAAATTTTTCATACCATTTTTTATTTTAATTTTTAGAGGAGCAAAAAGGAATATTAGGTTACTCCAAGTTATGACAATATGGGTTTTATTTATGCATTACATTGATATCAATTTCATCATAATGCCTACTGTTCATAAACAAGACTTTTACTTTGGTATTTATGATTTGATTACAATGCTTAGTTTTGCACTAATATTCATTGGAGGGTTTAAATACATAACTTCAAGATCAAACCTTGTACCGCTAAGAGATACAGAACTCATTCATTCAATAAACCACAGGAACCATTAATTATGGATAATTTAGGCTACGAAAAAAAGGATATTCCAGTGAAACCAGTATTAATAGGAGGATTATTATTTGTAATAACTGTCCTTGGCACAATTTATTTGTTATATGAATACTACATCAGAGTGCTTGATGATGCTACATATGAATTTAAGCTAAGCAAAAGATCTGCAAAGTTAGAAGAATTAAGAAAATTTGAGCAAGATAATCTTAATAGTTACAAAGCTAAGGATGGTGAAGACGCTACTTATCAGATACCTATTGAAAGATCTAAGGAAATTCTTTTAAATGAACAGAAATAGCATTATCGTTTTTACGTTTGTTTTGTCAATCTGTTTTGTTCACTCTCAAACACTAAAAAAAGAGTTTCCAAGTGAACAGCAAATTGATGTAATTGAAAATTTGGGAGAATTTCTTCCGCTCAATATTCCTTTCATTAATGAAAATGGTGATGAAGTTGAATTATCATCTTTCTTTAACAAAGATGTACCTACAGTTTTAACTTTAAATTATTTTGAATGTCCAATGTTATGTACTTTAGTACTTAATGGTCTATCAGAATCTTTAAGAAACTTAACCTTAAATGCTGGAGAAGATTTTCAAATTATAACTATCAACATAAACCCTAATGAACAAACCCTGTTTGTAAATCAAAAAAAGAAAAACTACATTAGAGGATTTGGTTTAGAGAATGTTAAAAACGATTGGCATTTTTTGACAGGTGACCAAGAAAATATAAAAAAAGTTGCTGATAGTATAGGTTATATATATTACTATGATAAGCAAAGAGATGAATATATGCATCCCGCTGCTATTACGTTATTAAGTTCTGAAGCAAAAATTTCACGTTATTTATATGGAATTGAATACCCTGTTAAAGATTTAAAACTAGGAATTTTGGAAGCATCTGAGGGAAAAATTAGAAGTACAATTGATAAAATTATTTTGTATTGCTACCATTATGATCCTTACAAAAATACTTATACAATTTTTGCTACCAATGTTATGCGATTAGGAGGTATATTTACTATCCTTTTTATAGGCCTAATGCTTATAACTTATTGGAAAAACGATAGAAACTTATTTGATAAGGATAGTTTGAATGTTAGATAGATTGGCAGAATATTTATTTCCTAAGCAAGTATCTACTTACGCAAGTGATATAGATAGCTTATTCTTTTTTATTTTTTATGCTTCTGTTGTTCTCTTTGTAATTGTTGTCTTTGGTATGTTATATTTTTCGATAAGATATCGCCATAGAGCAGGAGAGGATTTAAAGCTAACAAGCAGTAAAGACCATAGCTCTCTTCTTGAATCATTATTTTTCATTATACCATTAATTTTAGTTTCTATTACTTTTGTTTGGGGTATAAGATCGTATTTGCAAATGGTTATTGTTCCAGATGATGCAATTGAGATTAAAGTTACAGGTCAAAGCTGGTTTTGGACTTTTGATTATCCTGATGGAGGTACAACTTTAAATGAATTGGTCGTTCCATCAAATAAGCCTGTTAAATTAGTTTTGTCTTCTAAAGATGTTTTACACAGCTTTTTCATACCAGTTATGAGAAGTAAAATGGATTGTTTACCTAATCGTTATAACGTCATGTGGTTTGATTCTACCAAAGAAGGAGTATACGATATCTTTTGTACAGAATATTGTGGTACTGGTCACTCTAATATGGGAGCTAAAGTTATAGTAATGAAAGCAGCTCAATATGATGAGTGGGCTAGTGAGCTTGGATCTGAAGATGATGATCTTCCTTTAGATGAGTTGGGTGCTAAGCTTTACACTAAAAAAGCTTGTAATACATGTCATACTCTTGATGGTTCAGCATTAGTTGGTCCTTCATACTTACAAACTAGTCAAATGTGGGGCCAAGAAAGAGTTTTTGATGATGGTTCTTCTTCGGTTATTGATGATAATTATGTTAGAAGTTCTATATTGGAGCCAATGACTCAGATTGTAGCTGGATATCAAGGAGTTATGCCAACTTATCAAGGGTTACTTAGCGATAGAGAACTAGATGCATTAATTGCATTCTTAAAAACATTAAACGAAGATTCTCAAATTTAATTGTAAATTAAGAGGGATTATGAGCGAAAATAAAAAACAGAATTATTTAAATCACCCCAAAGGATTAATGTCTTGGATATTGACACTTGACCATAAACGTATTGGTTTAATGTATTTAGTAAGTGGCATTTTATTTTTCTTTTTGGGTGGATTGTTAGCATTGGTAATGAGATTTGAACTTGCTGCTCCTGGAAATGATGTAATTTCAAATGAAGTATATAACAATGCATATACACTTCATGGAGCAATAATGATTTTTCTTTTTATTATTCCTGCAATTCCCGGAGCTCTTGGAAATATATTATTACCTTTAATGGTTGGAGCCAAAGATGTAGCCTTTCCTCGACTTAATCTTGCAAGTTTTTATATCTATTCATTCGGGGCTTTATTTGCTATGTATACTATTATTAACGGCGGTGTTGATACTGGATGGACTTTCTATACTCCATATTCAACTCAAAGTTCATCCAATGTAGTTCCTATGACCTTGGGAATTTTCATTATAGGATTTTCTTCTATTTTAACGGGACTAAACTTTATTGCAACCATTCATAAAATGAGAATTCCTGGTTTGACTTGGTATAAATTACCCTTATTCGTTTGGGCTCTCTATGGAACATCATTAGTACAAATTACTGCTACACCTGTTTTGGCAATTACTATGGTTTTGCTAATGTTAGAGAGATTTCTAGGTATTGGAATTTTTGATCCCGCCTTAGGTGGTGATCCAGTATTATACCAACATTTTTTTTGGTTTTATTCTCATCCTGCAGTCTATATTATGATTTTACCTGCTTTCGGAATTATAAGTGAAATTATTCCTGTTCATTCAAGAAAGAAAATTTGGGGATATAAATTTATTGCATATTCTACATTATCCATCGCTTTCATCGGATTCCTTGTATGGGGTCACCATATGTTTACTTCCGGCCAATCTGTATTTTCACAGATCGTATTTTCTTTTATTACTTATTTTGTTGGAATTCCAACTGGTGTAAAAATATTTAGTTGGATTTTAACAATGTATAAGGGTCAGGTTTCGTTTACTCCTCCTATGATGTATGCACTTGCATTTTTATTTTTGTTTACAATCGGTGGATTAACTGGAATATTTTTAGGTGCTGTTGCACTAGATATACATTTGCATGATACTTATTTTGTAGTTGCTCATTTTCATTACGTGATGCAAGGTGGTACTATTGTCGCATTTTTAGGTGGACTACATCATTGGTGGCCTAAATCCTTTGGTGTAATGTACAACCAAACTGTTGCTAATATTGCTGCTCTGGGAGTTTTCATAGGATTTAATGGAACATTCTTTCCACAGTTCCTTCTTGGGTTGAGAGGTATGCCTAGAAGATATGCAACTTACGATGAACAATTTGTTGAACTTCACAGCTATTCAACTTTTTGGTCAGGTATTCTAGGTCTATCAATTTTTTTAGCTATTATGAATTTATTTTGGTCATTTATTAGGAAAAATAAAGTTGATCCTGGATCAAATCCTTGGGGAGGTATGTCCTTAGAGTGGACTCATACTTCATCACCACCTCATCCTCATAACTTTGAAGAAGAGCCAGTTTTACAACATGGTCCATATGATTATGATAAGGTAATTGTTGAAAAAACTTATAATAAATGAGCGATCATAATCCAAACGCACCAAGTCATCTAAAACATTACTTTCACGATGTGAATCAGCAATACGAAACCTCAAAGTTTGCTATGTGGGCATTCATTTTAACAGAAGTTTTAACATTTGCTGGACTATTTGTAGCCTACATTGTTTACAGATCATGGTATCCAGATATGTTTGTAGATGCGCATAAATTATTAGATGTCAATAAAGGACTTACTAATACTATAGTTCTTATCACAAGTTCATTAACAATGGCTTTAGCAATTTGGGCTATTCAAAAAAATAATAAAAAACTTTCTGTTTTTATGTTAGTTGCAACTTTTATTTTTGCATTGGCATTCTTAGGAATTAAATACTTAGAATATTCGCATAAGTTTGAAGTTGGTCAACTTCCGGGGCTATATTATTCATACATGGGACCAGATGCAATGCACCTTAATAATCCTCATATATTTTTTAGCATTTATTTCATTATGACAGGTCTTCATGGATTGCATGTTGCAATCGGGATGGGTTTAATTGCATGGTTAATTTATAGTACACAAAAAGGTAACCTGACATCTGAATATTATACTCCAATGGAAATGATTGGAATTTTTTGGCATTTAGTTGATTTAATTTGGATTTACTTATTCCCACTATTTTATTTAATCGGATAAAGAGATATGTCAGAACATCATATAACACCGCTAAAAACTTACCTGATTATTGCTTCACTACTTCTTTTTTTATCTGGGGTAACTGTATGGGTATCATATGTTGATTTAGGACCTTTAAATATTGTTGTTGCAATGTTAGTTGCTACAGTTAAAGCAAGTTTAGTTGCATTTTTCTTTATGCATTTATTATGGGACGATAAGAAAAATTTGACACTATTTTTAATGTCATTAATGTTTTTTGGAATTTTTGTTACAATTACTTTATTAGATACAGAGTTCAGAGGAGATTTAGGATTAAATCCCGAAGTAAAAAATCCCATAAATAATAGAGCTGCATTTTATGATACCTTACCTTTGACAGATACTCATGGGCATCCAGTGGATGGACATTCTGATGATCATGATAAGGATAAGGACCATCATTAAATGTCTAATAAATTTTTTTTTAGATCTGCACTGACTTCAACAATTTTATCTTACCTATTAATTTTTGTTGGTGGGTTAGTTCGAGTTTCTGGTTCAGGATTAGGATGTCCAGATTGGCCAAAATGTTTTGGAAGATGGGTTCCTCCAACAAGTATTGAACAGATTCCTGCTCATATAGATTCAACTGCATTTAATATTGTACTTGCATGGATTGAATACGGAAATCGCACGCTCGGTGTTATTGTTGGTATCTCAATCTTGCTAATGTCAGTTATTGCATTGATTTATTTTAGAAAGAATAATAAAATACTATTTTCATCTTTATTATCCCTATTTTTAGTCATTTCTAATGGGGGTCTAGGAGCTATTGTTGTTTCATCTATTCTAAATCCATTTATTGTAAGTCTTCACATGATTTTAGCTCTATTTTTAGTTTCAGTATTAAGCTATACAACAATTGAATCATACAAGATTATTGATACAAATAAGTTTACAAATATGTATTTATCCAAAAAAATATCTACCTCCCTGATACTATTATGGATTTTTATCGTTATAGAAATTTTATTAGGAACAGGTATAAGAACAAATATTGAATTAATTGCAATCGATAATCCTTTATTCACAAAAGGAGAATTACTCAGTTCATTAAATTCTTATAAATATCTACATTCCATTTTAGGATTTTCCCTTTTATTCCTTAGTATATATTTATGTTATTTATTCAGGGATGACTTTTTAGGTCTTTCAAAGCAGTTAGTTCTTTTTATTTTTGGAATGATAATGTTTCAAATCTTTCTTGGAGAATTAATGATATTTTTTGAGCTTCCACAACTTACGAGACTTTTTCATACATGGGGTTCATCTTGGCTTGTAGGAATTATAATTATATTGTATAATACTTTGCAATATGAATAGTCTGAACAAAAAACTTATAATAGCATTCTTCTTTATCCTTATGCTAGGATCTTTTGGATTGATTGTTATTGACAAAGCTGCAAGATCTAGAATTGATAATATTAATTTTATTGGAAAGGTCCCATCATTCTCGTTGACAAATTTTGATGGTTCAGTTGTAACGGAAAAACAACTTAATAATAAAATTTCCATTGTTAGCTTTATGTTTACTCAATGTGAAGGTGCATGTCCCATTATGTCAAACAATATTGCGACTCTTCAAGAACGATTTTCCTCATCAAAAGATATACAATTTTTGTCTATTACAACTGATCCAGATTTTGATACTTTAGATATTTTAAATCAATATTCTTCTAATTATAGTAAAAATGATAACTGGTTTTTTTTAAGAGGAGATATACTTGATATTATTGATCTTTCTGAAAAGGGATTTTTTTTAGATGCTAAATTATTACCCGCTGGTCATTCACTGCGCTTTGTTTTAGTTGATAAAGAATTAAATATTAGAAAATATTATAAAGGTGATGAAATATCTAATATTGTGGAATTGCAAAGTGATATTGTGACTTTGCTTAACCAAGGATAGCATGTTCAAAAATTTTATTGAGCTCACTAAAGTTAGAATCGGTTTTTTAGTTCTCACAACAACTATTATTGGTTTTTATCTTGGATCGCAAGGTGAAATAAATTATTCATTACTTTTTTATACAGTTTTAGGAACTCTTTTATCATCTACAGGCTCTTCAGTGATGAATAATGTAATTGAATCAGAGACTGATAAGCTTATGAAAAGAACAAAAAGTAGGGTTCTTCCAACAAAAAAAATTTCATTAGTTACAGCCAAAGTTTTGGGCGTATCATTTATTTTTATAGGACTATTTATTTTATATAATGAAGTAAATCTATTAACAAGCATTTTATCATTGTTAACAATAGTTTTATATTTATTTTTTTATACTCCTTTAAAAAGAAAATCTTGGCTAAACACTTCTATAGGCGCAGTTCCAGGTGCTATCCCACCATTAGGAGGTTGGACTGCTGCAACAAATAATTTTGAGTTGGGAGGAATAGCTGTTTTTTTAATATTATTTTTTTGGCAGCACCCTCATTTTTATGCTATAGCTTATATGTATAAAGAGGATTATAAAAAAGCAGGTTTGCAAATGCTTCCTGTTGTAGATAATGGTGTTAAGAGAACTGTATTACATATTTTTTTACATGCATTAATTTTAATTCCAATATCAACTCTTCCATTTTTTCTTGGAGTTTCTGGAAGGGTTTATTTTGTGGGAGCCTATATACTAAGTAATATATATATGTTACTTTGTCTTCCGTTTATACTTGAACAAAGCAAAGAAAATGCGAAATTAATTTTTAAAACTTCAATTTATTATTTTCCTCTACTTTTAACTCTAATAGTAGCAGATTTAAGAGTCTAATTTATTTATTCTTTTTTGGTGTCTTCCTTCTTCAAAGGTTGTAGATAGCCATAAATTTATTATCTCTTCAGCTCTTCGTTTATCAACAAACCTTGCACCAATTGATAAAATATTTGCATTATTATGCGATCTAGAAAGTTTAATAATATCATCAGGACCATTATAAAATACAACCGCTCTGGTACCTTTAATTCTATTTGCTGCAATAGCCTCTCCCTGGCCAGAACCACCGAATATTATACCAATTAATTTATTTTTTGAAATAAATTTTGAGGCAGGAATTATGAAATCAGGATAGTCATCTAAAGCATCATACTCAAGTGCACCAAAGTCTTTAATTTCAAATCCTTTTTCCAAAAGAAATTTTTTTACGTGCTCTTTCAATTCAAATCCAGCATGGTCTGTAGCTAAAACAATTGTTTCACTCATTTAAGTAATCCTTAACTTTTGAAACAATTTGTTTTTTGACAAAACCTAAGTGTTTAGCAACATCTTGCCCTGGTGCTGATTCACCAAATTCGTTAACTCCAATGTTTAATCCATTTATTCCAGTAAATTTTTCCCAGCCTAATGTAACTCCAGCCTCTAGTGAAATCCTCTTTTTACAACCTTTCAACATAATTGTTGAGGTATAATTTTTATCTTGTTCATCAAATAATTCCCAACATGGAATATTCACTACTTGGATCTTACTATTAATTTCATTGCAAATATCTAATGCTAAATGAGCTTCAGATCCACAAGTAAATATTATTGCATCAGGATCTTCTTCTTTTTTCAAAATATATGCACCCTTACTTACACCTATTTCAATTTGTTTTTGATCAATAGCAAGTTTTGGTAATTTTTGTCTAGTTAAAAGAATAGCGCTTGGAGATTTAGTATAACTCATTATTGTTTTAAAACAGAAATATGTTTCAAAAGAATCTGATGGCCTAAAAACTAGAAGATTGGGAATATTTCGTAAAGACATTATATGTTCAACGGGCTGATGAGTTGGACCATCTTCACCAACGAAAATTGAGTCATGCGTAAATTCATAAAGTACATGAAGTTTTTGAATTGCAGATAATCTAATCGCAGATCTTACATAATCACTAAAAACTAAAAATGTTCCGCCAAAAGGAAAATGTTTTCCATAAAGAGCAATTCCATTCATTATGGCACCCATTGGAAATTCTCTTACTCCAAAAGCAATATTTCTTCCTTTTGCATTATCTGAAGTAAAATCACCATAGGTAACGGCAAAGTTTGTTGTACAATTTGATCCATCTAAATCAGCTGAACCACCAATAATGTTAGGAAATTTACTGGCAAATTCATCTAGAGTTATCCCAAATGCTTTTCTTGTTGCTATCAACTCATCTTCGTAATCTGGTATTTCTATAGATTCAAGAATTTGACTATATTTTATAAGTTTGGTATCAAATTCTTCATTAATTTTTTTAACTTTGTCATTTAAAGAATTAAAATTTCTTCGAAAATGATCCATTATTTCTTTTGAACAATAAAATGTTTTTTGAGGTAATCCTAATTTATTTTTTGTTTTAAATATTTCATCATCGCTAAATGGCGCTCCATGTGACTTTGGATTATTTTCTAAACTATAGCTTCCTTTTGCAATAGTAGTTTTGCCAATTATTATACTTGGTCTTTTATCAGTCTGAGCTTTTTTCAAAGCATCTCTAATTTCTTGATGATTATGTCCGTCAATTTCTTGAACATGCCATTTCATAGCTTCAAAAAGTTTTCTATAATTTGTAGAATCAACTCGCGAAGTTTTACCCGCTATCTGAATATCGTTCTTATCATAAAACATAATTAAATTTGATAATTTCCAGTGACCAGCTAAGGTACTTGCTCCCAAGGAAATTGGTTCTTGTAAATCTCCATCTCCAGCTAAAATATAAGTAAATCTTTTTTGATCGGAATGTGATGAAGCTTTTTCAGCTAAAGCCATTCCAATACCCATTCCAACACCTTGTCCAAGTGGCCCAGTACTAGCATCAATTCCAGGAGTATGAATCTCTGGATGTCCTGGAGTTAAGCTACCAAGTTGTCTGAAGTTTTTGAGATCTTTTCTTTTTAGAAAGCCACAAAGGAAAAGAATTGAATACATAAGCATGCATGTATGTCCTACTGATAAGACCACCCTATCTCTGTTTTCCCAATCAGGATTTTTAGGGTCAAATGTTAAAAATTCAGAGTAAAGTATGTAAGTAAAGTCTGCAAGAGACATTGGACCACCTGGATGACCTGAATTAGCTTTTCTAACTCCATCCATAACCAATCCTTTAATTACATTTACAGTATGTAAATCTTTTTGATTACTGTTCATGTTTGCAAAATTTAATTTTTTAATCATTTTTGGTACATAGTTCGTATAGTTTTAATTGGGTCATCAGATTGAAAAACTTGTGATCCAGCAACAAGAATATCTCCTCCTGCATTCACAATATCCTTGTAATTTTCAAGTTTAATTCCACCGTCTACTTGAATTAAGATTTTATCTCTTAATTTTTCATCTTTAAGGAAATTATCAATCTCAGAAACTTTTTCTAAGGTAGAAGGAATGAAGCTTTGTCCTCCGAAACCAGGCTCCACGGACATTACAACAACGTAATCAATAAATTTTAAATATTTCTTTATAATTGAAAAAGGAGTTTTAGGTTTAATCGCAATTCCGCATTTTAAACTATTTTTTTTAATCATATTTATCAAAATTTTTGGAGGGAAGGTAAATCTAGATTCTGTTGCTTCAATATGAAATGAAATTCCATTTGCTCCAGATTCAATAAAAGGAATCAGCATATCAAAAGGATTACTTACCATTAAATGAACATCAAAAAATAAATCAGAATGTTTTTTTAAGGATTTTACAAGTGCAGGTCCAAAAGATAGATTAGGAACAAATTGCTGATCCATAATATCTAGATGAAGCCATTCGGCTTTTGAATTATTACATAATTGAACTTCTTTTTTTAATATAGAAAAATCAGCTCCGAGGATTGAAGGCGCAATTATAGGATTTTTGCGTTTTAACATGTTAACGAAGCTACATAAAATTTTTTTCTAATAGCAAAGGAATTGTTGATATATTTCAATGTTTTTTATATCTTAGACCCGCTGGTCGGTTTATGAACGAAAATCTTCAGAACGATAAGAAAAAAATAATTTTGATGTCTGCGGTAAAAGTTTTAACTACTAAGGGATTTTATAGCAGTACTATAGACGACATTGTTGCAGAATCAAAAATGAGTAAGGGGGCAATTTATCATTATTACTCAAGTAAGAAAGATGTATATCTTGCGGTAATAGATATGTGGGAAGATCAAACCCAAAAACTTCTTGCACCTGCTCTTGAGGAAAAATCAAGTGCAAGGGCCATAAAGCAATTGTTTAGTCTTTTAGCTAAACAGTTAAGAATTGATGGAAGTTTTTTTAACTGCTTGCCTACACTCTGGGCTATTGCAAGGCACGATGAAGATTTTAAAAAATCAATGCAAAAAGTTTATAATCGATTTCAAAAGTTTATAGAATTAATAATTTTAAGAGGCATAAAAAGTGGGGAGTTTGTGAATTTAAAATCTGAAAATTCCAAGACATCAGCTTTATCGTTGATATTAAATTTTGAGGGAATTTTTTGGTTTAATATTTTTCAGTCGCAATATGTAGATGCGGAAAAATATATTGATGAAGTATCAAGCTATATTTTATATGCCTATACAAAACCAAAAGGAGAGCTAAATGCTTAATAAACAAGAAAATGTTGAAAATAACAAAACATTAAAAAATTCCAAGAAAAATGGAGTAACAAAAAATGGTAATGGTGCTAATGGTCATGCAGTTGTTGATTTTAGTAAAATAAAAACTGGCGGAACATTTTTAACAAATGTTGTTGGAAGTGAAAAAGTTTTTTGTAAAGAATTATTTTCTGAAGAAGAAAAAATGATTTATGAAGCAATGAAAGACTTTGCAACCAATGAATTGCTACCTTTATCTCAAAATGAGTTAAATAAAAAAGATGAAAAACTCATAAGAAAACTCGTGGAACAAATGGGTGAGCTAGGCTTTCTTGGTATTGATGTTCCAGAAAAATATGGTGGTTCAGAAATGACCAAAACAGGAATGTGTATTCTAGCTGAAGGAATATCTTTCTGTGGGAGTGCATCTTTTTGTACAGTATGGAATGTTCAAACATCAATTGGTGCACTTGGAATTATTTGGTACGGAAATGACGAGCAAAAGAAAAAATGGTTACCAGGTATTTGCTCTGGTGAAAAAATTACTGCTTTTGGTTTAACCGAACCAGAAGCTGGCTCTGATGCTACAAATTCAAAGACAGTTGGCGTTCTATCTGATGATGGTAAACATTATATTGTAAATGGACAAAAGATTTTCATCTCAAATGGTGCATGGGCCGACACATTTATTGTTGCATTGAAAATTGATGGGAAGTTTTCTTCAATTGTCATTGAAAAAGGAACTCCAGGTTTCGATATTGGCAAAGAAGAAAAAAAGATGGGAATGGAAGGATCTTCAACAGTTCCACTATACTTTTCTGACTGTAAAGTTCCAGTTGAGAATTTGCTTGGTAAAGTAGGAGATGGAGCAGGACCAGCCTTCTGTGGCTTGAATATTGGTCGATTTAAATTAGGAGCTTCTGCAATTGGAGGGATGATGTTGGGTATGCAGCATGCTGTAGAATATGCAAAAAGTAGAAAAGCGTTTGGTCAATCTATTTCTGATTTTGGATCAATCCAAGATAAGCTAGCTTCTGCAGCTGTGTTGACGTATACACTTGACAGTACATGTTATTCAGTTATCGGAAAGCAAACTGAGGCGATAAACAAGTTAGATAAAAATGACCCTGAGTATTATGTAAAACAGGGAGATACTACTGAGCAATATATCGCTGAAAATTCTATTGTTAAGGTATACGGTAGTGAAGCTGCTGAACAAGTAATTGATCATTGTTTTCAAATTTTTGGTGGATATGGTTTTATAGAAGAATATCCAATGGCGCAAGCTTACAGGGATAACAGAATCAATAAAATTTGGGAAGGTACAAATGAAATAAATAGAATGCTTTGCGGTAGGGCGATGATAACCAAAGCATTAAGTGGCGAAATCGGATTTAAAGAGTATTTAGAAAAAGTTGATACTTTTTGTAGAGATAATCTTGATAGCGGATATGAAGGTGAATTCAAAAGTGAAGTTGAGTGTATTGAAGCTGCTAAAGCTGTATACGCAATATGTTTGAACGAATCTTTAAGCAAGCATGGTCAAGATATCGGTACTGAACAAGTGATAATTGAAAATTTGGCTAATATTTTAATTTATTCATATGTAGCTGATTCAACTTTATCAAGAGTGATGCAGAATAAAGATCTATATACCAAAAAAAATCAAATTGTTCCTGAACTATGTGCAAAAGTATACACTGCTGAGCAAGGAATCAGAGTTATGGAATATGCTAATAAGATTTTAAATAGTATATATGATGGTGACATTCCTTCTGAACTAGATGATAAGCTTAACTTTCTAAATAAAAGATTATCTTTAACATCAGATACAATAGGAATGAAAAAAATAATCGGAGAAAAAGTAGTTGAAGCTGGTGGTTATCCAGTTCAGAGCTTCTAAGGAGGAAAAATGAGTGTTAAAGCTGTAATTATTGATGGGGTTAGGTCTCCCATTGGTACAAAAGGTAGCCCTATGATTGGCATGAGATCTGATGAAATAGCTGGTCAAGTTATCAAAGGACTTTTGGATAGAAATAAAGAACTAGATGTTAACCTTATTGAAGATGTTTCATTAGGTTGCGCATTTCCAGAAGGTCCGACCGGTATGCTAGTTGCTAGAGGAGCATCAATTTTAGCAGGAATTCCTGAAACTGCTGCAGCTAACGTTATTAATAGATATTGTGGATCAGCTATGACATCGCTTCATTTGATTAGTTCTGCTATAGAAGCTGGAGATATTGACGTTGGAATAGCTGGTGGTGTTGAAGACATGTTTACGATTCCGCAGGGAGGATTTGCGCCTGATTTTAATGTTAAACTTGCTGAACAAGATTACTACATATCTATGGGAGAAGGTGCTGAATTGCTTGCTGACGAACTAGAAATTTCTAGAGAAGAACAAGAGGAATTTTCTTTTTCATCTCACAACAAAGCAGTTGCCGCACGTGATGCGGGTAAGTTTGATAATGAAATAATCCCAATTACGCTTGAAGATGGGACAGTAATTGATAAAGACAGTGGTCCAAGAAATCCTGATAAAGAAAAAATTAAATCTTTGAACCCTGCTTTTAGAGCTGATGGAACAGTTACCGCTGCTACAAGTAGCCCGTTTTCTATTGGAGCATCAGCCATGCTAATCACCAGTGAAAAATTTGCCAATGAACATGGTCTAAAGATTAGAGCATTTGTTGAAGGAAGAGCTGTAGCTGGTGTAAACTGGAAAATGTTTGGATCGGGCCCTGTTCCTGCCACAGAAAAAGCATTAGAAAAAGCTGGTCTTACAATGGATGATATTGATGCTGTTGAGCTGAATGAAGCGTTTGCTGCACAAGCATTGTATTGTATTAAAAAATCAAATTGGGATATAAATAAGGTTAATTTAAATGGTGGTGCAGTTGCATTAGGACATCCCCTAGGTATATCTGGAACAAGAATCATTACAACATTATTAAATGTGCTTGAACAACAAGATAAATCAATGGGCCTTGCAACAATGTGTGTTGGTACTGGTCAAGGAATTACTACTATAATTAAAAGGGGATAAAATGAGTATTGAAATTAAGAAATGTGCTGTATTAGGCGCTGGAGTAATGGGCGCACAAATTGCCGGCCATATTGCTAATGCTGGTATACCATCTTTATTATTTGATATAAATGATGATTTATCTAAAAATGGTGTTGAAGGTTTAAAAAAATTAAAACCTGCACCATTGTTTTCCAGTAAAAATGCATCATTAGTTACTCCTTGTACTTATGATAATGACCTTGAAAAACTAAAAGATTGTGATCTAATTATTGAAGCGGTTGCTGAGAAGATTGAAATAAAGCACTCTGTTTATAAAAGTTTATTACCTCATTTGAAAGAAAATGCCATTCTTGCATCAAATACATCTGGAATACCATTAGCTAATTTAGTTGAAGTACTACCTGAAGATGTTAAAGCCAGATTTTTAATCTCACACTTTTTTAATCCTCCTAGATATTTAAGATTACTTGAATTGGTCAAAGGTCCAAAAACTTCTGATGAAGTATACGATACCGTAACTGAATTTGGTGAAACTACTCTAGGAAAAGGTATAGTTCATGCTAAAGATACCCCAGGTTTTATTGGAAATAGATTAATCAATGCTAGCGGCCCGTTAACATTTCATAAAGCTATGGAATTTGGATTGACTGTTGAAGATGTAGATGCACTCGCTGGTACATTAATTGGTAATGCTAAAAGTGCATATTTTAGAACTCAAGATGTTGTGGGATTGGATACTGCACTTAATGTTATGAATAACATGTTTGATAGAGTTACAACTGAAAGTGAAGAAGAAAGACAAAAATTTAAAGCACCAGATCTACTAGTAAAGTTAGTTGGGGACGGAAGACTAGGCCAAAAATCTGGCCAAGGTTGGTATAAAAAAGAAGGAAAGGAAATTTTATCTCTTGATTTTGATACAATGGAATATACACCAACTAAAAAGAGGTTTTTTGATACAATTAGGGTTGGTAGACCAATTAAGGATCTCAAGAAAAGATTGTCTGCAATTACATATCTTGACGACGTAGGTGCAAAATTTCTTTGGGAAGTAAATGCTCCAATGTTCACCTATTCAGCTGAATTAATTCCTGAAATAGCTGATAGTATAATTGAAATTGATAATGCTATGAAGTGGGGTTTTGCTAGGGATATTGGAATTTTTGATGCATGGGATGCTATTGGTGTACAAAAATCTGTAAATAGAATGAAAGAGGAAAATAGAAAAGTTCCTACATGGGTTGATGAAATGTTGGCCTCAGGAAGAAAATCTTTTTATGAAATTATTGATGGTAAGCTAACCTATTATTGTCCTGTTAAGAAAAAAGTTTTAGTTCAAGAGAGTAATAATAAAACTCTTAATTTAAGTCTATACAAAAATTCTAAAACAATGTTAAAGAGAGACTGGAGTGCTAGTATTCATGATATTGGTGATGGTGTGCTTAATGTTGAGTTTAATTCAATTTTTGTACCAGCTTTTAATCCTATCGATAGATCAATGGTTGGAATTGTTAAAGATGCGCTTGATTTATTAGAAACTGGCAAGTACAAAGGTATGGTTATGGGACACCAA
The DNA here is from genome assembly GCA_902526795.1 of uncultured Fidelibacterota bacterium. Classification (GTDB taxonomy): domain Bacteria; phylum Fidelibacterota; class Marinisomatia; order Marinisomatales; family Marinisomataceae; genus Marinisoma. The sequence continues at coordinate 29,110 of CABZMF010000002.1, forward strand.
GGTAAAAATTGGAGCGCAGGTGCAAACGTAAATGACTTTAAAATGGCAATCGATTCTGGAAATCTTCAAGTAATGGATGCTGGTGTAAAAGAGATGCAAGATGTGACTCAAAGAATTAGGCATTCTAAATATCCTGTTATTACTTGCCCATTTAATTTAGCACTTGGAGGAGGATTCGAATTTTACGCATGTTCAACCCATACTGTTGCAGCTGGTGAGCTTTATGCTGGTTTAGTTGAAGCAATTCAAGGCTTAATACCTGGTGCTGGAGGCCATCTCAGAGTTATTTTAAATTTATTAGAAAACAATGATGCTAAAAACTTCAATATGAATATTGGTCGTCAAGCAATTGGCTTAGTTAATCCACTAACTGTTTCAAAAAGTGCAACTGATGCCTTAAAGAAAGGTTGGTTGAGAAAATCTGACACTATATGCATGAACTCTGAACATCTTCTTGCCTTAGGAAAAAAGAAAGTATTAGAACTATCTGAAGCTGGTTATGAATCACCAAAGTATAGAGATGATCTTTCCTTACCAGGAATGACATTAAGAACTATGGCATCTGTTGGTTTGAAAGCTATGAAAGCACAAGGAAAAATATCTGAGCATGATGAACTAGTTGCTTCAAAAACAGCATTCGTTCTAAGTGGCGGAAATAAGGGTGGTTTAATGTCTAAGGTTGACGAACAATATGTTCTTGATATTGAAAGAGAATCTTTTATGTCATTGGCTGGAGAAGAAAAAACACAGCAAAGAATTGCCCACTTCTTAAAGACAGGTAAACCTTTAAGAAATTAATTTCAAAAACATAAGATTTAGTTTTTAATTCTTTATTAAAAATCGTAAATTTTTGGTCAAAATCATACTATTTTAAATAGTTTTGCGGAGGTAAAAAGTATGTCTAAATGGTCAAAAAAAACGTTTATCGAACATTTGAATCAATCATGTGAAAGTGATGTTGCAATGCATTGCATCGAATTAGTCGATTTTTCAGAAAAAACCTCAGATGAAGTAAGTTGGGGAAGTGGTGAGGATTTTGGAACAATGACATTTCGTTGTGATTCTGATTATGGATTACTTCCACTTTTTAGATTATCATCAAATGGTAAAATTAATCTCCAATTAAATTTTTTAAGGAGCAAAAAACTACATAAGCAAGTTCTTGATGATATGGTAATCAAGTTTGAATCTAATTTTTTAAGGGAGTATGATGAAGATTCTTATCCTTCTGATTCATACGAGCCTGTTGAAGACTTAATATGTACACATAATCAATTGGAATCTTTCATGCGAACAATTGAAGGTTGTACCTATAGGTTAAAACAATGAATCTTACAATTAAGTCAAAAAAAATAAATGACTACACCTATGAGCTATTTATTAAAGCCAACTGGGAAGATATTAAAAATGATTTTGATGCGGCTAAAAAGAAAGTCGCAAAGGAGATAAAGCTACCTGGATTTAGAAAAGGAAAGGTACCCGAGAATATCCTTTTGTCACAATATATTAATTCCGTAGAAATGGGTTTTGTTCAAGAGTTCTGTGAAAAATATTATATAATGGCTCTTCAAAAAGAAAAATTAACTCCTATTAATCAAGCCCAATTAAAAGATATAGATTTCTCATATGAAAATGATCTTTCGTTTAAATCAGAGTTTGAAATTGAGCCTTTATTAAAGCTTCCAAAATTCAAGAAAAATATGGTTTCTGTTGAAAGAATAAGTTTCGTTTCAAATCAAGAAGAAGTCGATAAGACAATTGATAATATTCTTAATTCTCAAGCAAAGGCAGAACAAATTGAGAAAGGATCTAAGGATGGTGACTTTCTAATTGTTGATATGCAAGAACTTGATGATTCAGGTTTACCAATTATTGGTAAAAAAGAAAAAAAATATATTGCAATAGGTCAAGACCCAATTATTGAAGATAAGGCAAAATCTTTTATATCAAAAAATAAGGGAGATAAAGTAGTAATTAAGATTGATATGGGTGAAGGAGAAAAAAATTATGAATTTTCAATAGAAGCAATTCAAAGAAGAGTTCCTCCAAAGCTAGATGATGAATTTGTGAAACAAATGGATCCAAACTGTAAGAATGTTAATGAATGGAAAAAAAATGTTCATAGAAGTATAGATAATGAATATAAAAGAAAGTCTGACGAGATGTTTAATTCATCATTGATAGATCAATTTGTTAAAATAGTTAATCCAGTTCTTCCAACTTCTATGCTTGAAAATTATTTAAATAATATTGTAAATGAAGTTAAGCAAAATCAAAAAAATCAAGAAGTAGATGAAAATCAGATTAGGGAACAATATAAGCAGTTTGCAGAAAACAACTTAAAATGGTTTTTATTAAGAAAAGCCATTATTTCAAAAAATGAATTGTCTGTTTCTTCTAAAGATGTTGATGATTTTATTAAAGAAGCTTTAGAAAAAAATGAAAGTCAAAAAGCTGAGATCGAAAGATTTTATAAGAAAGAATCAAATAAAAATAAATTATCAGATGATTTACTGGATCAGAAAATTATCGAAATGTTAAAAGAGCATTCAAAAATAAAAAATAAAGAACAAAGGACCTCTGAACTCCAAGGAGCTCAAAATCTATAAATCACTATGGGAAGCTTGATAGGCATTTTAGGAATACTTACTTTACTTTCAATTGCATATTTACTTTCTGATAATAAAAGTTCAATAAATTTAAAGACAGTTATATATGGACTTATTCTTCAGTTAATTTTTGCTTTATTCATTCTTAAAACCCCATTTGGTGCACCAATTTTTTCATTTTTAGATAAATCCATTAAAATATTAATAGGTTTTTCTTCATCAGGATCAGATTTTTTATTTAAATCTTACGTTGATGGTGTCGGATTTCATCCTGCGCTAATTAATTTTGCTTTTTCTACATTACCGACAATTATATTTTTTTCTAGTTTGGTTGGTGTACTATATCATTTTGGAATATTACAAGTAATAATAAAATTCATTGCGAAAAGAATGCAATTAACTCTTGGAACAAGTGGTTCTGAAACCTTAAGTGTAGCAGGAAACATTTTTCTTGGCCAAACTGAATCTCCATTAATGGTCCGACCTTTTGTAAATAAAATGACAAAATCAGAATTAATGGCAGTCATGACTGGAGGTTTTGCTACTGTTTCAGGAGGAGTTTTGGCTATTTATGTATCTTGGCTAACTGATATCCAAGGCATTGCTGGTCATTTACTTGCAGCTTCAGTGATGTCCGCGCCAGCAGCCCTAGTTGTTGCTAAAATAATTTACCCCGAAACAGAGAATTCACAGACTTTAGGAGACATAAATATAGAAATAGAACAAACTAATATTAATGCAATGGAAGCTTTAAGTAATGGAGCAACAGATGGACTAAAGCTTGCAGCAAATATTGCTGCAATGCTAATTGCATTTATATCATTTGTTTCGATGATCAATTATTTTCTTTCTTTTGGAGGAACATCAATGGAAGAAATATTTGGAATAATATTTCGTCCTCTTGCTTGGACCATGGGCATACCATGGAATGAAGCGCAATTAGTTGGTATGCTTATGGGAAAAAAAATTGTTTTAACCGAACTAATTGCATACGGAGATTTACAAATTTTAATTAGAGATGGAATTATATCTGAAAGAAGTGCAATCATTTCAACTTATGCATTATGTGGATTTTCAAATTTTGCATCGATAGGTATACAACTTGGAGGAATTGGAGCAATGGCTCCAGATAGAAAGAGAGATTTAGCTAAGCTTGTAACCAAAGCCATGTTTGGAGGAGCAATTGCATCATGGTTGACCGCAACAATTGCTGGAATTTTACTTTAGAAAATTAAAAAATCTTTTTTTATTTTTTTAGTAGGTAATTCTTAAAAACAATTATAATTTACCAAGCTTTGCGTCAGAAAAACGTAAAGTTTATTTTTTAGTTATTTGATAATTTACTATGTAGAACCTTTGTCTTTTAATCCTGCAGTTAGACAACTTGGTGCTTAGGCACCAAACAAACTTAAAATATACAATTGAGAGTTTGATCCTGGCTCAGGACGAACGCTGGCGGCGTGCTTGATACATGCAAGTCAAGGAGAAAATTATCTTCGGATGATTAGTAAACTGGCGAACGGGTGAGTAACGCGTAAACAACTTGCCTCAGAGATTGGGACAACATTGGGAAACCAGTGCTAATACCAAATAATGCAGCGGGCTCTTCGGAGCACAGTTGTTAAAGTAGGCTTCGGCTTACACTTTGAGATAGGTTTGCGTCCGATTAGTTAGTTGGTAGGGTAATTGCCTACCAAGACGAAGATCGGTAGCTGGTCTGAGAGGATGATCAGCCACACTGGAATTGAGATACGGTCCAGACTCCTACGGGAGGCAGCAGTAAGGAATTTTGCACAATGGGCGAAAGCCTGATGCAGCAACGCCGCGTGAACGATGAAGTTTTTAGGAATGTAAAGTTCTGTCGTATGGGAAGAAATATTTCGAATGTTAATACCATTCGTCAATGACGGTACCATACAAGAAAGCACCGGCTAACTTCGTGCCAGCAGCCGCGGTAATACGAGGGGTGCTAGCGTTGTCCGGATTTACTGGGCGTAAAGGGTACGTAGGCGTTTTAATAAGTTGTATGTTAAATATCTTAGCTTAACTAAGAAAGTGCATCCAAAACTGTTAAAATAGAGTTTGAGAGAGGAACGCAGAATTCATGGTGGAGCGGTGACATGCGTAGATATCATGAGGAAAGTCAAATGCGAAGGCAGCCTTCTGGCTCAAAACTGACGCTGAGGTACGAAAGCGTGGGGAGCGAACAGGATTAGATACCCTGGTAGTCCACGCCGTAAACGATGAGTATTTGGTGCTGGGAGATTCGACCCTTTCAGTGCCGTAGCTAACGCGATAAATACTCCGCCTGGGGACTACGATCGCAAGATTGAAACTCAAAGGAATTGACGGGGACCCGCACAAGCGGTGGAACATGTGGTTTAATTCGATGATACGCGAAGAACCTTACCTGGGTTTGACATGTTAGTGAAAGTTTTCTGAAAAGAAATCCCTTTAGAAGCTTGCTTTTAAACACTATCACAGGTGGTGCATGGCTGTCGTCAGCTCGTGTCGTGAGATGTTAGGTTAAGTCCTGCAACGAGCGCAACCCCTATATTTAGTTGCCAGCACATAATGGTGGGGACTCTAGATAGACTGCCCGGAATAACCGGGAGGAAGGTGGGGATGATGTCAAGTCAGTATGTCCCTTATACCCAGGGCTACACACGTGTTACAATGGATAGTACAAAAAGTCGCAATCCCGCGAGGAGGAGCCAATCTTTAAAACTATCCCCAGTTCAGATTGAAGTCTGAAATTCGACTTCATGAAGCAGGAATCGCTAGTAATCGTAGGTCAGCACACTACGGTGAATACGTTCCCGGGTCTTGTACACACCGCCCGTCAAGTCATGGAAGTCTGCAGTACCCGAAGATGGTATCCTAACCGCAAGGAGGGAGCTGTTTAAGGTAAGGCAGGTAACTGGGACTAAGTCGTAACAAGGTAGCCGTACCGGAAGGTGCGGCTGGATCACCTCCTTTCAGGGAGTAATCTACTTTATAATAGTATAAAGTAAGATACGGTCGAACAGGTTTAACAGATAAGGTTCTACATAACTTTTTAGAGTTTACATATGGGGCTTATAGCTCAGCTGGTTAGAGCGCATCTCTGATAAGGATGAGGTCCGTGGTTCGAGTCCACGTAGGCCCACCATTAATTTGGGGCTGTAGCTCAGCTGGGAGAGCAATTCCCTTGCACGGAATAGGTCGCAGGTTCGATCCCTGTCAGCTCCACAAAAATTTTAGATATTTGACAATTTGGAAATTAACGCGGGTAATAAAGTA